>PLDT01000345.1:0-6694 GCA_003136255.1 Actinomycetota bacterium
CACACCTTCGGCAAGACCCACGGCGCGGGCCCGGAGAGCGCAGTCGGCCCCGACCCCGAGGGGGCCCCGCTCGAGCAGCAAGGCCTGGGCTGGCAGAGCAGCTACGGCTCCGGCAAGGGACGCGACGCGATTACCAGCGGCATCGAGGTCACCTGGACCCCCACGCCGACCGCCTGGGACAACAGCTTCTTCCCGGTCCTGTTCGGAAACGAGTGGGAGCTGACCCGCAGCCCGGCCGGCGCGCACCAGTGGCAGCCGAAGGGCGGCACCGGGGCGGATTCCGTCCCTGATCCGGAGGACCCGTCGCTGCGCCGCCCGCCGACGATGCTGACCACCGACCTCTCGCTGCGGGTCGACCCGATCTACGAGCAGATCTCGCGGCGCTTCATGGAGAACCCCGACCAGTTCGCGGACGCCTTTGCCCGCGCGTGGTTCAAGCTGACCCACCGGGACATGGGCCCGATCGTTCGGTACCTCGGCCCGGAGGTCCCGGCCGAGACGCTGATCTGGCAGGACCCGGTGCCGGCGGTGACGCACGAGCTCATCGACGCCGCCGACGTGGCCGGCCTCAAGGGCCAGATCCTGGCCTCGGGCCTGCCCGTCTCCCTGCTCGTCTCGGCCGCGTGGGCCTCGGCCTCGTCGTTCCGCGGCAGCGA
Organism: Actinomycetota bacterium; assembly: GCA_003136255.1. Taxonomy (GTDB): domain Bacteria; phylum Actinomycetota; class Actinomycetes; order Streptosporangiales; family Streptosporangiaceae; genus Palsa-504. Next base: position 657 of record PLDT01000345.1, read on the forward strand.
CAAGCGCGGCGGCGCCAACGGCGCGCGCATCCGCCTGGAGCCGCAGAACGGGTGGGAGGTCAACAACCCCGACCAGCTCGCGACCGTGCTGCGCGTTCTCGAGGGGATCCAGTCCTCGTTCAACGCCACTGGTAAGTACGTCTCGCTGGCCGACCTGATCGTGCTGGCCGGCGGTGCGGCGGTCGAGCAGGCGGCCAGGAACGCCGGCTTCGACGTCGAGGTCCCGTTCACGCCGGGCCGCACGGACGCGGCGCAGGAACAGACCGACGTGGAGTCGTTCGCCGCGCTCGAGCCCACCGCGGACGGGTTCCGTAACTACCTGGGTAAGGTCAGCCGGCTGCCCGCCGAGTACCTGCTGCTCGACAAGGCGAACCTGCTGACCCTGAGCGCTCCGGAGATGACCGTCCTGGTCGGCGGCCTGCGCGTGCTCGACGCGAACTACGACGGGTCCAAGCTCGGGGTCTTCACCGCCAGCCCCGGGTCGCTGACCAACGACTTCTTCGTCAACCTGCTCGACATGAGCACGACGTGGCAGCCGGTGGCGCAGGACGCGAACACGTTCGAGGGACGCGACGCCGCCACGGGCGAGGTCAAGTGGACCGGCAGCCGGGCCGACCTGGTCTTCGGGTCGAACTCCGAGCTGCGCGCGCTCGCCGAGGTCTACGCGAGCGACGACGCGAAGCAGAAGTTCGTGACCGACTTCGTCGCGGCGTGGAACAAGGTCATGAACCTCGACCGGTTCGACCTCGCCTAGGCTCCGAAGGCTGAGCCCGTAGCCGGACACGGACGACGAACTAGGGCAATAGACCGAAATAGCCAGATGTGACTGTGTGCATACGGTCACATCTGGCTATTTTCGTGACTAAAGCACCCTCGTCCTGTTGCGCTCAGCGACCGGCGGACGGTGAATGGTACATAGAGGCGGCGCGAGTAACCGGAGCCGTATTGCGGTAACACCTGGACCTGACCGGCCACTGCACCGCAGGCCCCGGGTTGGCGAAGGCCGGGTCGGCCCTGCCGGCTCGGTCGGGGGACTCCCGCCGGGAGAGGGAGGCCGGCCGGATGGCCACGTTCCGCGACGTCTTCAGGGTGCGCGAGTTCCGCGCCCTGTGGCTGTCGGTGATCTTGTCCGCGGCGGGCGATCGGCTGGCCCTGGTCGCCTTGGCGGTGCTGGTCTACGACCGGACCAGGTCGCCGCTGCTGGCCGCCCTGGCCTACGCGGCCGGGTACCTGCCGTGGGTGATCGGCGGGCTGTTCCTGGCCGACCTGGCGGATCGTCGTCCGCGCCGCACGGTGATGGTGGCCTGCGACGCGGTCCGCGCCATCCTGGTCGCCGCGATGGCCGTACCGGGCACGCCGGTGGCGGCTCTGGTGGTGCTGCTGTTCGCCGCCACCATGTTCGCCTCGCCGTTCGAGGCCGCCCGCGCGTCGATCACCCCCGGTATCCTGCCCGGCGAGAGCTACGCCCTGGGCACCGCGGTGATCCAGACCACCTACCTGACCGCCGAGGTGACCGGCGCGGCCGCCGGGGGCGCCGCGATCACCGTCTTCGGCGTGCGGCCCTCGCTGCTCATCGACGCGGTCACGTTCGTGGCCTCCGGGCTGCTCATCGGGCTGGGCACCCGGGCCAGGCCCGCCGCGGCGGGCCCGGAGGCCGGCCAGGGCTCGCCGCTGACCCGGGCGGCCGCGGGGCTGCGGCTGGTGTTCGGCGACCCGGCGCTGCGGACCCTCGTGCTGCTGGGCTGGCTGGTGGTCTTGTACACGATCCCGCAGGGCATCGCCGCCCCGTACGCGGCCCGGCTCGGCGGCGGCCCGGTGGCCACCGGGCTCGTGCTGGCGTCCACGGCCGCCGCCACGGCGATCGCCACCCCGCTGTTCAGCCGGTTCGTCAGCCCCCGGCGGCGGCTGACGCTGATGGGGCCGCTGGCGGCGGTCACCGGCGCCACCTTGGTCCTCATCGCGCTGCGCCCGGGCCTGGCCGTTTCGCTGGTGATCTTCTCGGCCGCGGCCGCCACCTGTGTCTACCAGCTCGCGGTCAACACCGCGTTCGTGGTCAGGGTGCCGGACGAGCGGCGGGCCCAGGCCTTCGGCATCGCGAGCATGGGCGTCGTGGTCGCCCAGGGGGCCGCCTTCGTGGCGGCGGGCGCCGCCGCGGAGGTGGTGAGCCCGTCCTCGGTCATCGCCGTGGGCGGCGGGATCGGCGCGGTGGTGGCCGTCGTGCTGACGCTCAGCTGGCGTCGCGTGACGTCGCAGGGGGCTCCAGCAGCACCTTGACCGCGCCGGAGCGCCGCGAGTCCTTGATCGCCAGCACGGCCTCGTCCCAGCGGTCCAGCGGGAAGCGGTGCGTGATGACCGGGGTCAGGTCCAGGCCGCCGGCCACGAAGTCGAAGTAGTGCTCCATGGAGTGCTTGGCCACCCCGCCGACCTCCTCGATGCCGAACCCGTTCGACCCGATGACGCGCAGCTCCTTGAAGTACAGCGGGGTCCACTCGAAGCGCTTGGGCGGCTCGACGCCGGAGATGACGAGCGTGCCGCCGGTGGCCAGCAGCCGCAGCGAGGTCTCGACGGTCTCGGTCGAGCCGATCGTGTCGTAGACCACGGCCGGGCCGTCCTGCAGCCAGTCGTGCTTGCTCCACGGCCGCAGCGGCGTCGTGCCGACGCGCTCGGCGACCTGGGCCACCAGCTCGTCNNGGATACAGGTGGCGGAGCAGCGCGACCGCCGCGAACGCCAGGGTGCCCGACCCGTAGACCAGGACCGGCTGGCCGTCCGGCGGCGGCGCGAGCAGGATCGAGCGCAGCGAGACGCTGACCGGGTCGGCGAGCACCGCCGCCTCGTCGGAAACGCCGTCGGGGATGGCGAACAGCTGGGTGGGGTGGGCGGCGAAGCGCTCCGCGTGCGCCCCGAAGGCCGCGGCGCAGTTCCCCAGGTGGATCGAGACGGGCAGGTCGCCGGACCGGAAGTTGCGGCACCAGGGGTAGCGGCCGGCCTGGCAGGCCTCGCACGGCGGGTCGATGCCGCGGGGCCCGCAGGACAGCCACGGGTTGAGCACCACCCGCTCGCCGGTGTCCGCGCGGCGCCCCACCACCTCGTGCCCGAGCACGTGCGGAAAGGAGACCAGCGCGGTGAGCGGGTTGTCCCGCGAGCCGTTCAGCAGGATCTGCTTCACGTCCGAGCCGCACAGGCCTGAGAAGGTGGTCTGGACGCGGACCCAGTCCGGCGCCGGCAGCGGCAGCTCGTCGACGTCCTCGATGCGGACCGGCGCGAGCCGGGACACGAACGCGTGCCGGTCGACCCGCCCGCCGATGGTCGCGGCCGCCTCGCGGGCCAGGTTGTGCCGGAACACCAGCGCCTTCACGTCCACTCTCCTTCACGCCGGACAGCCCGCACGCCGGCTTACCGGGGCAGGCGGGTGCCGTTACAGTGTGCCTTGTTGTCTGGCCCCGGAGATGCTGCTACCTTTGGCTCTCCCGCAAAGACCACACGGAGGTACAGGTATCCATGCTGCGCCGACTCTCTGTCATCGCCGCATCGGCGGCGATGCTCGCTGCCAGCGCGCTGCCGGCTTTTGCGACCACCTCGATCGCGCACTCGAGCACGCATAAGCTCTCCTTCCCCGGCCACAGCGGAATCCAGGCCTGGGGGAACTACAAGAAGACGAGCAAGGGGATCTACGTCAACGTCTGCGCCAAGGACACCAAGAGCCAGTTCGCGGTCGGAGCGGTCATCGTGGCGACGAACTCCAGCGGCAGCCACTCCAGCAACCTGGGCGCGGTGGCCATGGGTCACAACAACACCCAGTGCCGGTTCGGGACGATCCCCTATTCTTCGCACCTGAAGACGTACGTCATCGGCTACACCAGCCACGGGACCATCGCGTTCAAGACCAGCACCAAGAAGATCTTCTAACCCGCCTCCGGGTCATCCGGGGGAGCTTCGCGGGAAACGCCCGGCGCTGCGGCGCCGGGCCGCTTCCGTTTGGGTCAGTGCGGGATACCAGAGATCAGGTCGCCCGCCCGGGCCAGCAGCGACGTCCGCGACGAGCGGCCCGCCGATTCCAGCCGGTCCGCCGTGCGGTACAGGGCGTACAGGCCGTGGACCCCGGCCCAGCGCGCGGGCTCCGGTTCCCAGCGCGGTGAGCGGTGGCCCACCCAGGGCAGCGTGGTGAGCGGGCTGGGCACGCCGCGCACCAGGTCGGCCAGGGTCCGGCCGGCCAGGTTGGCGGCCGCCACCCCGTGGCCGGTGTAGCCGCCGGCCCAGCCCAGGCCGGTGCGCGGGTCCATCATGACCGTCGCGCACCAGTCCCGCGGCACGCCGAGCACGCCGGACCACGCGTGCTCCAGCCCCGCTTCGGCCGTCACCGGGAACATCCGGCGCAAGATCCGGCCCAGCTGAGCCACGGTAGAGGCCGCGATCGCCCCGTCGTGGTCCAGGCCGGAGCCGAACCGGTAAGGGATGCCGCGGCCGCCGAGCGCGATCCGGCCGTCGGCGGTGCGCTGCGCGTACATGTACGCGTGCGCCTCGTCGCCGAGCGTTTCGCAGCCGTCCCAGCCGACGGCTTTCCAGGCCGCGTCGCTGAGCGGACCGGTGACGATCATCGAGCTGTTCATCGGCAGCAGCGTCCGGTGCTGGCCGGGCAGGCCCGCGGTGAACCCCTCGGTCGCGCGCAGGACGTACGGCGCGCGCACGTCCCCCGCCGCGGTGTGCGCGCGGCCGGGCGTGATCGCCGTCACCCGGGTCCCCTCGTACAGCAGGACGCCAGCCCCGGTCACCACCTCGGCCAGCCCGGCCACCAGGTCGGCGGGCTGCACCCGGGCACAGTCCGGGTAATACAGGGCCCCGGTGGCCCCGGTCACCGTCGCCCGCTCGGCCAGTTCGTCTTTATTCAGATACCGAACGACCAGTGGTCCATCGCCCCAGGCCCGTTCGTGCTCCAGCTGGCGCCGCAGCCGGGCGTCCTGCGCCGCGGACGTGGCGACAGACAGCGAGCCGCCCTTGACCAGGCCGGCGTCGATCCCTTCGGCCGCGCAGACCCGGGCCACCTCGTCGACCGTCTCCCGAAGCTGCCGCTCGAGGTCGCGGACGCCGCCCGCGCCGCGCGGGTGCATGGCGTAGCGGGCACGCGAGCCGGGCAGGGCCGCGGTGACCCACCCGCCGTTGCGCCCGGAGGCGCCGAACCCGGCGAAGGACTCCTCCAGCACGATGATCCGCAGCCCCGGGTCCGCCCGCTTGAGGTAGTACGCCGTCCACAGCCCGGTGTAACCGGCCCCCACGATGCACACGTCGGCCTGCGTCCCGCCCGGCAGCGACGGCCGCCTGGGCGGCACGCCGCGGGCCTGCCACCAGTACGACACCTCGCCGTTCCGCATGCCGGGCCTCCGTCCCGTAAAACGACTCCCGGGTGCACGCACCCAGTACTGGTCGTTCGGAATAAATTATCTGAAAAGCCACCAAAAGTCGTATCTGCGGCCCGGATGAATCGCCATCAGGTGCGACAGCGCGGGCGCCGCCAGGCTGTTCCTGAGCACCGGCGGAGGTAGCGTCAAGGTATGCGACTTGGGGTGCTTGACGTCGGGTCGAACACCGTGCACTTGCTGGTGGTCGATGCCTACCCGGGGGCCCGGCCGATGCCGGCCTTCTCCCACAAGGCCGAGCTCAGGCTCGCGGATCACCTGGATAACGACAGCTCGCTGTCCCGGTNNGACCAGACCGGCGCCCAGATCAACGTGATGACCGGGGACGAGGAGGCCCGGCTCACCTTCCTGGCCGCCCGGCGCTGGTTCGGCTGGTCCTCGGGGCGGCTGCTCGTCATCGACATCGGCGGCGGGTCGCTCGAGGTGGCGTCGGGCATCGATGAGGAGGCCGACACGGTGACCTCGCTCCCGCTCGGCGCCGGCCGGCTGACCAGGGACTGGATCCCCGCCGACCCGCCGCCCGCGCAGGACGTGCGCCGCCTGCGCAAGCACGTGCGAGCGCAGATCGGCCGGGCCACCGGCGGCCTGCTGCGGCACGGCCTGCCCGATCACGTGGTGGGGACCTC
>PLDT01000345.1:6724-7077 GCA_003136255.1 Actinomycetota bacterium
CGGCGGGCGCCATCGTGGCCGACGCCGCCCTGGACCTGCTGGGCGCCGACCAGCTCGAGCTCTGCCCCTGGGCCCTACGCGAAGGCGTCATCCTCAGGCGCCTGGACATGCTCGCCCTGGGCCTTGAGGATGACGCCTNNCGTACGTGGCGCGGCGCCGCGTGCATTGGCCGACGAGTTAAGTTCTCGCTGCCGGGCACGAGGCGGATGCCGTCGGGGTGCTCATCCGAATCGAGGACCCCGGTCCGGGCCGACCCGCGCTTGTCTGGCTGAGACGGCGCGGCGCCCGGGCCGCCCGCGGGCGCCTGGCCCGGTGCGGGCGGGGACTGCGCTGCCCCCGCCGCGGTGGCCGGG
>PLDT01000558.1:0-2677 GCA_003136255.1 Actinomycetota bacterium
AGCCGGAGCAGGCAGCCCCCTCCTAACCCCCCAAGGAGCCCTCATGTTTATCAGCTTCTGAGTCATCGTGATCTTCGTGATCATCGTGCTTGTCTTCCTGTTCCTGCGCAGGCACTGATCCACCGGGACCGGCCCGCAAGGAGACCCGCCCAGGCCTGCGCGAGCCGGTCCCGCTTCTCAAGGAAGTAACGCCATGACCGAACCAGCCGCGCCACACGGCCCGACCATCACGATTCCCCCCTCCGTCAACGGCTCCGCGCCGCCCCCAGCCCCGCCCGCGCCGCAGCCACCCGGCCGCGGGCAGCCGCGGACCCGGACCAGCGGGACGCGCACCGCGCTGATCGCGGGCTCCGTGGCCCTCGTCGTGGCCGTGATCTTCATCGTCCAGAACGCGCACGCCGCGAACATCAGCTTCCTGGGCGTTCACCTTGTCCTGCCGCTGGCCGCGGCTCTGCTGCTGGCCGCCATCGCGGGCGCCCTGGCGATGACCGCCGTGGGACCCGCGCGGATCACCCGGCTGCGGCACACCATCCGGCACGCCCTGGGCAAGGCCCGGACCGGAGGGTGAGCCGCCCATGAGTACTGGCGAGCAGTCAGCGCCCCGGTCCGTTCCAAGAATCCGCAACTGGAGGCATCGCATGGCCGGGCCCGATCTAAGTCAGCACGTCGAGGTGAGCGATGATGACCGCACCGTCGCGACCGCCGAGGTGACCACCTCGGAAGGATCTGGCGGCACCGCCCGGGTGTCGTTGCACGCCGAGCCGGGACACATCGCCCCCGGGCGCCGCGCGAGCCTGGTCGACGCGGTGCTGGACCTTCCCGAGGTCCAGGACAGCGCCCGCGTCGAGGCGGCCTTCCGGCTTGGCGACAGCGAGTCACTGCACCGGCTTCAGCAGCGCTGCGAGGACGTCAGCACCCGCCCGGCCGGATGGAGCGCCCTCGTCGACGGAAACCTCCCGCCCAGCTAACCCGCACGCCCAGCTAACCCGCACGACCAGCTGATCAGCAAAGCCAGCCGACCCCGCCAGCCCCATGCGCTAAATCTACTAATTAGATCGTAATACTTGACTATTCGAGCGCGGGATAGCAGTGTGAAGAGGTGGTCGCAGTTGACGGGGTTCCCGGTACGGAGGTCTCGGCTGCCGAGTTCCGGCACGCCATGGGCCAGTTCGCGACCGGCGTCACCGTGATCACCTCGATCGGCGCCGACGGCAGGCCGGTGGGCACCACGGCCAGCGCGGTTACCTCGCTGTCGCTGGACCCGCCGCTGGTCCTGGCCTGCTTCGACCTGGACAGCGTGACGCTGCGGGCGATCCGCGGGCACGGCGCGTTCGTGGTGAACGTGCTCGCGGCGACCCAGCGGCAGCTGTCGGCGAACTTCGCCCGCCGCGGGCTGGCCGCGGCCTGGGACGGGGTGCGGCACCGGCACGGGGTCACCGGGAGCCCCCGGCTGGAGGATGTGCTCGCCGTCATGGAATGCACGGTCGAGCACCGCCTGCCGGGCGGCGACCACGAGATCGTCGTCGGCCGGGTGCGTCACGTCGAGACCGGCGGCAGCCCGGCCGGGCCGCTGGTGTATTTCCGAGGCGGCTATACCTCGTTGGCTTCATGAACGGCCAGCGCGCCGCGGATGAGGGGGATGGCGGTGGCGGCCCACCTGGCCACCACGGCGTCGAGTTCGGGAAGCTCGGGCTCGGTGACGTACAGGCCGCGGGCGGGAACCGTCGCGCCCAGCTCGACCAGCACCGGGCGCAGGTGAACCTCGACCGCGAGGGTGTGACCGGCCCAGCCGCCGGTCATGACCGGCACCGCGATCGTTCCGGCCAGGCCGTTGCTGCCGTACCGGTCCAGGAACGCCTTCAGCATGCCGGTGTAGGAGGCCTTGTAGGTGGGCGAGGCGAAGATGGCGATGTCGGCGGCCGCGACCTCCGCGGTCAGCCGGGACAGCTCGGCCGCCGCCGGGTCGAACAGGCTCGGCGCGTGCTCGCTNNGGCTTCGGATTGCCGGTGACCACGGCGATTCGCATGACGTCGACCTCCGGATGGCGATGAGCGGGCGCTGGGGTGACACCACGGGTCGTTCGGACAAAAAAGAGTACCAAACCCCATTTTTCAGATTGATTTAATATACATCTTACCCGGCCCGCACCCGCTGGGCGCGGGCCGGAACCGGAATAGGACCGCGGATCCCCTCCTTATCTCTAGTACCCCGATCTCGATAGCCGACTTTTTTCGGAACGGCCGTGGTTCCACTCGCACGGAACGGAGTGACCTCCCATGCACCTGTCCGTTGCGCTCGACGGCGCGGGCTGGCATCCCGCCGCGTGGCGCGAGCCGCGCGCGCGTCCAGCCGAGCTGTTCACCGGCCGCTACTGGACCGATGTCGTCGCCGAGGCCGAACGAGGCCTGCTCGACTTCGTCACCATCGAAGACGGCTTCACCCTGCAGTCCACCCGGACCGACCGGGTCGCCGGGCGCCTGGACGCGGTGCTCATCGCGGCCCGGGCGGCCCCGCTGACCAGGCACATCGGGCTGATACCGACCGTGGTCGTGACGCACACCGAGCCGTTCCACATCTCCAAGGCCATCGCGACCCTCGACTACGTCAGCAACGGCCGGGCCGGCGTCCGGGTGCGGGTCTCGGCCAGCCCGGATGAGGCCGCTCACTTCGGCCGGCG
>PLDT01000018.1:0-5675 GCA_003136255.1 Actinomycetota bacterium
CCGACGCGCGTGCTATCGACCGTGGTCGTCGTGAGCTTGTGCTCGCCGCGGCCCTCGACACGTTCGCGCGCTACGGCTACCGGAAGACGTCGATGGAGGATGTCGCCCGCTCGGCCGCCATCTCGCGCCCCGGCCTCTACCTGCTGTTCGGTTCCAAACAGGAACTCTTCACTGCCGCCGTCACGCAGGCACTGGACCAGAGCCTTACCGCGGCCACCGGGGTACTCGCCGACGCAGCCCGGCCCCTTCGCGACCGGCTGCTCAGCGCGTTCGACCACTGGACCGGGCGCTACATCGGCGCGATGAGCCGTGAGGTGAACTCGATGGCCGAGGAGTATCAGGATCTGCTCGGGTCCGTCGTCGCCGAGTACCCCCGGCGGTTCGCCGCACTCCTCGACGCCGCGCTGGCCGAATCGCCGGATACCCCCAAAGCAGCGAGGTCAGCTGCAGTCACTCAGACCTTGATCAGCACGTCCATCGGAATCAAGCACGAGGTCACCACTCGTGAGGCCTTCCTGGAACGCCTCGCCATCGCCATTGACCTCATCGTCTGCTGACGACACCGCCAGTTCTGCGAGGCCTCGGTACGCCGAACCGGATGATCTGGGCGCGTGCCCAGAACCACGGATCGCTGATTACCTTGCGCGCGGAATCGGCGTTATGGGTGCTTTTGGTCCGTCGACGCATGCTTTGTTCGTCACGGTGAGTTATTCCCGGCCTGGCCGAGGGGTAAAACGGGATGGCCGGCAGGTCAGCGGGTGCCGACGGCAGCCGGTCTTCGGGCCGCGGGCAGGCGCGTGCCGATATGACAGCGCCGGGTCCGGGGTGCAGGCGCGACGGCTGGCCGGGCTGCTGCGGCCAGCACAAGACCAACACAAGTCCGGGTCCGGGAGGCGTCCAACAGGCTCAGGTCCGCACCCGAGATCCGCACGACCTTCGTCTCGGACAAGTACCTGATCTTCTGCGCGTGGAACAGCGATGACGTGAAGAAGTACGAGACGTACGCCGGATTGAGGCCGTGCCGGAGGATATAGCAGTCGTCGTGTACCGCAACGCTGTCATCGCCCAGCCACGCGACCGCCTTCCCGACGTCTGCCACGTTCTCGCTTGTCGCGGCGATGACCAGGTCGCCAGTGTGGGCGAGGCGCATTCGCGGACGGGAATCCTCTGCGATGAACGTGAGGGGCTTGTTCTCGACAGGCCCGAAGTCGGTGTAGATCTGCGAATAGTGGATGCAGCCAAGCCCGGCTTCCACGTAGTCGTTCTTGGTGAAACGACGACCGCGGATCAGCTCTCCCACTTCTGAAAGAGGCTTTTGCGCCCACCCGGATCGTTCACTCATCAAAGCCCTCGACCCCGGCGGCAGCGAGGACTGCGAGCATGCGCTGCTCGTTCTTCTGGCGGTCGGCACGGGCGATGTTGTAGGCGTCGATGAGGGAGCCGAGGTCTTCCTGCACGGCAGCGGCCTGCTTGATGTACCGCCCGATATTGAGGTCGTAACCGTTCATCGCGATCTCCGCGGCCGGGACGAATCGCGCCGCGAGTCCGCCGCCATCGGCGTCGGCCGGGCTGCCATCGGCGCCAGACCTTGAGCGGTAGGCGGTCACGACATCGGCGATGTGGGCGGAGGTGAGGACGTTGCGGTTCTTGGCCTTCGCGAACCTCCTGGACGCGTCGATGAACAGCACCCCGCCCTGGCGCCCCTCAACCTTCGTGCCGGGGGCGCGGAACACGAGGATGCAGGTCGGGATGGAAGTCGAGTAGAAGAGGTTCGCCGGCAGGCCGATCACGGCTTCGAGGAGGTCGTCGTCCAGGACGCGCTGGCGGATGGCCGCTTCCTGGCCGCCCCGGAAGAGGACGCCGTGGGCAGGACCACGCCGACTCGCCCCTTCTTCGAGTCCATCGACGCGATCATGTGCTGCACGAACGCCCAGTCCGCCGTCGACTGCGGCGCGACACCGCCGATGGCGCGCGGGTCGCTGGTCCATGGCTTCCACTTCAAGGGATGACCCCATCCCATGAGCTGAAGCCGCACCGTTACAGCGACGAGACGGACCGGCGCCGACCCGAGCAACGCCACCCGACGCAGCCCACAGCCCAACCACGCCAAGCGCGACCGCACATGCTGAGCGCCCACCGCACTGCATCGACGGGCAGGCCGACGGACGGCGGCTGCCCGTAGTCTCGGAGGCATGACCGTTGCGCCGACCTTGTTCCGGTTCGAGAATTCCTACGCCCGCGAGGTGCCTGGCCTCTCCTTGCCGTGGACGGCGGCCCCGGCGCCCGCCCCCGAGCTGCTGGTGCTCAACGAAGAGCTGGCGGCCGAGCTGGGCGTCGATCCTGCGGAGCTGCGGGAGCCGCCGGGCGTCGCGCTGCTGGCCGGGCAGGCCCCGNNTACTCGCCCCGCCTCGGGGACGGCCGCGCGCTGCTGCTCGGCGAGGTGATCGATATAGAGGGACGCCGCCGCGACCTTCATCTCAAGGGATCCGGGCGCACCCCGTTCTCCCGGGGCGCTGACGGCAAGGCCGTGGCAGGCCCGATGCTGCGCGAGTATGTCATCGGCGAAGCCATGCACGGCCTCGGTATCCCCACCACGCGGGCGCTCGCGGTGGTCGCCACGGGCGAGCGGGTGATCCGGGAAAGAGCGCTGCCGGGCGCGGTGCTCACCCGGGTGGCGGCGAGCCATCTGCGCGTGGGCACGTTCCAGTACGCTGCCGCGTCCGGTGACCGTGACCTGCTGCGCGCCCTCGCCGACTACGCCATCGCCCGTCACTACCCGGAGGCGGCCGGCGCCCCGAACCGCTACCGCTACCTGGACCTGTACCGGCGCGTGGTCCAGGCACAGGCGCGGCTCGTTGCCCGGTGGATGCTGGTCGGGTTCATCCACGGGGTTATGAACACCGACAACACGACGATTTCTGGCGAGACCATCGACTATGGCCCGTGTGCGTTCATGGACGCCTTCGACCCGGCCACGGTGTTCAGCTCCATCGACGAGCGCGGCCGCTATGCCTACGGCAACCAGCCGCACATCCTGCAGTGGAACCTGGCCCGGCTGGCGGAGGCCCTGCTGCCGCTGTTCGACTACAACAGCGAGGCAGCGGTTGAGGCGGCCACGGAGGTGCTGAACGGGTTCACTGACGACTACGAGCGTCACTGGGCCGAGGGCATGGCGGCGAAGCTCGGGATCGCCGCCCCGGACCGGGCTATGGCGGAGGACGTCCTAAAGCTGATGCGGTCGCAGACGGTCGATTTCACGCGTTTCTTCCGCGCGCTGTCCGCCGGCACCGCGCGGACGCTGTTCACTGAGCCGGAGCCTTTCGATGCCTGGGCCGCCCGCCGCGAGGTCCTGCTGCGAGCCGACCGTGGCGCGGTGGCCGCCGCGATGAACCGGGTCAACCCCGTCTACATCCCGCGCAATCACCGCGTCGAAGAGGCGCTTGCCGCGGCGACCGAGGGCGAGATGGGGCCCTTCCGCCGTCTCGCGGACGTCGTCTCCCGCCCCTTCGAGGAGCGGCCCGGCTTGGAAGACTACGCCGGGCCGGCACCCGCAAGCTGCGCCCCGTACCTCACCTACTGCGGCACCTGAGCACGGAGACGATCTTGGCGTGCGCGAAGACCGCTCGGCTTGTTGGCAAGGTCCTGGCGGCCTCGACTGCCGTGAGAAACGTGGCGCGGCTCTCTTGCGGTGTGGGCCGACCCGCGCCTGTCGTGGCTTCCAGCCGGCCTCAGACGAGTCCGCGCTCGGCGAGGCTGCGGCCGGTTTCCTCGATCGTGTCGGGGATCGAGGAAACCGGGCGGCCCAGGAGCGCCTCGGCGGGGCCGTGGTCGAAGCGCTGCGCCGAGGCGATGAGCCACCGGATGTCGCGCAGCTGAGGTTCGAACACGCTCGCGACCCAGGTGAGCCATGCCGTCATCGCCCGCTGGGGGATCTTCGCGCTCGCCTCGGGAAGCCTTTCGCGGAGCACCGCGGCGACGTCGATGAGCGACAATGGGTCGGTCGCGACGATCGTGCGATTCCCGCCCGCCGTCTCGGAGGTCATCGCCTCGATGTGCGCGTCGGCGACGTCTCGCACGTTTACCCACGGGAGCCGCAGGTCTGGGACCATCGGCAGCGAGCAGACCGGGACCTGGTATATCGGCGGCAACGGCGAGATCGGCGGCGGCACCGGGACCGGTGAGCCGCCCGGTGCGGACTGACCAGGCGGCCGGAAGTCGACCACATGGCTGGTCTGATTATGTATCAGTCACTACAGAATCACGCGACTGATCTGAAGTGTCAACTCCATGACTGGGGAGCATCGGAGCTATAGTTGAGGTGTATGTCACCTCGATCCGACTGCTCCAGAGCATCTGCGGGAGGTCAATGCCCGATCACGGCACGACCTAGCCATGCGCTGGTCGGCACCCGGCGAATCGAAGAGGGGTCCGAGGCAGCGGAGATCGGCTCTGGGCGATCTTGCACAACTGGACGCTGATGACCGCGAACGGGCTAGCCGCAAATCAGCGCAGGCTCACCCCGAAGGGGCGGGCAATCCGCGACCGAATCGTTGCGGTGGCGGCGCAGCTCATGTCCGAGCATGGCGTGGGCAGCACGAGCCTCGCAGATGTCCAAGAGGCGGCCGAAGTTGATGCTTCGCAGGTCTACCACTAGGGGATCTCCGGCGCAAGGCCGACCCTGGCCGCTTGGCTGTAGCCCTTCTGGCTGCGGTTCAAGGCGGCACCCTGCTCGCGCAGCTGCGCCGCGACCCATCTCACCTTGAAACGGCGCTGGACGAGGTCCTTGATCGAATCGAGGACCTTCGGCCCAGGCGAGCTCAACTCCGCCAGTAGAGGTGTCCCAAGCTCTCGTCGGCCTCCTGGTCGACACTCGGCCTGGTGCTTGCTCTCCACGGACCGACTCGCCCTGGGGGACGCTGCTTCACTGGAATGGAGGGCCTGATACAGTTTGTCGCATGCGACGTGCGAACGGCTCCACCAATGAGGAACGGGCGGTCGGCGATGAGTGGCGCTTTGCCCCTGTTGAAGGGTCCTTGGACGGCGAGGAGGTCCGATGACGACACTTGAGGAAGCGGCGTCCCTCGCCCGTCATGACCGCGGATTGGTCGTGATCTCGACGCTGCGATCCAACGGGACGATCCAAGCGTCCCTTGTCAATGCCGGTGTGATCGCTCACCCCGCCTCGGGCGAGACCGTCCTGGGACTGGTCACCGCCGGCCGGATCAAGCTGGCCAACCTCCGCGCCCGTCCCCAGGTGACGGCAACCTTCCGCGACGGCTGGCAGTGGGCAGCGGTCGAGGGGCACGCTGATCTCATCGGGCCCGATGACCCCCAGCCGTGGCTTGATGCTGAAGGTCTACGGCAGCTCCGTCGCGAGATCTTCGCCGCTGCCGGCGGCGAGCATGACAACTGGGACGAGTACGACCGGGTCATGGCCGAAGAACGCAGGGCCGCCGTGCTCATCCGGCCGGATCGGATCTACGGCAACTGATGGCCGGCCGGGCAGTGAAACCACTCGCCACTGACCTCACCGAAGACGACTGCCTCAGACTCTCAACGATTCAAAGGAGAATGAAATGGCGACCTTCCCCGTCCCGCAAACGGGCATCCTGATCACCCACTTCCTCGTGTCGGAGGATATCGCTCGCTCTCGTCGTTTCTACGCCGATGTCCTA
>PLDT01000443.1:0-10203 GCA_003136255.1 Actinomycetota bacterium
GGCCCGGGCAGAGCGTGCTCCGGGCCGGCCTCAGCCTATGGTGATCATCGCAACGTGCTCATCGAGCGCTCATCCGCTTCTCGACCTGCTTTCCGACAGGTGTTCCTTTGTACGTAAAGCCTGCAGCCAGCCAGACTGTTCCGCCCCGGGTAATGCTATTCCGGGTCAGCCGCACCGCAAAGATACTCAGCCAGTGGTACGAGGCTGAGCGATCCCGCGGTGCGCAGTGCCCGGGGGAACGCCCGGCGCCGCCGCGCAAGGTCCAGACACACCGAGCTGGGGTGCAGGTACGCACCCCGGCCTGGGAGCCGGGCTTGCGGGTCGGGCTGGATGACGTCCCCAGCCGCCACGAAGCGAAGCAGGCTGGATTTCTCCGCACGCTCCTTGCAGCCTACACAGGTACGCATGACGGGCATACCTGAGGTGTGCCGCTCGGTTCGTACGGCCATTCCGCCTACCAGTCTACCGTGTCCGGACGTCTCCGACACCAGGCGAAACCGGCGTCGATGGGTCTGATGCATCCGGTGCTTCCGGGATGGTCTCCGAGACGGTCTCTGAAGCGGTCTCCGAGACGGACGGCACGGCGGCGTCCGACCTGATATCGATCCGCCAGCCGGTGAGCCGGGCGGCCAGCCGGGCGTTCTGACCCTCCTTGCCGATGGCCAGGGACAGCTGGTAGTCGGGCACGATGACCTGGGCTTCCCGGGCCGTCGCGTCGACCACGTGCACGCGGTTCACCCGCGCCGGGGATAGGGCGTTGGCCACGAAACTAGCCGGGTCGTCGGA
The DNA here is from genome assembly GCA_003136255.1 of Actinomycetota bacterium. Lineage (GTDB taxonomy): Bacteria > Actinomycetota > Actinomycetes > Streptosporangiales > Streptosporangiaceae > Palsa-504. The sequence goes on from PLDT01000443.1 coordinate 787, forward strand.
GTAGTCGACGATGTCGATCTTCTCGCCGTGCAGCTCGGTCATCACGTTCCGCACCCGGCTGCCCATCGGGCCGATGCAGGCGCCCTTGGCGTTTACCCCCGGCTGGTGAGACCGGACCGCGATCTTGGTCCGGTGGCCTGCCTCGCGGGCGAGTGCGACGATCTCCACCGCGCCTTCGGCGATCTCGGGCACTTCGAGGGCGAACAGCTTCTTCACCAGGCCCGGATGGGTACGCGACAAGGTGACCGAAGGCCCGCGGTGCCCCTTGCGCACGTGCAGTACGTAGCAGCGGATCCGCTCGCCGTGGATGTACCGTTCACCGGGCACCTGCTCGGCGGGCGGCAGCACCGCCTCGAGCTTGCCGAGGTCGACCAGGACGGTCCGGGGGTCCTTGCCCTGCTGGATGACCCCGGCCACGATGTCGCCCTCACGGCCCGCGTACTCGCCGAAGGTCAGCTCGTCCTCGACGTCTCGCAGGCGTTGCAGGATGACCTGGCGGGCGGTGGTGGCCGCGATCCGGCCGAATCCGGCCGGGGTGTCGTCGTACTCCTTCACCACCGCGCCGTCCGGGCCAGTCTCGATGGCCCAGACCGTGACGTGGCCGCTCTTGCGGTCCACCTCGACCCGCGCGGCCTGCGACGCGCCGTCGGACTTGTGGTACGCGACGAGCAGCGCGTCCTCGATGGCCTTGATGGCCTGATCCAGCGAGATGTCCTTCTCGCTCTCCAGGCTGCGCAGCACGCTNNAGGTCAATGTCCATCGCCGGTCGCTCCAAGCTCGCTTGGCGGATGCCCGAACTCCACCTGGATCGCCCCCGGGCCGAGCACGGCGTGGGGGAAGAGGCGACGGGCACCCTCGACGTCCAGGGTCACCCCGTCGGCGTCGGCCGCGGCGACCCGGCCCGATACGGACCGGGCGCTGTCCGAATCGGTTACCGTGACCTGGACCAGCCGTCCCACCGCGCGTCGCCAGTGCCGGTGATCGGTCAGCGGGCGGTCCACGCCGGGCGAGGAGACCTCGAGCGTGTACGGGAAATCGCCCATCACGGCCGCCGCATCGAGCGCGGCGGACAGCTCACGGCTGACGTCCGCGGCGTCATCCAGGCTCACGCCCCGGTCGCTGTCCACCACCACGCGCAGCAACCTGCGGCGGCCCGCGGCGCTCACTCGCACCGCTTCCAGGTCCAGGCCAGCCGCGGCGATCACGGGCCGGATGACGTCCGCGATCCGGGCCTCGTCGACCGAGGCCGCGCCCGCCGCCGCGCCCGTCTTCACGGTCCGGCGTGGGGTGGTTTGGGGTGATCGTCCTCCTCCGGCCGCGCCGCGAGGCTTCGGCGCGTGACGCGAACCACCGGGCATCACGACCTCCTCGTCCACTACCTGCGGGATTAGCCCCTAGCCTATCCGCAGCGGGACCGTCACGCGGATAGGACGGGCCGACGCTCCGTGGTGAAGCTTTTTCACATGCGGTAGCTTGCCCGTGTGCCAGACATCCTGCCCAGGCGGCGCCTGCTGGCCGCCTCGGCGGCCGCGTTGCCTGCGCTGCTGGCCATCGCCGGATGCAGGTCCGCCGAGGTGTTCGCCGGGCCCGATCCGCTGGCTGGCCGGCCGCCCCTGTCACGTGACGTGATTACGCTGCAGGCGGTCATCGCGGCGGAACAGGCCATGATCGCGCTATACCAGGTCGCGGTGCACGGTGACCCGCGGCCGACGGGCCGGGCCCGCGGCCTGGAGGGACTGCTCGCCCAGCACCGGCAGCATCTCGGCCAGCTCGTGGCCAGGCTGATCCTGCCCTCGGGAGAGCCGTCCGCGTCGTTCTCCCCGAGCACCTCGCCCAGCGCTGCGCCCACTACCGGGCCGGGCCGCGTGACGATCGCGCAGCTGCGCGCGGCCGAGCGCGCGTCGGCCACGAACCTGGTCCGGCGACTGGTCACCGTGCCGCCCGACCTGGCGCAGCTGTTCGCCAGCATCGCGGCCTCCGACGCCACGCACGCGGTGGCGCTAGGCGGATAGGGCGGGGGTGATGGCGGTGGGATCGGTCACGGGGCTAGCGGCCTTGCAGGCCGCGCTGGCGGCCGAGGACGCGGCCATCTTCGGCTACGGGGTGGCCGGCGCCCACCTGTCCGGGACCCGCCAGTCGGCCGCCGCGCAGGACTGGACCGGGCACAACGAGGCCCGCGACACGCTGACCGCCATGATCTCCGGGCTCGGCGCGACCCCGGTCGCCGCGCAGGCCTTCTACCAGCTGCCGTTCGCGGTGGGCGACGCGGCCAGCGCGGCGGCGCTAGCGGCCTACCTGGAGGACGGCGTGACCCGGGCCTACCTGGGCCTAGTGGCGGTCAGCGATCAGCGGCTGCGGACGTTCGGCGCGCTGGCCATGCAGAGTTCGGCGGAGCGCGCCGCGTTCTGGCGGGGCCGCACCCAGGCGTTCCCGGGCCTGCAGGCCTCGTAACGGCGGGCGCGGAAGGGATTTCCATGATCGCGAAGACTTTGGCCCCATTTTTCGGGGCTAAACCCTTCGTGATCACTGGTTTAGCTGGTGTAGCGGGGTAGCGGCGGGGCTAATCGCGCGGGCGCAGGGAGGCGAGAACCCGGACGATCGTGGTGGCGGCCAGGTCGAGGTCGTCGGCCACGGCGATCCGCTCCGCCCAGGACCACCAGAACCACCACATGCCGTCCTTACCGCAGCCCACGTAGACGTTCTCCTCGAGCGCCCGGGCGGACGGGTTCACCACGTACAAGCTGGGAACACGCCCCGGTGGGGCCATCAGCCACGCCTCGAGCCCCCGATGGGACAGCTCGTCGGCCAGCTTCTCCAGATAGACAGTCTGCATGTGATCCGGATCGCGGGTCTTGTGCGCTTCCACCTTCACCACCGTTGTAACAGTTAGGAGTCAACCGAAAACTTAATGTCGCCGCTTCTCCAGCATGCCGCCGCGCTGGTGCCCGCGCAACGCACATGGAGAAATTCACACCTTGAGGAAATCGGCGGGCACGACCGTATTTTTCCCTACCATGCTGACGCACCGGAGCGGGCATCGGTTCACGAACGATCCATTAAACCGGACGAACACCCCGAAACTTTACCGGGCCGGCAGCGGGTCGGGCAGCGGTTCGGGCAGCGGTTCCGGCAACGGGTCGGGCAGCGGTTCGGCGTACAGCACGGTCAGCCGCGACACGGCCCGGGTGAGCGCCACGTAGAGCCGCTGCAGGCCCCGGGCTTCGGCACGGGCGATCCGGGCGGGCTCGACCACGATGACGTGATCGAACTCCAGGCCCTTGGCCAAGGTGACCGGGACCAGGGTCAGCCGGGCGTCCGAGCCGGGCGCGCCGTGCTCGAGCCCGGCCGCGTCGAGCGCGCTGGCCAGGGACCGGACCTGCGGGTCGGCGGCGATGACAGCCACCGAACCGGGCCGGGCGCAGGCCTGGGCGCAGGCCGCCACCACCTCGCGGGCCAGCGCGGCGGACGGCACCCGAACGATGTCCAGCGCGCCGGGGTCGGCCCGCAGCGAGGAGGCGGGCCGCAGCTCGGGGGCGATGACGGCGAGCAGGGATGAGGCGTAGTCCAGAATCTGCCGCGGCACCCGGTACCCGGTCGACAGCTCGCGCACGCCGGTTTCCGGCTTGCCCAGGTTGGACAGCAGCGAGGCCCAGGAGGAGGCCGCCCACGGCGTGGTGCCCTGGGCCAGGTCGCCGAGCACGGTGGCCGCGCCGGTGGAGCACCGGCGGCCCAGGGCCCGGCATTCCATCGGCGACAGGTCCTGCGCCTCGTCGATCACCACGTGGGCCAGACTGGGGGTCCGCGTGATCAGGTCGCGCGCCTCGTCGATGAGCACCACGTCGGCCGGGGACCAGCGGGCCGACCCGGGCGCGCGCGGTGCCGGGGACCACACGATCTCGGCCTGCTCGGCCGCGGTAAGCAGATCGGCGGCCGCGGCGGCCAGCGCCGCGGCGGAGGACAGTAGCCCGAACACCAGCCGGACCGGATCCACCTTGGGCCAGATCGCCTCGACCGCCGCACGCACTGGCCGGGACCTGCGCACCGTCTCGTGCGTCCGGTCGTCGCAGGCCTCCCCGGCCGCCTCCATCTGGGTCAAGACCACGTGCGCGATCCGGTGCTCGAGCAGCTCGCGGGCCGCGCCGTACCGCACGCCCCGGTGGCGCAGCTCGTGTACGAGTTCCTCGAGCTCCCAGGCGGCGACCCGCCAGCGCCGGGCGCCGCGGGCCAGGACCACGGGCTGCTCAGGCCGACGCACCGAGGCCCAGAGCGCCCGCCGCAGGACCTCGGCCATCCGCGCGTCGCCCTTGAGGATCGCGGCCGCGTCGGGGTCGGATCCGCGCACCGGCACCGGCCCCAGGGACTGCACGAGCTCGTCCACGGTGGTCTGGGTGACGTCGATCTCGCCCAGGGCGGGCAGGACGTTGCGGATGTAGGACAGGAAGGCCTGGTTCGGTCCGATCATGACCACGCCGCGCCGCCGGACCTGCTCCCGGTACGCGTACAGCAGGTAGGCGACCCGGTGCAGGCCCACCGCGGTCTTCCCGGTGCCCGGCGCGCCCTGCACGCAGACGGTCCGCGCGGCGTCGGCGCGCACGATGTCGTCCTGGTCGGGCTGGATGGTCGCGACGATGTCGCGCATCGGCCCGGACCGCGGCCGCTCGATCTCATCGATCAGGATCCGGCTCGGCTGGTGTTCGATCTCTGGCGCCGAACGGCCCGTGGTGAACAGCTCGTCTTCATAGGCGGTCAGCTCACCGCCGGAGAAGCCGAACCGGCGCCGCAGCGCCAGGTTCATCGGGTCCGCGCCGCTGGCCCGGTAGAACGGCCTGGACACCGGGGCCCGCCAGTCGATCACCGCGGGCGTGCCGTCCGGGTCGTGCACGTGCCGGCGGCCGATGTGGAAGCTGTGCCCCGCCACCCCATCGCCGTCGGCGTCCCCGGCGTAGTCGAGCCGGCCGAAGAACAGCGGGGTGTCGGGGATGTCCTTGAGGGCCTCGGCCCGGTGGTAGAGCTCGGCCTCGAGGTACTGCTGGGAGACCCGGTCGCCGGCCATGGCCTTGAGCGAGAGGACGTCCTCGCGCATGAGGCCGAGATAGTCCCGCGAGCGCCGCAACTGCTCGCGTTCAGCGGTCAGGACGGGGTCAGCCACGGGCCGTTCGGGATGATTATGATTTTCTGGCGATGGTGACGCAGCCACAAGGTCGGGAACTTACCACCGCCGGGCCCCGAAGTCACGCGGTTTTCTGCTCCGGCGCAGGCCAGGCGGACAGCGCGCGCGGGGCGAGGAAGGCGTCGAAGACGAGCTCGGACGCGCCGGTCAGCGCGCCCAGGTCGCCCAGCGTGGAGGGCAGCAGGGCGGGCGGGGCGGCCCGGCGGAACCGCATCAGGGTGGACAGGTAGCCGGCCGTGACCGCGCCCGGGTCGGCCTGGATGATCTCCGCGGCCAGGCCGGACAGCCCCACCGCCTCGGGGTCCTGCGCGTTGACCAGCGCGCCGATGCCCCGGCCGAGGGCCTTGGCCACCACGCTCAGGGCCCGGCCGCTGCGCGGATCGGTGCCCGCCGCCGCGATGATCTGCTCGGCCTGGAGCATCCGGTCGCCCTGCTCGGGCTGCCCGGCCGCGCGGAGCAGCCCGCGGGCCCCGGCGTCGAGTTCCCAGCAGCCGACCGACCCGCACCGGCACGGCTCGTCGCTCCCGGTCAGCGGCATGTGCCCGAACTCCCCCGCCGAGCCGTGCGCCCCGGCTACCGGCCGGCCGTCGACCAGCAGGACCCCGCCGATGCCGGTCGCGACGTGCAGGTGCAGGGCGACCGGCACGCCCCGGAGGACGCCCCGGCGGGCCTCGGCCAGCCCGGCCAGCCTCGCGTCGTTGCCGACCAGGACGGGCCCGCACGCCAGCGAAGGCCCGAGCGCCGCGGTCACGTCCACGCCCTGCCACTCGGTCAGGGTCGGCTGGACCATGACGCTGCCCCGGACCGGGGACGGCACCGCGATGCCGACGCCGATGACCCGGCCGCCGAACTGGCGGCCGCGAATCTTCAGCCGGTCCGCGACCTCGGTCAGCACCCCGGTGCCCGAACCGGCGTCCCGTTCCTGACGGTCGAGCACCGTGCAGCGCCCGGTCAGCTCGAAGGCAGCCAGGGTAAAGGAGTCGTCGCGCAGGTCGACGGCGAGCGCGACGGGGCCCTGGGCGTGCGCCGACGGCACACCGGTCGGGCGTCCCCGGGCGCGCTGCACCGTGGCGTCGACCGGGCCGGTCACCTCCTGGATCAGGCGACGCCCGGCCAGGTCCCGGACCAGCACGGTGGCGGTCCCCCGGGCCAGGCTGAGCTGCCGGGTGAGTTCCGCTCTGGTGAGCTGGCCGCCGCCGTCATGGATGGCGCGCAGCAGCCGCGCGAGATTGTGCGCGCGCAACTGGGCACTCGTGGTCGCCGCGCCCTCGTCTTTGCGCATACCCACGATCGTGTCACGCCCGGCCGTCACGTTCGGATCACGGCGGCTACCAGTCCCAATGAAAGCCGGCCGCCGTCTTCTCGGCCAGCCGCAGGTACCTGTGCACCGCGAACTGACTGTCCAGGGCGACGTGCTCGCGTTCTACGATAGGTCCGTCCAGGCCGTCCCATACCGCCCATTCCACGTTTCTCGGCAGTTTATCCGGATGAAACTCAACTCGTATATCGAGGTTCTCCACGAAGGCTTGCACCACCCGGCGGAACTCCGGCGGCGGAGGCTCCGCGTAGTGGAAACTCGCCGAGTACTCCAGCGTCGCCGTTTCCCCGGCCAGCAGCGGCTTGGCTAGGAGCATATCGACCACGAAGAGTTCGGCAATCGGCTGGTAGACCGGACCGGCGAGGCCGCTGAAACCCTGGGCCGCCTCAATGGTCAGCGCATTCGTATCCGCCCGGTAGGGAATGCGGTCGACGCCGTCGGCAATCGCCTCGATCACATGGATAACCCGATGCTTAACCGGCATTCCGTCGGGCCCGACATAATGGTGATCGTGCAGGGACAGCGTCTTGACCCGGCGGCTGCCGAGCATGCTGGCCTTATCGTCGCGAATCGCCCGCGGGCCGGACAGCACGCGGACGTGCGCGGTCCCTTCCCACAGCTTGAGCAACTGCTCGCGCTCCGCCGCGGCGAGCCCGAAGGCGTCCATGAACAGGACCAGCGTGCCCTTGCTGAGCAGCTTGCCCGATAGCGCGCGGGAGGCGGTGTCCTTCAGCTGACGGGGCAGCACGTCGAGGTCGGCTTCGGTCCGCGGATGCTGGCCCAGGTAACGCGCGAGCACCTCCGCCACCGCGAGCTGGTTGACCTGTCCGGCCCTGCTCCGCTCGGCGTACTGCTCCCATTGGCGCCGGTACCGGCCCGGGCGCAGCAACAACTCGCGGATATACGCCGCGGCGGCCGCCGCGCCGGTGGGTGCGCCAGTGGGTGCGGCGGAATTTCCCGGCATCGCCTCGGGCACGGTCTCCCTCGTCCGTTCGTCCGTTCGTCCGTTGTCGACTCGTCGGTGAGAAATAAGCGCGACATTCGCCAGTCATGGTACGACCGATCTCGGGCCCGACGCGAGCCCCTCGGGCAACAGGGTAGATTCGGCATATGCCCGGTACAGACGGACAGCCGCAGTGGCTGACCAGCGAAGAGCAGCAGGCCTGGCGGGCGACCGTCCGGCTGAGCCAGCTGCTCATGCGCCAGCTCGACCGCGAGCTGACCGAATTCGGGCTGAACGGTCGCGACTACGAGATCTTGGTCGAATTGTCCGAGGCGCCGGATCACCGCCTGCGGATGACCGATCTCGCCGACGCCACCAGCCAGTCCCGGAGCCGGCTGTCGCACCAGATCTCGCGCATGGAAAAGCGCGGCCTGGTCCGGCGCGACGATTGTGAGGGCGACAAGCGCGGCACGTTCGCGGTGCTGAGCAAGGCGGGGTTCGAGACGATCGAGCGCGTCGCACCGCACCACGTGGAGAACGTCCGCCGTCACTTCATCGACCGGCTCTCGCCGCGCCAGCAGGAGGAGATCCGGTCCGCCTTCCAGCCGATCGTCGACTACCTGCGCAAGATCCGCGACCGCGACTAGAACATGACGGACATGAACTGGCCGGTGTCGGCGAAGCCGACCCGGCGGTAGGCCGCGCGGGCCGGCTGGTTGAAGTCGTTGACGTAGAGCGAGACCACCGGGGCGATCGACCGGGCCGACTCGACCACGACCGCGGCCATGCCGGGGGCGGCCAGGCCCTGGCCGCGGCATTCGGGCCGCACCCAGACGCCTTGCACCTGGCAGGCCTGCGGGGTCACCGCCCCGATCTCGGCCTTGAAGATCACCTTTCCGTCCTCGATCCGGGCGAAGGCCCGGCCGCCCCGGATCAGTTGTTCCAGGCGGGCCCGGTAGGAGGCGCCGCCGTCCCCGGAGGTCGGCGAGACGCCCACCTCCTCGGTGAACATCGCCACGCAGGCCGGCCACAGGACGTCGAGGTCCTCCATGCGGACCCGGCGGACCAGCGGGTCGGGCGGCACCAGCGGCGGCCCGGTGATGACCATGACCGGCTGCACGGGACGGATCTCCCGCGCCGGTCCCCACCGCGGCCGCAGCAAGGCCCACAGCGCCTGGACCTCGCCGGCCGGCCCGACCACGGATGAGCACCGCCGTCCCTGCTTCAGCGCCCGGTCCGCGAAGGCCACGACCGCATCGGGCGTGGCCGCGACCGGGACCAGGTTGGCGCCCGAATAGCACAGCGATTGCAGCCGGCCGCCGGTCCCGTGGCCCCACAGCTGGGCGCCGAGCCGACCGGGTTCCAGGCCGAGGGCGCGCACTCGGGAGCTTACGAATACGTTGGTCACCGGATCGCGATCGCAGATGGCGAGTACCGCGCCCCGATCCCGTTCATCGAGCAGCCGGACCGCGGGCGACGGAGGCTTTACCCGCAACATAGAGCCAGCCTACACGGGGCAATAGGGCCGGAAAGTCTCATCCCGAACACGCTCTAGCTCCCCGGCGTCGGATCCGGCACGGCCGGGCAGGTGGCGTTGACCAGCCCGGCGCCCTGCGGCAGGGCTCCGGTGGCGAGATAGGCGTTCAGGTAGTTCTGGACACAGGTGTCCGGCGGCTGCTCGAACGACTGCCCGTGGTTGCCGCCGCCCTCCACCACCACCATCCGGGCCGACGGGAGCAGCTTGTGCGCGTCCTGGGCGCCCGCGTACGGGGTGGCCGCGTCCAGCGTGCCCTGCAGCATCAAGATGCCGGGCAGTCCGGCGCCCTTGATCTGCAGCGGCTTGGCGGGCCCGGGCACCGGCCAGAACGCGCACGCGGCGTTATACCAGGCGTTGTCCCACGTCTCGTACGGGGCCTGGCGATAGACCATCTCGTTGTCCGATGTCCAGTAGGCCCAGCTGCGCGGCCAGCTGACGTCCGAGCACTG
>PLDT01000443.1:10261-13276 GCA_003136255.1 Actinomycetota bacterium
GCGGCGGTGCTGCCGAGGTCATAGGAGCTGTCGTACTGGGCCACCCAGGCGTAGAACGCGTTGATCCGGCCCTGGAAGGCGTAGTCCTGGTCGATGTTGTCGGTGTACCAGACCCCGGTGGGATCGACGGTGCTGTCCAGGACCATCCGGCGGACACGCTGGGGGAAAAGCGTCGCGTAGACCTGACCGATATAGGTGCCGTAGGAGAACGCGAAATAGTTGATCTTCGCCACGCCGAACGCGGCGCGGATGGAGTCCAGATCGCGGGCCACGTTTTCGGTGGTCATATACGGAAGCAGCCAGCCGAATTTCTGCTCGCAGTCATTGGCGTACGTTTTCGCCCGGTTGATGAGGACCTGCTCGGCGGCGGCGCTGGCCGGAATGAAGTTCGGCAGCGGGCCGGAGAAGAAGGACGGGTCGCAGCTGAGCTGGGGCACCGAGGACCCGACGCCGCGCGGGTCGAAGCCGATGATGTCGTAGTCCCGCGCCACGCTGGGGCTGAGCTCTTCGGCTACCTCGGCGGCCAGGGACAGTCCGCTGCCGCCGGGACCGCCCGGGTTGACCAGCAGGATCCCCTGCTGCTGGCTCACCGGGGCGGTGGCCGGGACCATGTCCAGGGCCAGGCTGATGTGCCGGCCGCCCGGGTCGGCGTAGTTCACCGGCACGCTCAGCATCGTGCATTCCCGGATGCCCATCTCGGCGGTCGCCCCGGCGCAGGAGTGCCACCGCAGCGTGCTGGCGGTCGGCACGATCGGCCCGGCGTCCTGGGCGCTGCCGGTAGCCGGATCTGACGGCGTGGTTCCGGCCGAACTCGGCGGACCGGCGGCCGTGGATGCGGGCGAGGTACAGGCGGTGACCGCGATCAGCGCAGCCACCGCGATGGTCAGCGCCGCCGCGCCGCCCCGCACCCCGCGCCCCCCCGGGCGAGGCATCAACATGCCCCCATCATGCCCTAAGGCCCGGGCTCTCCTGGCTCGCCGCGGCGGTGCGGCTACTGCGACCTTGGGGTTTCGCCCAGACTCGATGAGGACGCGGCGGAGCGTTGGCGGTCCTCGAGCGCTTTGCGGTACTCGGCGACGACCAGGTCGGTGAGCTCCTGGGCCGAGGTTTCCGACGCGTACTTGTCCAGGGTGATCTTGCCACCCTGGATCAGGTTGACCCGGTCGCAGACCTCGAGGATCTGGCCGTAGTTATGCGCGATGATGATGATCGAGACATTGCCCTGCTCCTTCAGCTCCCGGACCAGGTCCAGGATGATCGCGCCCTCCTTGACCCCCATGGCGGCCAGCGGCTCATCCAGCAGCAGGACCTTCGGGTTGGAGTACACCGAGCGCGCCACCGCGATGGCCTGCCGCTGCCCGCCGGACAGCTTGGCCACCTCCGCGTTGACGTTCGGGATCTTCAGCCCCATCGCATCGAGACGCCTGCGGGCCTCGTTGCGCATGGACCGGTTGTTCAGCAGCGGCCAGCGGACTCGCTCCCGGTTGAGGAACATGTTGTGGTACACGGTCAGCTGGTTGACCAGCGCGAGGTCCTGGTAGACCGCGTCGATGCCCAGCGAGCGCGCCTGGTCCACGGACTTGAGCGTGATCTCCTGGCCGTCCAGGAAGATGTGCCCGCTGGTGGGCGGCTGGAAGCCGCACAGGATCTTGAGCAGGGTGGATTTGCCCGCGCCGTTGTCCCCGATCAGGCCGAGCACCTCGGCGCGAGCCAGGCGCATGTTGATGTCGATCAGCGCGGTGACCGCCCCGTAGCGCTTGGAGATGTGCTCGACCCGCAGGATGTCTGCGTGCGCGCCGTCCGGCGCGACCTGGCCTTCCGGTACCGTGGTCATCAGGTCCTCCCCGCCTCTCGCAGCCGCCCTAGTTGCACGTTCGCGATCATGGCCACCACGACGCCGGCGCCGAACACGATGAGCAGCGGGTTGGCGCTGATCCCGATGATCGCGAATCCGTCGATGAAGACCGCCAGCAGGAGGGCGCCGAGGCCCGCGCCGAGGATCGTGCCCGCGCCGCCCAGCAGCGCGGTCCCGCCCAGGACCGCGGCGGCGACCGCGTAGAACATGTACTGGTACCCGCCGGCGCTCGGGTCGATCGTGTTGTCGTAGAAGGCCACCTGGAGGCCGACCAGCGCACCGAGCATGCCGGTCATCATGAAGTTCCCGTACTTGATCCGGGCCACGCTGATGCCAGCTTCCCGCGCACCGAGCTGGTTGCCGCCCACCGCGACCGTGTGCAGACCCCAGCGGGTCTGGGTGAGCACGATGTGGAAGATAACCACGATCAGGACGGCCCAGATGATCGCGGACCAGCCCCAGGCGCTGGTGGTCTCGTTGCCGAAGAACTTCCCGATGTGCTCGGTGGAGGCCGGCAGCGTAGCCGGCTCGCCGTGGGACGTGGTGAGGACCACGCCGTACAGGATGAACGATGTACCGAGCGTGGCGATGAACGACGGCAGCCCGAGCGTCACGGTGAGGAACGCGTTGACCGCGCCCACGACCAGGCCGAAGATCAGCGTGATGATGATGGCCAGGATCACCGGCACGCCGTCGTAGGCGATCAGGAAATACATCAGGAACGGCGCCAGGGTGAACGTGAAGCCTACCGACAGGTCGATCTCACCGCAGATCAGCAGCAACACCTCGGCGGTGGCGAGGATGATGTACGGCGCCGCGATCCCGGACAGCAGGTTGGCCTGGTTGGCGTGGGTGAGGAAGTTCGACGAGTCGATCGTGAAGTACAGGAACAAGGCGACGACGACGACCAGGACGGTGGCTTCCCGCTGCCGCAGGAAGGCGCCGAAGCCGCGTCTCAGCGTCCGCAAGACGCCGTTGCCCCCTGCTGTCTGGCCGCCCGGCGGGGGGCCAGTCACGCCCGTCGCGGCCTCAGCGGTATTACTCACGTCATTGTTCCGTTCTCTGCGTTCTCGCTGTGCGTGCCGACGGTCTGAGCGCGTGCCTCAAACGCGTAAGTTCAGTCTCCGCTGCCGCCCCGTCGCGAGCAACAACGGGGGCCG
>PLDT01000443.1:13299-16427 GCA_003136255.1 Actinomycetota bacterium
GGCCGGTGTCGGTGTCGGGCGGGGGGACCAGCCCGCCGGACAGGTTGTACATGTACATGTAGAGGGCCGGCAGGAAACCCTGCAGGTAGGGGTTCTGGTTAATGGTGAAGTTGATCGTGCCGGACTGGATGGCGCTGAGCGTCACCGGGGTGAGGTCGAACCCGCCGGCCGGCAGGCTGGACAGGCCCGACCCGGACAGCGCCTGGGCGAGGAACTCGGTGGATCCGGCGTCGACCGCGAACGCGCCCTTGATGCCCTTGTGGCCGAGCAGGTAGGCCTTCTCCGCCGCGAGCTCAACCGAGGTCGCCGCGCCGGTGGCGATTTCGCTCACCGTGTACCCGGCCGCCTTCAGCACCGACGCGGCACCGTCGTAGCGCGGCTGGATGTTTCCCGTGCCGGGCGTAGCGATGAAGATGACGATCTCCCCGGGGGTGGTGACCAGGGACTTGATCCGCTCGCCGAGCTGCTCACCGGATAGGTAGAGCGCCTGGCCGACGTAGCAGAGCCGGTTGGTGCCGATGTTCGGGGTGCCGTTCGAGGAGTAGATCCCGTCGGCGTTGTAGGTGACGACCGGGATGCCGGCGTTCATGGCATCCATGACTGGCGTGGTGAAGCCCGTGGCGTTGATGACCGTGGTCGCGATGCCGTTCGCCTTGGCCGAGATCGCGGTCTGCAGGAAGCTGACCATCTGCGAGACGCTCGACGTCGACGCCGACCCGCCCCACTTGGGCACCGGGATGTCCAGCAGCGCGGCGGCGTCCGCGAACCCGTACTGGGTCGGCACGAAGAACGTGTTGGTGTAGACGTGATTGACGAACCAGAACTGCCAGGCCGGGGTCTTGGGGAAGCTCCCGGCCGCGGCCGCCGTCGCCGACGCGGACGCCGTCGAGGTGGCACTGCTCGAACTCGACGAGGTGCAGGCCGCGATCAGCGCGGAGGCCGCCGCTGTCGCGCTGAACAGCCCCGCCCCGTGGATCAGCTTGCGGCGGGAGGGCCCGTCCTTCATGTTCAGGGTCTCGATCGCTTCGTCGACTACTGGATCGACCTTTTTCTTCATCTAAGGACCTCCATGGAATTTCCCGGGACGGGATACTCTCCCGGGCCGAGCCCGCAGTCGCGCGGCGAGTCCCGTCGACTTCGTCGCGAGAGAGATAACGCGAAGATACGCTTATTCGGCTGTCTGTTCCGGCGGTTCATCTTGGAGTAACCCACAGCATCTCGAATGCGACCGATATTGAGCGCAATCTGACGAACCGTCGTAGACGGTAAATCCGTTCGCGATCACCTGTCAAGGCACCACGCAGGCCCGATAGGGACCGCGCCTGTTTCGATATCAGGCTTCGCGTGAGCATCTACATGCTCGGTTAACAAAATGCGCAGTCGCTTCCATGAGCCTCAGTCTGACACGTCCTCCCCTCGCCGACTCGACGATGTTAGCGCTAACAAGTCACTATACGGCAACAAACGCGAAACACCATTGATACGCTGCGCCGAACCAGCCGACCCGGGCCAGTCCGGGAACCCGACCCGCGCACCCCCGGATCCGCGCGATCGGAGGCGCGAACCCGGACGGTGGACCGGCCGCGGATACGGTAGCACGGCGGGCCGGCCGCGTACGCGAGCGACCTGAGATGCCGCTGGGTCGGGCTGCGGGGCGGGGCCGCGGGGCGTGGGGCGGCGGCCAGGACCGCTGGCCGACCGCCGCTGGGTGGAGCCGCCGCTGGCCGACCGCCGCTGGCCGGCACGATGCTCCATTGGGCCGGTTGTAACCCAATGCCAGGACCTTTACGGAGCGCCCTTCAGTCGGGCCTTCTTCATGATCGCGGGTAGAAATGGCCAAATACGGACCAAAAGTGCCCGCGATCATTGTTCGCGTCCGGAATGTCTCGATGTCAAGTTAAGACATAACGGGACATAACCGGATCGGATAGCGCGGCAGGCCGACAAGCTGGCGCTCTACCACAGCAGATCGCCATCCGCGTCGCCCGCCGACGCCCCTCTCGCCCGCAGTGGCCACCCTGACGAGCAACGAAGCCCATAACTTCAGCACCACGGGCGCCTTAAGTTCCTAGCATTGGGTTGTAACCGGCTCGATGCTCCATGGGTGCCGGTCGAGGGGGCGGCGAAGCCGGTCTCGCAGGCCACGTCAGGCTCGCGGACAACCTGGAGCACAGAAATCCGCCTGCTTCCGACATCCATCCCCGGAACCGAACACGGGTGGGAAACGTCTCACTTGGTACGGACGACGCCATCCAGGACCACCGCACGGGTCCGGGCGCTGTCCCCCGCAACAAGGAGGGAAAGGACGGATGCTAGCCAGACACCGCCAGTCGCTCATCCTGCAGGCCGTCAGGAGCGACGGCAGCGCCCGGGTCAGTGATCTCACTCAGCGGCTCGGCGTCTCGGATATGACGATCCGCAGAGACCTTGAGGTGCTCGCCCGCGACGGGCTAGTGGAAAAGGTGCACGGCGGCGCAGTGCTACCGGGCACGCCCTCGAGTCATGAGCCGGGCTTCGAAGCGAAGCTCGTGCTCGAGCAACCGGAGAAGACCGCGATCGCGCGGGTGGCCGCGAGAATGGTCACGCCCGGTATGGCGGTCGCGCTGGCCGCCGGGACCACCACGTTCGCGCTGGCGCAGTGCCTGCTCGACGTGCCAGGGCTCACCATCGTGACCAACTCGCTGCGCGTGACGAACGTGTTCAGCGGGATGCGCGGCGGCCTGGACGGCACGGCCGACTCGGTCGTGCTGACCGGCGGCGTTCGTACCCCTTCCGACGCGCTGGTCGGCCCGATCGCCGACCTGACCATCCGCTCGCTCCACTTCGACGTGCTCTTCCTCGGCTGCCACGGCTTCGACGCCGACGCCGGGCTGACCACGCCCAACCTGGCCGAGGCCGAGACCAACCGGACCTTCATCAGGGTCGCGCGCCAGGTGGTCGTGCTGGCCGACCACACCAAGTGGGGCCTGGTCAGCCTGAGCTCGTTCGCGCGGCTGAGCGAGGCAGACGTGCTCATCACCGACGACATGCTGCCTGCCGACGCGCGAGCCGCCGTCGCCGAGCAGGCCGGCGAAGTGGTCTATGCCGAGAGCATGACGGCCAGCCACACCCACCGCCAAGCGGGCTAA
>PLDT01000630.1:0-6174 GCA_003136255.1 Actinomycetota bacterium
CTTCCGGCTGACCGAACCGGCCCAGGAGGGTCCGGTCACGCATGGCGCGGCCAAATTCCTCGTCTTCCAGCTCCCCCCGAGTCGCGTTGGTCTCGATGAAACCCGGCGAGACCGAGTTGACGCGGATCCCATGCTCGCTGCCCTCCATGGCGAGCTGGCGCGTCATCCCGATGATCGCGGCCTTATTGGTCATGTGGGCTATCGCCGGGAGGTTCTTGAAGCTGAGGGATCCGTTCAGGGAGGCCATGTTCACGACCACGCCGCGGCTGGCCTTCAGCTGGGGCCAGGCCGCCCGGGTCAGGTAGAACACCAGGTCAACCTCGTCCTGGCGGGCGCCAGCCCAGTCCTCGTCGGTGAAGTCTTCGAACCAGTGCAGGTGGGACCGGGCAGCGAGGTTGTACAGCACGTCGATCCGGCCGAACTCGCTCACCGCCAGCTCGACGAGCCTCGCGCACTCGGCCGGATCGCTGAGACGACACGGCTGCAGCGACACCATCTCGCCACCCGCGGCGCGAACCATCTTGACGGTCTGTTCCGCTGGCTCGACCGCCACGTCACAGCCGACGACCGACGCGTCCTCGCGGGCGAACGTCAGGGCGGCGGCGCGTCCCATGCTCCCGCCCGTGCCCGTGATCACGCAGACTTTTCCTGTCAGCCGGCCGGCCATCTCAGCGACCGCCCCGAGCTGATCCGGCGAGCTTGCCCGCGGTCGCGATGCCTACCGCATCGGTCAGCTTCGGGACCTCGTTGAAGTACCGGTAGATGACACCCAGGTCCTTCGTCATCGTCGTTCTCCTGTGCTTGTGCCGCTCACGGAGTGAGCTCAGCGAGGCGGGTTGAATGACCAGCCTTGCCAGCTCCCAGGTGACCGGCCCTCACTGGATCCTGGTGATTTCCGCCGAGCCCGGACGCGCGGGTCCGGGCTAATTGATTTCGGTGGTGTCGATGCGCGACACGATGCGGTCTGCGGATTGGCCGAGGCGGCGGAGCTGCTCGGGCGACAGGACGTCGATGACGAGCGACCGCACATGGTCCACGTGCCCGGGTACCGCTTCGGCGAGCGTCCGGAAGCCCTGGTCGGTCAGGATGGCACGGGTGAACCGCCCGTCTGCGGGGTCGCGCTCGCGGCGCACCAGGCCGCGTTCCTCAAGGCGCTTGACCAGGTGCGACAGCCGCGACAGCGACGCGTTGGTGACCTCGGCCAGCGAGCTCATCCGCATCCTCCGCTCCGGGCTCTCGGACAGCATGGCCAGCACCTGGTACTCGACCATCCCCAGATTCGAATCGCGCTGCAGCTGCTGATCCATCGACCAGGGCAGCCAGGTCATCAACCGCGCCAGGGACAGCCACGAGTCCAGTTCCGCCGCGGTCAGCCACTTCACCGGCGGCGGCTCGGCCGAACCGCTCGCCGGATGGCCGACGGCGGGAAGGTGCCTGATAGCCATGGCGGTCGGCGCTCCTTAGCAAGGACTGAACCACCAACATTTTCTATGACTTGATAGTTCAAGTCAAGTTGAATTCTCCGCAGGGACGGCGGGCATCCCCAGGAAACTGACTTCCACGGGCGTCCGAGGTGGTGTGACTAGTTGATTTCGGTGGTGTCGATGCGTGACATGATGCGGTCCGCGACCAGGCCGAGGCGCCGGAGTTGCTCGGGCGACAGGACGTCGATGACCAGCGACCGCACGTGGGCCACGTGCCCGGGCGCCGCGTCGGCGAGGGCCTGGAAGCCCTGGTCGGTCAGGATGGCGTTGGTGAACCGCCCGTCGGCCGGATCGGGCTCACGGCGCAAAAAACCTCGGTCCTCGAGGCGCTTGACCAGGTGCGACAGCCGCGACAGGGACGCGTTGGCGAGGTCGGCTAGGGCGCTCATCCGCAGGGTTCGCTCCGGGCTCTGGGACAGCCTGGCCATGACCTGGTACTCGACCATCCCCAGGTTGGAATCGCGGCGCAGCTGCTGATCGATCGACCAGGGCAGCCAGGTCATCATCCGCACCACGGACAGCCAGGAATCCACTTCCGCGGCGGTCAGCCACTTCACCGGCGGCTCTTCGGCCTCGCGGCGGGATCCTTCGGTCACCGGATCAGAATACTGATTCAAGTGACTCACGGTGCTCCGGCGCGGTATGT
Source organism: Actinomycetota bacterium (assembly GCA_003136255.1). Lineage (GTDB taxonomy): Bacteria > Actinomycetota > Actinomycetes > Streptosporangiales > Streptosporangiaceae > Palsa-504. The sequence continues at coordinate 2,131 of PLDT01000630.1, forward strand.
GCCGGCACCGGAGCACTGCGGTGATGCTGAACGTCAGACCTGGAAGGGCTCGGCACCGGGCTGCGTCTGGACCGTCCAGGAGCCATCCTTTCGGAAGCTGGCCGCGGTGGCGTAGGTGTCCTCGAGGAACCGCAGGTAGGCCACCTTCCCGTCGACGACCTTCACCAGGATCGAGAAGGGCGAGCTCACCACCTTGCCCAGCGAGTTGGACTTATAGCGGAAGTCGCCGAACACGGCTACGTTCTCGCGTCGGGGGCGACCACGCTGTTGACGACGTCTGGGTCCAGCAGGTTCTGCATCCACTGGCCGACGACCTCTATGGGACTGGCGGGCATGTTATTTTCCTTTCTCGGGTTAGGTCTGGAACGGCGGGATGGCGTGGACGACGGTCTTGGCTTCGGCGAACTCGGTGATGGCTAGGGGGCCGCGCAGCCGGCCGATGCCGCTCTGCTTGTAGCCGCCCTCGGCGAAGCCGTCGTTCAGCGCCGACCACGTGTTCGTCCAGACGGTGCCGGCCTGGAGCTCGCGGCTGACCCGGCGGCTGGTGTTGATGCTGCTGGTGAAGATGCCGGCGGCGAGGCCGAATTCGGTGGCGTTGGCGCGGGTGATGGCGTCGGTCTCGGTGTCGAAGACCTCGAAGGTCGCGACCGGCCCGAAGATCTCCTTCTGGACGAGGTCGGTGTGGACGTCCTCGACCTCGAGCAGGGCGGGCCGGTAGAACGCTCCCGCGGCGAGGGCACCCTCGGTCGCGGGGCCGCCGCGCACGACCGGCTTGGCGTAGGCCAGCGCCGCCTCGACCATGGCGTCGACACGGGTGACGTCGACCTCGGCCGAGATGCCGCTGTCGGTCAGGGCCTGGGCCGCGTTGTGCCGGAGCGTGGGACTCGGGGATGTCCCCTCGAACAGGCCTTCGCCGCCGCGATGGCCGCGCGGGCCTCGGCTTCGCCGCCGTCGGCCCACTGGCCCAACACGGCTCCGGTAGCGGGGTTGATGGATTCTTTGACGGGGCCGGATCCGGTCCATTCGCCGTCGATCCAGTGCTTGGCGATCTCGCTCATGTCAGGGGCTCCTTCGGCGATACGCGAGCGTTGTCACTTGATGTGTCAAGTCTTATCGTGATTGACTTGAACCGTCAGGTCATTGGTCGGAGGGGGCGGCAGCCCCGCCGGCGGGGCTTCGGGGTGGGCTCAATTATTATCGATATTTTCTTGACCTGTCGACAGAAATGGCGTAGACCTGAGGTAGTCCTGGCGCACCGCCAGGGCGTGGACCGGGATCGCGCACAGAGGGAGATGCAACGCGATGAGCTTGGACGGTCTGACATCGATAACTTTGGGTGTCCCGGATGTGGACACGGTCGCGTCCTACTACGAGGACTTCGGGCTGCGCCGGGTGGGTGACCGGCCGGGTCGAGGCCTGGTTTTCGCCACCGCCGACGGCGGCGAGCAGCTGGCGCTGCGGCCGGCCGAGCGGCGCCGGNNCGCCGACGATCCCGACGACCTGGACCGGGTCGAGGCGGGCCTGCGGCGGATCGAGGCGGAGTTCGAGCGCGACGCGGCGGGCCTGCGGGTGCGTGATCCGAACTCGGCGCTTCAGGTCAGCGTGCAGGTCAGTCCCCGGATCACCGAGGCGGCCGCCAAGCAAGAGCCGACCAACGGGCCGGGCCGGCCCGACCGGCCCAACGGCCGGGCGCCGGCCATCGAGCGGACCAACCGGGTCCAGCCACGCCGGCTCGGGCATGTGGTGGTCGGCTCGCTGGATCAGGAGGCGTCGCAGCGGTTCTTCACCGAGGGCCTGGGGTTCAAGGTCAGCGACCGGGTACCGGGCCTGGCCTCGTTCATGCGGTGCTCGACCGATCATCACAACCTGCTGGTGCAGCAGGCACCGCTGAACTTCCTGCATCACACCGCGTGGGAGGTCGACGACGTGGACGAGGTCGGGCGGGGCGCCACGGCGATGCTGGAAGGCCACCCGGAGCGGCACGTCTGGGGGCTGGGCCGCCACCACATCGGGTCCAACTTCTTCTGGTACCTGAAGGACCCGGTCGGCAACTTCTCCGAGTACTACTCCGACCTGGACGTCGTCCTGGATGACCAGCTGTGGAAGCCGTCGGTCGTCGAAGGCGCCCGCGGGCTGTACAACTGGGGCCCTCCTCCCCCGCCGTCGTTCATCCATCCCGAAGACCTGGCCGCGCTGATGACCGGAAGCCACGCGCCCACGGCCTGAAGGAGGCGTCATGCGTATCGGACGTGCTGATGGCCGCCTGGTGGTCATCGACGGCGACGGGGTGGTGGACGTCGCGGCCGCCAGCGGCGGCAAGTTCAGCGCCGACCCGGACCAGGTGTTCGCGGGGTGGGACCGGTTCACCGAATGGGCGAGCGCCCACGCGGGTCCCGGCGCCCGCACCGGCCCGCTGGTGCCCGGCGAGCTCGACGCGCCGGTGCTGGCCCCGGCCCAGGTGTTCGGGATCGGCCTGAACTACCGGGCGCACGCGGCCGAGTCCGGGGTGGACGCGCCGGCCGTCCCGCCGGTGTTCACCAAGTTCCGCAGCTGCCTGGCCGGCCCGTACGCCACCGTCGAGCTACCCAGCGACGCGGTGGACTGGGAGGTCGAGCTGGTCGCGGTGATCGGGCGGGCCGCGGAACGGGTGCCGGAGGACAAGGCCTGGTCCTACGTCGCGGGCCTGATGGTGGGCCAGGATCTGTCCGAGCGGACGGTCCAGCTGGCCGGGCCGGTGCCGCAGTTCTCGCTGGGTAAGTCGTTTCCCGGCTTCGGGCCGACCGGACCGTGGCTGGTCACCCCCGATGAGCTGCCGGACCGCGACGACCTGCGGCTGTGCTGCTCGGTCGACGGCCGGGTNNCGGCCCGGCACGACGCTGGTCAGCACGATCGACGGCCTGGGTGAGCTGCGCAACGCGCTGGTCGCGGGGGCGGGCTTGCCGCAGCCGGGGGCGGTGACGGGATGAGCGCGGGCCCTGAGCCGGTCTGGGTGCCCGCCCCGGACGACGTCACGGCCGCCAACGTGTCGCGCTTTGCCCGCTGGCTGACCCAGGACGGGCGGGCCCCGATGACCGGTGACTACCTGGAATTGTGGCGGTGGTCGACGGAGCACCTGGAGGAATTCTGGTCCGCGGTCTGGGACTACTTCGGCGTCCGTTCGGCCACCCCGTACCAGCGGGTGCTGTCCGGGTCGGTCATGCCCGATGTCCAGTGGTTTACCGGCGCGCAGGTCAGCTACGTCGAGCACCTGTTCCGCGGGCGGGACCCGGCGCGGGTCGCGCTGATCGACGTCCGGGAATCCGCGCGGCCCGGAGCGGGACCGGTCAGCCGCCAGCTGACCTGGGGGATGCTGCGCGAGCAGGTCGGCGACCTGGCCGCGATGCTGCGGGAGCTGGGCGTGGGGCCCGGGGACCGGGTCGCGGGGTACGTGCCGAACGCGGCCGAGGCGGTGATCGCCTTCCTGGCCACGGCGAGCCTGGGCGCCATCTGGTCCGGCTGCGGCCAGGACTACTCCCCGGCGGCGGCGGCCGAGCGCCTGGGCCAGCTGGAGCCGGCGGTGCTGATCGCGGCCGACGGATACCGGTACGGCGGGCGGGAATTCGACCGGCGCGGCTCGGTCACCGAGCTGGCCGCGCTGCTGCCCAGCCTCCGCGCGACGATCGTCTTCCCCCGCCTNNCGGCCGGGATACTCGCCTGGCCCACTTCAGTGGGTTCGGCGGGGCTGGCGCCTCGAGCCGTGCCGTTCGGCCATCCGCTGTGGGTGCTGTTCTCCTCGGGTACCACCGGCCGGCCCAAGGGGATCGTGCACAGCACCGGCGGGGTCCTGCTTGAGCACCTGAAGGCGACGTCGCTCAGCCTGGATCTCGGCGAGCAGGACACGTTCTTCTGGTACACCTCGCCGAGCTGGATGGTGTGGAACCTGCTCGTCTCCGGCCTGCTCGCCGGGGCCAGGATCGTCTGTTACGACGGGAGCCCGGGCTACCCGTCGTGGGACACGCTGTGGGCGCTGGCCGCCGAGCACCGCGTCACGCTGCTGGGCACCAG
>PLDT01000630.1:6221-7278 GCA_003136255.1 Actinomycetota bacterium
TGGACGCGTGGGACGCCCGCGGCCGGCCGGTCCGCGGCGCGGTCGGCGAGCTGGTCGTGACCAAGCCGATGCCGTCGATGCCCGTGGCGTTCTGGAACGACCCGGCAGGCGCGCGGTACCGGGAGGCCTACTTCGGCACCTACCCGGGCGTGTGGCGGCACGGCGACTGGATCACGATCACCGACCGCGGCTCGGTGGTGGTGCACGGGCGATCCGATGCCACGCTGAACCGCCGCGGCGTCCGGATGGGCAGCTCGGACATCTATCACGTGGTCGAGCAGCTCGACGAGATCGCCGAGGCCCTGGTGGTCGGGGTCGAGCGGCCCGAGGGCGAGTACTGGATGCCGCTGTTCGTGGTGCTCAATCCCGGGCACGAACTCGACGACGCGCTGACCGGCACGATCCGGCGGGCCATCCGCGACGGAGCGTCGCCCCGGCACGTGCCCGACGAGATCATCGCCGTGCCGGCCATCCCGCACACCCGCACCGGCAAGAAGCTCGAGATCCCGGTCAAGCGGATCCTGCAGGGCGGCGATCCGCGTCAGGTCATGGACGCGGGCGCGGTGGACAACCCGGACGCCCTGCGATGGTTCGCCGCCTACCAGACAAGGACCTCGGTGCCATGAAGACAAGTGTGCTGATCCCCACGACCGGCGACATCGCCACCGTGCGCGAGCACGCCGAACTGGCCGACCAGCTCGGCTACGACTCGGTCAACTGCTCGCACATCGCCGCCCGCGATTCGTTCACCACCCTGGCCGGGCTGGCCCACCTCGCCCCGTCGGTCACCTTGGCCACGGCGGTGGCCCCGATCTACCACCGCTCCCCCGCCTCGATGGCCCAGACGGCCGCCACGATCGACGACCTGTCCGGCGGCCGCTTCCGGCTCGGCCTCGGCACCGGTCACCGGGCCACCATGGGCGGCTGGCACGGGCAGGACATCGGAAACCCGGTGGCCGAGATGCGCGAGTACGTCGCGCTGGTCCGCGCCCTGCTGGCCGGCGGCGAGCCGCCCGCCGGGGCGCGCTGGAACTCGAGCTTCGCGTTCAACGGCTTC
>PLDT01000237.1:0-8601 GCA_003136255.1 Actinomycetota bacterium
GAGATCGCCATGGACGGCATGGTCGTGGTCGGTGACGCCGCCGGGCTCACCCTCAACACCGGCCTGACCGTGCGGGGCATGGACCTCGCGGTAGGCTCCGCGGTCGCCGCCGCCGAGGCCATTGGCTCCGCCCTGGATCACAAGGACACCTCCAAGGCCGCCCTGGCCGGATACCGGCAGCGCCTGTTCGCCTCCTACGTCGGCCAGGACATGAAGACCTACGCCAAGGCCCCGTCCTTCCTGGAGGTGGAGCGGATGTACAAGCAGTACGGCGAGCTGCTCGCCAACGTCCTGTACGGCGCGTTCAGCCTGGACACCCAGCCTCGCCGGCATCTCCTCAAGGTGGCACGGCAGTCGCTGGCCCACTCCCCGCTGAAAATCAGGCAGCTCGTCAAAGACGGCATCACAGGAGCGCGGGCACTATGAAACCACTGACCGTCCCGGAACGACTGGCCAAGAACCGCTTCAACCTCGACGAGGAAGAATGCCACATCGAGGTCAACCAGGAGATCGCCAAAGCCACCGGGACCGGCAAGGCCCTGATCGCCTGCTGCCCCGCCCACGTCTACACCGAGGAACCCGACGGGACCATCTCGGTCGAGTACGCCGCCTGCCTGGAGTGCGGCACCTGCCTGGCTGTCGCCGCCCCTGGCGCCCTGAAGTGGCACTACCCGCGGGGCGGGTTCGGCGTCCAGTTCCGTGAGGGCTAGTCATGCTCAAGCGTCGAATCACGCTGCCACCGGAGCATCTGTACCCAGCTGATGAGTGGCGCATCGTGGAGACGGGGTATTCAGATGAGTTTGTCGGCCTGACCGAGACCGTCTTCTCGCTGGGTAACGGTTTCGTCGGCGTCCGGGGCAGCTTCGAGGAGGGTCGCCCCGCGCTGGTCCCCGGGACATTCGTCAACGGGTTCCACGAGACCTGGCCGATTGTGCACGCAGAAGACGCGCCCGCGCTCGCCAAGACCGGCCAGACGATCGTGAACGTGCCCGACACGACGATCATCAAGCTCTACGTGGACGATGAGCCGTTCTACCTGCCGACCGCGCGCCTGCGGGATTACCGCCGGATCCTGGACATGCGGGCCGGCACGGTGACCCGTGAGCTGGTGTGGGTCACTGACGCCGGCAAGCACGTCCGGGTGCGCTCCTGCCGGATGGTCTCGCTCGAGCACCGTCACCTGATCGCGATGACCTACGAGGTCACGATGCTCGACGAGCCGGCGCCTATCACGGTTTCCTCACTGGTGCTCAACCGCCAGGACGCCCGCCAGGCCGGCGACCTGCCCGAGTACCGGCCGGGAGATCCCCGCCTGGCGACCGTGCTGCCGCACCGGGTGCTCAACGTGCGGGCGGCCGAGCTGGCCGGGCACCGCATCCTGCTTGGCTACCAGACAACCAGCAGCGGGATGACGCTCGGCGTCGGTGTTGACCACGTGATCGACGCGGCGCAGGAGTCCCAGGCGGTGGGGTCTCTCGACGACGAGACGGGCGAGGTGCTCGTGAGGGCCGATGCGGTGCCGGGCGTCCCGATCCGGATCACCAAGTACGCGACCTACCACACCTCGCGCGGCGTCCCGGTCCCCGAGCTTGTCGACCGGTGCCGCCTGACCTTGGACCGCGCGGTCCGGGACGGGTTCGACGTGCTCACCGCGGCTCAGCGCGCGAATCTCGACCGGTTCTGGGACCGCGCCGACGTGCGGCTTCGGACCCGCCTCAATCCGGTGCGGCAGCAGCAGGCGGTCCGGTGGAACCTCTACCAGATCGGGCAGGCGTCCTGGCGTGCCGAAGGGGCCGGCGTCCCGGCGAAGGGGCTGACCGGGCAAGCCTATGAGGGCCACTACTTCTGGGATACCGAGGTCTATGTCCTGCCGTTCCTGTCCTACACCCAGCCCAGGATCGCCCGGAACCTGCTTCGGTTCCGGCACAGCATGCTCGGCCGCGCGCGGGAGCGGGCGGCCCAGATGAGCCAGCGAGGGGCACTGTTCCCGTGGCGGACCATCAACGGCGAGGAGGCCTCGACCAATTTCCAGCAGGGCACCGCCCAGTATCACATCAACGCCGATATCGCTTACGCGATCAACCGCTACGCCAACGTCCAGGGTGACACAGGCCTGCTCGGCGAGATCGGCGCAGAGATCCTCGTCGAGACCGCCCGGCTGTGGCAGGACCTCGGCTTCTACGGCGCCGACAACAGATTCCACATCCACGGCGTGACTGGGCCCGACGAATACACCACCGTGGTCAACGACAACACCTACACCAACCTGATGGCCCGGCTGAACCTCACTTTCGCCGCCGCCACCGTCCGCCGGCTGCGCGAGGAGCAGCCAAGCGACTACACGGCGCTCGTCCGTACGGTCAGACTCCAGCCCAACGAGGTCGAGTCCTGGGAGCGCGCGGCGGCAGCGATGCACGTCCCATTCGACGACGAACGCCGCATTCACCCGCAAGACGAGACGTTCCTGAGCCGCGAGGTGTGGGATCTGGACAGCACACCGCGGGAGAAGTTCCCGCTGCTGCTGCACTACCACCCGCTGGTGATCTACCGGCAACAGGTGCTCAAGCAGGCCGACATCGTGCTGGCCATGTTCCTGCTCGGCAACGAGTTCTCCGAGGAGCAGAAGCGCCGCAACTTCGACTACTACGACCCGCTCACCACCGGCGACTCATCCTTGTCGGCGTGCGTGCAGAGCATCATCGCCGCCGAGATCGGCCAAGAGCGCAAGGCCCTGGAGTACTTCCAGTACGCGCTGCTGATGGACCTGGGCAACGTGGCCGGCAACGCCTCGGACGGAGTCCACATCGCCTCCGCCGCCGGCGTATGGTCCTCGCTGGTCTTCGGGTTCGGCGGCGTCCGCGACTTCGACGGCCAGCTGACCTTCGAGCCCAGGCTGCCGCGCGCCTGGCACGAGCTCGTCTTCTCGCTGCGCTTTTGCGGACGGCAGATCCGGGTCAAACTCACCCACGACGAGGAGCGGTACCTCGTTGAGGAAGGCGAGCCGCTGAGCGTGCTCGTCCGGGGCGAGTCACACCTGCTCAGCCCGGATAACCCCCTCGCGATCAAGGTCCCGCCGCCGTAACCGGAACGCTGAGCGCCCGTCTGGGCGGGGTACCTCGCCGCGATGGTCAGCGACTCTGCGGGGGAACTCGGGGGCCGGTGGCCGAACGTGAGGGTACGGATACGGGTACGGGCTCGGTGTGCCAAATGTCGCGGTTGTAGTCGCGGACGGTGCGGTCGGAGGAGAAGAAACCCGAGCGCGCGGCGTTCAGGATCGACATCCGGTCCCACCGGTCTTGGTCGGCCCAGGCCGGCCCGACGGCTTGGTCGTGGCAGTCGATGTAAGACCGGTAGTCGGCCAGGATCAGGTACTCGTCCCAGTCCAGGATCGAGGAGAGGACCGCCTCGACGGCGTCGCGGTCCCCGCCGGAGAAGGCGCCTGAGGCGAGGGCGTCGATGGCGGCCTTGAGCTCGGCGTCGTCGCGGTACCAGGCACGGGGCGAATAAGGGCCTTGCCTGATCGCGATGGCCTGGTCGGCCGTGACCCCGAACAGGAAGAAGTTGTCGGCCCCGACCCGGTCGCGGATCTCGATGTTGGCGCCGTCGAGTGTCCCGACGGTGAGGGCCCCGTTGAGGGCCAGTTTCATGTTGCCGGTGCCCGAGGCCTCCTTGCCGGCGAGCGAGATCTGCTCCGAGACATTTCCGGCGGCTACCACGACCTCGGCGACCGAGACATTGTAGTCGGGCAGGAACACGACCTTGATCCGGTCGCCGACGTCGGGGTCGGCGTTGACCACGGCCGCGACCGAGTTGATCAACTTAATGATGCGCTTGGCCTGCTGGTAGCTCGGCGCGGCCTTGGCGCCGAAGATGACCGTGCAGGGCGTCAAGGCGACGGCGGGATCCGCCTTGATCCGGTTGTACAGGGTCACGACATGGAGCAGCTTGAGGAACTGGCGCTTGTACTCGTGCAGCCGTTTGACCATGACATCGAAAAGCGAGCCGGGATCGACGGTGACACCGGTGGCGGCGAGGGCATGGGCGGCCAAGTCGAGCTTGTTCAGCCGCTTCAGCTCGCGCCACTGCGCCCGGAACTCCGCATCGTCGACAAAGACCTCGAGCTCTCGTAGCCGCTCCAGGTCGGTCAGCCATCGCTGGTCTCCCAGCCGGGCCGTGATCAGGCCGGACAGGCGGGGATTGGCCAGGCCGAGGAACCGGCGTGGACTGACGCCATTCGTTACATTCAAGAATTTCTCCGGCCACAGGTCCGCGAAGTCACGCAACGTCGTCTGGGCCAGCAGACGTGACTGCAGCTCGGCCACGCCGTTGACCGCAAAGCTGCCGACTACGGCCAGGTTGGCCATCCGCACCCGGTGCTCAGGACCCTCCTGGACCAGCGACATCCGGGCGATTCGCTCGTCATCGCCTGGGTAAGTGGCACGCACGTCCTCCAGGAAGGAGCGATTGAGGGCGTAGATGATTTCCAGGTGGCGGGGCAGCAGCCGCCCGAACAGCGGCACCGGCCACGTCTCCAGGGCCTCGGGCAGCAGGGTGTGGCAGGTGTAGGCGAAGGTGCGACGGGTGATGGACCATGCCTGCTCCCAGCCCATCCCGTTCTCGTCGACGAGCAGCCGCATCAGCTCGGGGATCGCCAGCACGGGGTGGGTGTCGTTGAGCTGGATGACGACCTTGTCCGGGAAAGCCTCCCAGTCGCTGTTGCGGAACCGGAACCGGCGGATAATGTCCCGCAGCGAGCAACAGACCAGGAAATACTGCTGCTTGAGCCGCAACTCCCGGCCGGCCTCGGTGCTGTCGCTGGGGTACAGCACCTTGGTCAGGTTCTCCGAGCGCATCTGCGCCTCGACGGCCTCCGCGTAGTGGCCGGCGTTGAACAGGCCCAGATCGAACGACTCCGGGCCGGCCCGGGCGCGCCACAGCCGGAGGATGTTGACCGTCTCGGTGCCATAGCCCGGGACCAGCATGTGGCTGGGCTCGCCGCGCACCATCTCGGCTGGCAGCCAGCGGGCCCGCAGCCCGCCCTGGTCGTCGTCCACGGCCTCGGTGTGGCCGTAGAACCCGACGACCTGGAGGTCATCGGGCGCGGGGAACTCCCATGGGTTGCCGTAGAAGGTCCAGTCGTCGGGAAGCTCGACCTGCTGGCCATCCTGGAAGGCCTGCTTGAAGATCCCGAACTCATACCGGATGCCGTACCCCACCGCCGGCACGTCCAGGGTAGCCAGGGAGTCGAGCAGGCACGCGGCCAGCCGGCCCAGGCCGCCGTTCCCCAGTCCGGGCTCAACGTCGAGGGCCTCCAGATCCTCGAGGGAGTACCCGGATGCGGAAACGGCCTGGCGGGCGAGGTCGGCGGTGCCGGTGTACATGGCGTTCTGGCGTAGCTGGCGCCCCAGCATGTACTCCGCCGACAGGTAGTAGATGAACTTCGGGTTGGCCACGTAGTTCGCCCTGGCCGTCCTGGCCCGGCGGTCAGCCAGGCGGTCGCGGACGGTGACCGCCAGCGTCCAGTAGGCGTCCTGGGCGCTCGCCGACTCCGCCGTGGTGCCCCGCTCGTAACACAGGTTGTCAGCCAGGTCTCGCTCGAACTCCGACAGCGTGTTACCCACCCAGCGAGCCTGCGGTTCGGGTCCGATGGTCATGAGCCGAATCTACGCCGGTAGGCGCCCTGAACACATCCGCCCGGCCGCGCCGCGTTCAGCTGCGGAATCGGGTTCCGGCGGTGGCGTATTCGGCGAGCAGAGGCACCGGGGTGAACGCCGGGTCACCGGTCGCGGCGTGCATCGCCTCCAGGACGGAGACGACGTGCGCCGGGCCGGCGTGGTCGAGCATCTGAAGGGGCCCGCGAGGATAACCGCAGCCGAGCATCATCGCGGTATCGATGTCGGCTGGGCTGGCGTAACCGTCCTGGAACATCCGGACCGCGTCGTTGAATTGCGCGTAGGCGAGTGCCGCGGTCAGGAATCCTGGCCGGTCCCGCGAAATGACCGCGTTCAGGCCGAGCTTAGCCGCGAGCGCGCGCGCCTTGGCAGCCGTCCCCGGCGCGGTCACATCCGGCAGCACTAGCTCGGTGAGCCCCGGCTTGCCGTCACCCGTGCCGGTAAAGTGGATACCGGCCGCATCGGCCGGGTGGCCGACGGCCAGGGCCGCGTCCAGGACCCGGTGTTTCGGGTCTGCCGCCACGATGATCAGGCCCGTGCCTGCTGATGGCTGCGGCACGACCCTGATGCCGGCCGCGGTGATCTGGCTGGCCAGCTCGTCCAGCAGGCCGCCGGAGTCCCTGATCAGCGCGACCTCGGCGGGAACAGGCGCAGACACCAGGTCGTGATCCTGGGCGGCAGCCGCGGGGGTGCTGTGCCGGTAGTCATAGAACCCGCGTCCGCTCTTGCGTCCGAACAGCCTGGCATCGCACAGCTTGCGCAGCAGGGGCGCGGGCGCGTAACGGGTGCCGCCGAACTCAGCCTGGAGCACCTCCAGGACCGCCAAAGAGGTGTCCAGGCCGATCAGGTCGAGCAGGGTCAGCGGGCCCATCGGCAGGCCGAGCCCCGCGGTGGCCGCCGTGTCGATGTCCTCGCGGGTGGCTTGCGCGGTTTCCAGCAGCCGCACCGCGTGGTTGAGGTAGGGCACCAGCAGCGCATTGACGATGAACCCGGCCCGGTCGCTGACCTGGACGGGAGCCTTGCCCAGGTCACGGGCCACCAGGGCCAGCGTCTCGGCGGTCTCCGGCGAGGTGAGAACGGTGGAAATGACCTCGACCAGCTTCATGACCGGCGCGGGATTGAAGAAATGCAGCCCCGCTACCCGGGCGGGATACTGCGTGCCGCCCGCGATCCCCGTGATCGACAGCGAGGAGGTATTGGTGGCCAGGATCGCATCGACCCGGCAGGCCTTGTCCAGCTCGGCGAACAGGGTCCGCTTGAGTTCCATGCGCTCTGGTATGGCCTCGATCACCAGGTCGGCATTCGCCACTCCGGCCGCGATGTCGTCCGTGGGCCGGATCCGGGTGAGTATCTCCTCCCGTGCGGTATCGGTGAGCTTGCCCCGGTTGACCGCCTTGTCCAAGGAGGCGTGCAGCCGGGCCATGCCCTGGTCCAGGAAACTCTGGCTGATCTCGATCGCGACCACGCGGCGGCCGCTGCGGGCGACCAGCTCGACAATGCCCGAGCCCATCAGGCCAAGCCCGATTACCGCCACCTCGCGGATATCGGTCGGCTTAATCACGTTACCGGTCATGTTGTAAAGCCTTCCCTCGGCTTGCGCTCTTGATGCGTCGCAAGGCCGTCACCGAAACGGCGGCGTGCCTAGCGAAGCATCTTTCGTCCAGCACACACGACGCGGTGCGCGCAAGGTGAGGGTATTCGGTCCTGTCCCGGCCGGACCAAAGACTCTGGTAGCTCGCGCTCAGCTGCCCGGCACCCTGATGGTGACCTCGCCGGTGCAGACGTCCATGGCCTCCACCGGGCCGGCGAACGCGCGACCGTCACGGGTGGTGACCACCGCAAGGTCGCCAAGAAACCAGCGATCGGGCCAGACCACCGAGACGCTGATCGTGTCCTGGTCGGCTGCGATCTGGCTGGCGGCCAGACTGCTCGCGATGCGATGCGGCACCGTGTCCGTGATGCCGTCGACGTAGGGCTGTGCCGTCATCGCTCGTCTCCCTTTGCGCGGTTTGCTAAGTGAATGCAGCAGGCTGGCTGGGTCAAGAGATATCTCCGAGATGTTTCCGGGATATTATCTGTTGGGACGATTTCGATCTCTCCCGGCCCACTGTGCCGACAATTTCAGTATCTTATGTTCGGGACGGCCGAAAACAAGGGCGAGGTTGCCCGGGACTTAGCGCGTCGCTCGGATCGGGTTCTTTGACCTGCGGAAACGCAACTCAAAAATTATTAATTCTTGTCGTTATCTACCGGGTCGGGCGTGTAGATAAGGCGTCGGCTGGGGACTGCTGACTGGCCTGGGACTGATGTTCTCCTCGATCCAGGCGATAAACACGGCGGGATTGTGCCGCTCGGGGCGGACGGTTATGCCTAGGCCCCCATAGTCATGCCGTGCCCAAAGGCGCTTCAGTGCGGCCGCATGCTGCCGTCGCGTAGGTACCGTACGTGCCACGACAATGCCTCGTTGAGCAGGTGCGGGGTGTGCTTGCCAGGTCCGGTGGCAGTCGCCCGGTCGAGGTAGTCCTGCAGGGCCGGCCGGTAGCCGGGGTGCGCGCAGTGGTCGATGATCTGCTGGGCTCGGCGCCGCGGCGGCAAGCCGCGCAGGTCGGCGATGCCCTGCTCGGTGATGATGACATGTACGTCGTGCTCGGTGTGGTCGACGTGGCTGACCATCGGCACAATGCACGAGATCGACGCGTTCTTGGCGGTCGAGGGGGACAGGAACATCGCTAGGTAGGCGTTGCGGGCGAAATCGCCGGAGCCGCCGATGCCGTTCTGCATGCTCGAGCCCATGATGTGGGTGGAGTTCACGTTGCCGTAGATGTCGGCCTCGATCATGCCGTTCATCGCCAGGCAGCCGAGCCGGCGTATAACCTCCGGGTGGTTGCTGATCTCCTGCGGGCGAAGGATGATCTGGTGGCGGTAGTCC
>PLDT01000105.1:0-7963 GCA_003136255.1 Actinomycetota bacterium
GCCGAAGAGGTGCTGGCCGTCCTGATCGCCCGGAAACTGGGCCGGCCGGTCAAGTGGACCGAATCGCGCAGCGAGGGCAACATGACCGTGCACCACGGCCGCGACCAGTGGCAGCGGATCAGGCTCGCCGCCGACAGCGACGGCCGGATCCGAGGCCTGGACGTCGACCTGCTGGCCGACATGGGCGCCTACCTGATGCTGGTCACGCCGGGCGTCCCGCTGCTCGGGGCGTTCATGTTCCCGGCCATCTACAAGATGGACGCCTACTGTTTCAAGTGCACCGGGATCTTCAGCACCAAGATGCCCACCGACGCCTACCGGGGGGCCGGCCGGCCCGAGGCCACCTTCGCCATCGAGCGGATCATGGACGAACTCGCGGTGCACCTGGGCGTCGACCCGCTGGCGATCCGCGAACGCAACTGGATCAAGCACGAGGAGTTCCCGTTCACCACCATCGCCGGGCTCACCTACGACTCGGGTAACTACGAAGCGGCCACGGCCAAGGCCAAGGAGCTGTTCGACTACGACGGCCTGCGCGCTGAGCAGAAGCGGAGGCGGGACAGCAACGACCCGGTCCAACTCGGCATCGGCATCTCGACCTTCACCGAGATGTGCGGGCTGGCCCCGTCCCGGGTGCTCGGCTCGCTGGCCTACGGCGCCGGCGGCTGGGAGCAGGCGTCGATCCGGATGCTGCCCACCGGCAAGGTCGAGGTCGTCACCGGTTCGAGCGCGCACGGCCAGGGCCACGAGACGGCGTGGAGCCAGATCGTCTCCGACCAGCTCGGCGTGCCGTTCGAGGACATCCGGGTGCTGCACGGCGACACCCAGGTCTCGCCCAAGGGCATGGACACCTACGGCTCCCGGTCCCTGGCGGTCGGCGGCATGGCCCTGGTCTCGGCCTGCGACAAGGTCGTCGAGAAGGCCAAGGTGATCGCGGCGGGCCTGCTCGAGGCCTCGGCCGCCGACCTGGAGTGGACGCCGGGCCGGTTCTCGGTCCGCGGCGACCCGGACCAGGGCATCACGATCGCCGAGATCGCGCTGGCCACCTTCGCCGCGCACAACCTGCCCGACGGGGTCGAGCCGACCATCGACGCCGACGCCACCTACGATCCGGACAACTTCTCGTTCCCGCACGGCACCCACCTGTGCGCCACCGAGGTCGACACCGAGACCGGCTTTGTCAAGATCCGCTCGTACGTGGCCGTCGACGACATCGGCGTCGTGGTCAACCCGATGATCGTGGAGGGCCAGGTGCACGGCGGCCTGGCCCAGGGCATCTCCCAGGCCCTGTACGAGGAGGCGGTCTACGACGACGCCGGCAACCTGGTCACCTCTACCATGGCCGACTACCTGATCCCGTCCGCGGGTGACCTGCCCTCCTACGTGACCGACCGGACCGAGAGCCGGGCGGCCAACCGGCTCGGGGTCAAGGGCGTGGGCGAGGCGGGCACGATCGCCTCGACCCCGGCGGTGGTCAACGCGATCGTCGACGCCCTGCGCCCGTTCGGCATCGACGACGTGGTCATGCCGTGCACGCCCGAGCGGGTCTGGCGCGCCATCCAGACCGCCCACGGCGGCGCGCAGGCCAGCGCGGCCGAGCAGCACGCGGCCCGGCAGAGCGACCAGACCCAGGGCAACAGCCCGCAAGGCAGCGACAGGCTAGACCAGACCGGAGGTGCCGCGTGATACCGGCGAAGTTCGATTACGTCCGCCCGGCCTCGGTGGACGAGGCGGTCCGGGCCCTGGCCAGCGGCGGCGAAGACGCCAAGGTCATCGCCGGCGGGCAGAGCCTGCTGCCGCTGCTGCGGCTGCGGCTGGCCTATCCCGAGCTGCTGGTTGACGTGGGCGGCATCGGTGAGCTCCGCGGTGTCACCGACGCCGGGGAAGCGCTGATCATCGGGGCGCGGACCACGCATTACCAGCTCACCCGCGACCCGCTGGTGGCCGAGCACGCCGGACTGCTGTCCGAGGCTAGCCGGACCGTGGCCGACCCCGCCGTCCGGCACCGCGGCACGCTAGGCGGGGCGCTGGCCCACGCCGACCCGGCCGGCGACCTGCCCGCGGTCGTGCTCGCCCTGGACGCCACGATAATCGCGCACGGGCCCAACGGCGAGCGGGAGATCCCGGCGGCGGACTTCTTCGTCGACTACCTGACCTCTGCCCTGGAGCCGGACGAGATCCTGACCGCGATCCGGATCCCGAAGCTCGGGCCGGGCTGGGGCTTCCGGTACGAGAAGTTCCACCGGACCGCGCAGGCCTGGGCCACCGTCGGGGTGGCCGCCCTGGTCCGGCGGTCCAACGGATCGGTCGCCGAGGCCAGGATCGGGCTGACCAACATGGGCACGGTCCCGCTCCGGGCGACCGCCGCCGAGCAGGCCGCCAGCGGGGCGGAGGCCAGCCGGGCCGCTCTGAACGACGCCGCCGCGTGTGCCGACGAAGGCACCGCGCCGCCCGGCGACCTGCACGGGGCGCCGGACTACCGGCGGCACCTGGCCCGGGTGCTGACCGGCCGCGCGCTAGCCGCGGCGGCCGGGGTCTAGCGGATGGAACTGGAGCACTCGTTCACCGTCCCGGTCCCAGTGGACCAGGCGTGGGATGTGCTGCTTGACGTCGAGCAGGTGGCGCCCTGTATGCCGGGCGCCACCCTCGACTCGGTCGACGGCGACGAGATCAAGGGCCGGATCAAGGTCAAGGTCGGCCCGATCTCGATAACCTACGCCGGCACCGCGCGGTTCACCGAGCGGGACCGGGACGCCGGAGTCGTCACCTTGGAGGCGTCCGGCAAAGAGACCCGGGGCTCCGGCACCGCCGCCGCCACGGTCCGCTCCGAACTGCACGGCCAGGACGGCCAGACCGAGGTGACCGTACACACCTCGCTGAACGTGACCGGACGCCCGGCCCAGTTCGGCCGCGGCGTGATGGCCGACGTCAGCGCCAAGCTCATCGGCATCTTCGCCACCAACCTGGCCGACATGCTGACTGCCGGGAATGGTTCCGCCCCGGATCCAGCAGGGCCCGATCCTGCGGTGCAGGCCGCCGCCGACGCCAACGGGGCGGCCTCCGCCAGCGTCCCGGCCAGCGCTACGCCCGCCGCCGTACCAGTCTCAAGCGAAGACTCGCTGAACCTGCTCAAGGTGGCCGGCCTGCCGGTGCTTAAGCGGATCGCGGCTCCGGCCGGAGCGCTGCTGTCGGTGCTGGCCGTTGTCCTGATCTGGCGCCGCAGACGGCGCCAGTAACCCGGTCCCCGCCCGCGCCATAGTTACTGCGCCCGGTAGGCCCAGGCCGCAGTTAGGCGCCAGGAAGGGCAGCCTGGCGGCGGAGCCAAGACGGGGGCTGATCACATTCCGCCGCGATCGCCTGCCAGGTCCAGCCCGCCGCCCGGCGCTCAGCCACGTAACGCGGCACGCTGTCCACGCCGAGGACGGCCGCCACCTTCACCACGCGTTCCCGGGCGGCCCGCCGCTTGCCCGCGTGCGCGGTGCGGGCCAGGCCGTGCCGCGTCAGCGCGGCGGCCACCGCGTGGTTCGACATCCCGATCTCGCCAGCGATCGCGCTGACCGTCTGGTGCCGGACCAGGTGCCGGGCGCGCAGGTAGCTGGACACGTCAGCGAAGCCCAGGGCGGATGTCGCCTGGAGCCACCGAGGATGGGCCCGGCCGGCCGGCCGGGGCCGGACCGCCGCCGCCGCGGCCGGGTCCACCTCAGCCAGGTGCCGGTGCAGCCAGTCTTTGTGCAATCCGGCTTCCCGGCTGATCGCGGCCAGGCTGGCCCCCGCCGCCACCCGGGCCAGCACATACCCACCTAGGGTGGGATAGCCCTGGTCGCTGGCCACCCGGGCGGCCACCTCGGCCCGGTGCCGGGCGGCACGGTCCCGGTTGGCCTGCGCCGCCGCCTCACTGGACGCGGCGGCCGCTGCCCGGGCGGCCTTGCGGCGGCGCTGCTCGGGCAGCGGGCGGCCAGTACTGGCCCGGGCCGCATCCCGGGACAGGTCACCAGCGGCCGCGCGCTGGCGGCCCGCCGCGCTGCCCGCCCGGATGGCCGGGTCGAAGATCAGCCGGGGCGCGAACGACGCGGCCCGGCGCTTCCGGGTCTCCTGGCCCTCCAGGGGCTGGCCTCGTTCCAGGCCGAAGGTCTCACAGTAGGCCGTCTTGGTCCAGCCGTGCGCGCGCAGGTGGGCGGCCACCGACTTCAGTGACCGGCCGCACAGATGGCAGGTGACGGTGGCGCCATCGGAGACGATCTCGCCGATCGGGGCGAAGTACGGAGTCCCGTCCGCCAGCACCCCCGCCACCGGCCGGACTACGCGCCGCACTCCCCGGGACCCCTGATCGGGCCACNNGAGCTGGTGGTGGATCCGGCCCTGGGTATCGGTCAGGGCCTGGCCGGTGCCGCCCCAGCGGAGCTGGATCAGCTCGGCCGCGATGGACACCGCCGTCTCCTCAGGCGTCCGGGCCCCGAGGTCCAGCCCGACCGGCGACCGGAGGCGGCTGAGCTCCTCCTCGGTCAGGCCAGCCTCGCGGAGCCGGGCTAGCCGGTCGTCGTGGGTGCGCCGGCTGCCCATCGCGCCGATGTACCCGGCCGGGGTGCGCAGCGCCACCTCGAGCAGGGGCACGTCGAACTTCGGGTCATGGGTGAGCACGCAGATCACGGTCCTGGCGTCCACCTCCGTCCCGGCCAGGAACCGGTGCGGCCAGTCGACCACTACCTCGTCCGCGTCGGGGAACCGCGACGCCGTGGCGAACACCTTCCGGGCGTCGCACACGGTTACGTGGTACCCGAGGAACTTCCCGACCCGCGCCACGGCGGCGGCGAAGTCGATCGCGCCGAACACCAGCATCCGGGGCGGCGGTGCGAACGAGTTCACGAACACGCTGAGGTCGTCACCGCGCCGCTCACCGTGCTCCCCGTACCGCCGGATGCCGGTCAGTCCCTGGGCCAGCATGCCGCGCACGTCGTCGTCGACGGCGGCGTCCAGCCGCGCCGTCCCCAGCGTGCCGGACGCGCCGCAGTGCCAGCCGTCGTCGCTGGCATCCGCGCTGGCGGTGTCACGGCCCCAGATGACGCGGCGCGCGCCAACCTGGCCCGGTCCCGAGATCACGGTCGCNNATGATCCCGCCGCAGGTCAACCCCACGGCGAACGCGTCGTCGTCGCTGACTCCGTAGGTCTGGAGGACAGGCGCACCGGTCCGGCACACGTCGAGCGACAACTCGTAGACGGCACCCTCCACGCACCCGCCGGACACGCTGCCAGCGACCTCGTGGTCGCCGGCGGCCGAGACCGCCAGCGCCGCGCCCGGGTCCCGGGGTGCGCTGCGGTACGTACGCGTGACCGTGGCCAGGCCGAAACTCTCGCCGGCCTCCCACCATTTGGTGATCCTGCTTAGGATGTCGCGCACGTGCGTCACCTCGGCTGTCATCGTTGTGCTAACGGCAACCGGCGGTACGGCAGCGCATATTCCTGGCGGCGTACCGCCCGCTATGGCCCGGTCCGCACGCACCGTCCTTGAGATACCGGACTTCTTCCGCAAAGATCATGTTCATGCCGCGCTGATCGTCAGCCCGGCCGGTACTGGCGAAACGTGATGAGGAGTCGCAGTGGAGCCGCGCTGGTCTAGGCTTTCGCTGGCCGAATGGATGGTGTTGTGCCTGGTCAGCGAGAAGCCGACGCACAGCTTCGCAATCGCGAGCCTGCTGGCGAAAGACGGCAGTCTTGGTCAGGTCTGGCATGTTCCCAAGGCCGTCGCATACCGTTCCGCGGCGCGGCTCGCACAGCTAGGCCTGATAACCGTGGCCGACAAGCAACCCAGCCATCTGGGACCGGCCCGATCGCAGCTTGAGGCGACTTCCAAAGGCGATCAGGCGGCCAGGGACTGGCTGCGCCAGCCCGTCACGCATCCTCGCGATATCCGTTCTGAATTGCTGGTCAAGCTCGCCTTGCTGGGCCGGGTTGATTCCGATCCCGGTGACTTGCTGCAAAAGCAACGCGCGCAGCTCGTACCAACTGCTGACGCGCTTGCGGCACAGGTGTATGCCGCAACCGGATTTGACCACACGCTGGCCGTGTGGCGGTACGAGTCGGTGTCGGCAACCCTGCGGTTTCTCGACGACCTTCTGGCCACGGCACCCGCTCCTGCCGGATCTGGCCGGTAGGGTGTTGCGCACCGCCGCCGAGGTGATGCTCACGACTCCCATCAGACATCCTCTGTCGGCCACCGTCGGTGAGGTACGGGACTTCTTCCGCGACGATCATGTTCATGCCGCGCTGATCGTCAGCCCGGCGGGGTACCTGGAGGCCGTCGTGGAACGCGATGACATCTCCGGGTGCCAGGCTCTCGATGCTGCCGCCGCGCCGCTGGGACGACTCGCAGGCCGCACGGTGCCAGCAGGGACCAGCGTTGCCGAAGTGAGCCGGGCGATGACCGAAGCCGGGCGGCGGCGGGCGGCCGTCACCAGCGCCGACGGCCGGCTCCTGGGCCTGCTGTGCCTGAAGGCCAGCCGGGCGGGCTTCTGCTCCGACCAGGACGTTCGCGCCCGTGCCCTGGGCGAGTGAAGGCATCCTCCCCCCGGTATTCGGACGAATCGTGGCGTGGGAGGATACTTCGCAGGTGGGCCGGACGAAGCGGAGGTGACGCCAGACATGGCAAGCCGGAGGCGCATCGGGTCGTGGCCGGTGTACCGGCAGCTCACCGGGTCCGACCGCCGCGGGCTCGGCGCCGCGGCTAAGAGCGACCACCGCCGCGAGGCACGGACGAGCACGGCGGACGCCGTGGTCAAGTCGATATGCCCCTATTGCGCGGTGGGCTGCGGGCAGAACGTGTACGTCAAGGACAGCAAGGTTGTCCAGATCGAGGGCGACCCGGATTCGCCGGTCAGCCGCGGCCGGCTGTGCCCCAAGGGCTCGGCCAGCATGCAGCTCACCACCGGGGGCTCCCGCCAGTACCGGGTGAAGTACCGACGGCCGTTCGGGAAAAACTGGGAAGACCTCGACCTGGATACGGCGATGGACATGATCGCGGACCGGGTGCTGGCCGCCCGCCAGCACGGCTGGCAGTGGGAGGCGGACGGCAACCGGGTCCGCCGCACGCTCGGGTTCGCCAGCCTCGGCGGCGCGACGCTGGACAACGAAGAGAACTACCTGATCAAGAAGCTGTTCACGGCGCTGGGCGCGATCCAGATCGAGAACCAGGCCCGGATATGACACTCCTCCACCGTCCCCGGTCTGGGGACTAGCTTCGGNNGCCCGCGGCGCGACGGTCATCCACGTCGACCCGCGGTTCACCCGCACGAGCGCGGTGGCCGACCTGCACGTGCCGCTGCGCGCGGGCAGCGACATCGTGTTCCTCGGCGCGATCATCAACTACGTCATCGCGAACGAGAAGTACTTCCGCGACTACGTGGTCGCGTACACCAACGCCGCCACGATCTTGACCGAGGACTTCGCCGACACCGAGGACCTGGACGGGGTGTTCGCGGGGCTGGACGCCGACGGTCGCCGCTACGACCTGTCGGCCTGGAGTTATGAGGGAACCCTGGTCCGGGCCGCTAACGGGTCCCGCGGCACGCCCTATAAAAAAGAATATTTGAGCCGAACGGGCCGTGGTACTGCCGACGGTCCGGACCCGGGCCCGCGGGTGGCCGAGTCCCTTGAGCATCCACGCTGTGTCTTCCAGACGCTCAAGCGGCATTTCGCCCGGTACACCCCCGAGATGGTGGAGCAGGCCTGCGGCGTGCCGCCGGACGTGTTCGCGCGGATATGCGAGCTGCTGACGGCGAACTCCGGCCGGGACCGCACCACCGCNNGGCAACATGGGCCGGCCGGGCGGCGGCATCCTGGCCCTGCGCGGGCACGCGTCGATCCAGGGCTCGACCGACATCCCCACCCTGTTCGACCTGCTGCCCGGCTACCTGCCGATGCCGAGCGCCCAGGCGCACCAGGACCTGGCGGCCTACCTCGGCGACATCAC
>PLDT01000129.1:0-9336 GCA_003136255.1 Actinomycetota bacterium
AGCAAGCCCGCGTTCTCCGCGTCCTGCAGCAGCTTGCGCCACATGTCGCCGTACTGGGACGCCTCGGCCGTGTGCCTGACCGCGATGGCTTCCGGGACCTGCCCCGCATTCCGGATCGACGCGGTCGTGTAGTCGGAGATCTCCAGTGCGTACCGCAGGTGCGCCTCGACCGCGGCGTCGATGCGGTCAAGCGGATCGGCGTCGGGCGGCAGCGCGGCCATCACCTGGGCCAGGTGCTCGCGCATGTGCGCGATGCCCGACCATATGACCTCCTCGATCAGGTCATCGCGGGACGGGAAGTAGTAGTAGATCGCCGGGGCCTGGATCTCGGCCTGATCGGCCACGTCGCTCAGCCGCGTGCCCGCGTACCCCTTGCGGCTCAGTACGTGCGCGGCGGCGTCGAGGATCCGCTCCCGGGTCCTCACCGACTTCGAGCCGGCGTCCCCGGAGCCTTTGCCCTCGACGGCATTCGCGTCCGGTTTTCTAGGCACGAGTCAATGATAAGTTCCGGTGCATGACCACGCAGTCTCCGCCCGTCGAGGGGCCGTATTTCGACGAGCTGGTCATCGGGCAGCAGTTCGGCGGCGCGCCGGGCCTCACGCTGACCTCGGGGCTGGCCGCCGCGCACCAGGCCATCATCGGGAACCGGCTCGCACTGGCCACCGACCACGAGCTGTGCCGCGAGGTCACCGGAGGAGACCCGCTCGCGTCACCGAGCCTGGTCTGGGATGTGGCCATCGGGCAATCCACGGTGGTCACCCAGCACGTCAAGGCCAACCTCTTCTACCGCGGGCTGACCTTTCAACGCGCTCCCCGGCTGGGCGACACGCTGCGGACTTCCACCCAGGTCGTCGCGCTCAGGCAGAACCAGCCGCGGGCAGGCCGGGCGCCGACCGGGCTCGCGGTCCTGCGGATCACCACGGTGGACCAGGAGCAGCGGCCGGTGCTGGACTTCTGGCGTTGTGCCATGCTGCCGCTGCGCGACCACGACCGGCAGACCGGGCACGCCGACGAGCTGTCCTCGGTCGGTCAGCCTGCTGACGCCCGCGATCCAGCCGACCTGATCGGCGGCTGGCGGCTTGACCGGTTCGCCCGGCGGGCTGCGGGCCCTCGCCTGGCCGAGCTGGCGGCCGGGCAGACCTGGGCCGTACCGGGCGGCGACGTGGTCTCCAGCGCGCCGGAGCTGGCCCGGTTGACCCTCAACGTGGCGATGGTGCACCACGACGCGTCGGCGGCCGGAGGCCGGCGGCTCGTGTACGGCGGACACGCCATCGGGCTGGCGCTGGCCCAGGCGGCCCGAACGCTGCCGTCCCTGGTCACGGTGGCGGCCTGGCACAGCTGCGACCACCTCGGCCCGGTGCACGAGGGGGATACGCTACGCAGCACGATCTCCGTTGAGCGGGTTGATCCGCTGCCGGGCGGCGGCGGGCTGGTCCACCTGCGTTCCCTGGTCCGGGCCGAGGCGCCCGGGGGAGACGGCGGGCTGGGCTGGCCCCGCGGGGCCGTCTCGCCCAGCGGGCTCGGCTGGCCTGGCGCGGCCGACCGGCCCGAAGGATCGGCGCCGCGCGACGTCCTGGACTGGCGCTACATCGGCGTCGTGGCCTGATTCCGGGTGCGCCGAACCACGGACCGTTCGGCAAAAGAGATCTTTAATTCCAAGGAAGGAACGGATATGGCGGACAGTGTTCCGGGCGGAACCCTCACGCTCGCGGGCGACCTGAACCCCATAACCCTCAGCCGCATGGGCTACGGGGCCATGCAACTGGCCGGACCGGGCGTCTTCGGGCCGCCCGCGGATCGGGACCAGGCCCTGGCCGTACTGCGCGAAGCGGTCGAGCTGGGCGTTACCCACATCGACACCAGCGACTACTACGGGCCGGTGGTGGTCAACGAGCTCATCAAGGAGGCCCTGTACCCCTACCCCGCCGGTCTGCGCATCGTGACCAAGGTAGGCGCGCGGCGCGGCCCGGACGGCAGCTGGCGGCCCTCGCTCTCGCGGCCGGACCTTCAAGCCGCGGTCCACGAGAACCTCGAGCACCTCGCCCTGGACGCCCTCGACGTCGTCAACCTGCGCCTGCCGGGGGACGGCAGCGAGGAGTCCCTGGCCGAGCAGTTCGGCACCCTGGCCGAACTGCAGAAGGAGGGCCTGATCCGGCACCTCGGCCTCAGCGCCGTGTCCGCGGCTCAGCTCGCTCAGGCGCAGGCCATCGCGCCGGTCGTCACCGTGCAGAACCTGTACAACGTGGCTGCCAGGCAGGACGACGCCCTGGTTGACCAGTGCGCGGCCGAGCGCATCGCCTACGCCCCGTTCTTCCCGCTTGGCGGCTTCAGCCCGCTTCAGTCGCGAGTGCTGGCCGACGTCGCTGCCCGGCTCGGCGCCTCGGCCCATCAGGTCGCCCTGGCCTGGCTGCTCCAGCGCTCGCCGACGATCGTCCTCATCCCGGGTACCTCGTCCGTGGCGCACCTGCGCGAGAACGTCGCCGCGGCGGACCTGGTCCTTCCCGCCGACGCGGTGGCCGAACTGGACAGCATCGGGCGGTAGCCACCGATAATGGGCGGGGATGCGCGGAGGGCGGTGATCTATGTATCCAGGCACGTACGCGGCGCAGACGCCGGACCGGATCGCCGCGGTCATGGCCGGGACCGGCGAGACCGTCAGTTACGGGGAACTCGAGCGGCGCTCGGCGCAGTTGGCTCATGTGCTGCGCGACGGCGGGCTGCGGCCGGGCGACGTGGTGGCGCTGCTGACCGAGAACAGCCTGCGGGCCCTGGAGGTCTACTGGGCCGCGCTGCGTTCGGGCCTGTATATCACCGCGGTCAATTACCGGCTCAAGCCGGAGGAGGTCGCCTACATCGTCAACGACAGCGGCGCCGCCGCGCTGATCGTCTCTGCTGAGCAGGCCGCGACCGCGACGGCGCTCCGGGTCCCGGCGGTCACCTTGCGGCTGGCCTTCGGCGGTGCGGTGCCCGGGTACGACCGCTACGAGGAGACCATCGCCGCCGCCCCTGACACGCCCCTCGACGATCAGCCGCACGGCGCCACCATGCTCTACTCCTCTGGCACCACCGGACGGCCCAAGGGCGTGCGGCCGCCGCTGCCCGGCGTCCAGGTGGGCGAGTCCGCCGAGGGCCTAGTCGAACTGGCCCGCCTCGCGTTCGGCTTCAACACCGGCACGGTCTACCTGTCGCCCGGGCCGATCTACCACGCGGCGCCGCTACGCTTCTGCGGCGCGGTCCAGGCCCTGGGCGGCACCGTGGTCATGATGAAACGGTTCGACGCCGAGCAGGCCGTGGCGGCCATCGGTGATCACCGCGCCACGCACGCGCAGTTCGTCCCGACCATGTTCGTCCGCATGCTGCAGCTCCCGCCAGAGGTCCGCGGGCAGTACGACATTTCCAGCCTGCGGGTCGCGATCCACGCCGCGGCGCCCTGCCCGGTTGAGGTCAAGCAGAAGATGATCGAGTGGTGGGGCCCCATCCTGGTCGAGTACTACGCGGGCACCGAGGGCAACGGCATGACGGCCATCGATAGCGGCACCTGGCTCACCAAGCCGGGCACCGTCGGCCGCCCGATCCTGGGCACGGTGCGGATTTGCGCCGACGACGGGACCGAACTCCCCGCGGGCCAGATCGGCGGGGTCTACTTCGAGCGGGACGAGGTCCCGTTCACCTACCACAACGACCCGGCCAAGACCCAGGCCTCGCAGCACCCGGCCCATCCGACCTGGACCACGCTGGGCGACATCGGCTACCTCGACGAGGACGGCTTCTTGTTCCTCACCGACCGCAAGGCGTTCACGATCATCTCCGGCGGGGTCAACATCTACCCGCAGGAGACCGAGAACGTGCTCGCGCTGCACCCGGCGGTCCACGACGTCGCGGTGATCGGCGTCCCCGACGCGGAGATGGGGGAGGCGGTCGCGGCCTTCGTCCAGCCCGCCGCCGGGGCGATGCCCGGACCCGAGCTTGAGCAGGAGATCATCGCGTTCGTAAAGTCGAAGATCGCTAGCTTCAAGGCGCCCCGGACCGTGTACTTCGTCGATGACCTGCCGCGCAGCGAGGCGGGCAAGCTGATGAAGGCCGACCTCAAGGCCAGGTACGCGCGATAACCTACGCCGGATCGTCGGTGAACAGGGTCACCTGCGGCGCGTCGTTCACCCGTTCAGTGCCGCCCTCCACCTCATCTGCAGATCCGGCCTGTACCATCACGGCCATGAACCCACTGTCGGGCGTTTTTGACGAAGCATGGCGGATGTACAAGACGTTCGCCAGGCACTTTCTCGCGATCGCCTTTGTTATCTATGTGGTCGCGGCCATTATCGTCGCACTCCTGGCTCTGGCCGGGCGCTTCGGCCTCCTGCTTGGCCTGCTCATGGTCCTCATCGCGGGCTTCGTACTTCAGGCGACGCTGGTCAAGGCCGTACAGGACGTGCGGGATGGCCGGGTCGACCTGTCTATCGGCGAGACCATATCCGCCGTCACGCCGTCGCTCTCGGCCGTCATAGGGGCTTCCATCCTGGCCAGTATCGGGATCTGGATCGGCTTTTGGTTCGTCATCGTTCCAGGTTTGTACCTGATGACCATCTGGGCCGTGATCGTTCCCGTCATCGTCATCGAGAGGCCCGGGACACTGGCGTCGTTCAGCCGGAGTCGCGACCTCGTGCGTAGTCACGGCTGGCACGTGTTCGCCACGCTGGTGCTGCTTTTCATCGTTCAGATCGTCGTAGAAGTCCTGCTGCGCGTCATCTTCTCGGCCCTGCCGCACGTGCTCGGCGACGGTCTGAGCTCGGTCATCTCGGGTACCCTGATCGCCCCGTTCCTCGCCATCGTCGTCACGCTCGTGTACTACCGGCTGATTGGCAGCTCGACGCCCGCGGACGGCGACCAGTACGGCGGATACCAGCAGGGCAGCGCGGGCTACGGCGGGTTCGGCCAGCCGCCGCAGGGCGGCGACCCCTACGGCGGCTACAACCAGCCACCCCAGGGCGGCGGCAATTACGGCGGCGGCTGGAACCCGCCGCCACCGCAGGGCGGCGGTTACGGCGGGTACGCCCAGCCGCCCCAGGCCGGTTCGGAACCGCCTACGCAGCAGGTTCCGCGGTGGGGACCACCGCCGGAGGAGCCGCGCTAAGGGCGTCGGAGAGCAATAACGAGGACGTGAGGCGGGCTACGGCACGGCCCGCCTCACGGCCGCTGAACAGGCAGCCGCCCAGGAAGGACCCTTCCAGCGAACGGTAGCCGTGCAGGCCGCCGCCGCCGAACCCGGCGACCTCCCCGGCGGCGAACAGGCCGGGCACCGGACGGGTCGGCGTGCTCCGGCTGAGCACCCGGCCGGACAGGTCGGTCTGCAGGCCGCCCAGGGTCTTGCGGGTCAAGATGTTGAGCCGGACGGCAATCAGCGGCCCGGCCTTGGGATCCAGGATCTTATGCGGCGCGGCGGTCCGGGCCAGCCGGTCGCCGCGGAACCGGCGGGCGTTGCGGATCGCCATGACCTGCATGTCCTTGGTGAACGGGTTGTCGATCTCCCGGTCGCGCGCGACGATCTGCCGCTCTAGGTCGGTCAGGTCGATCAGCGTCTCGCCGGTCAGCTTGTTCATGCCCGCGACCAATTCGGGCAGGGTCCTGGCCACCACGAAATCGGCCCCGTGCTGCTTGAACGCCTCGACGGGGGCGGGGGCGCCGGGCCGGACCCGGGACAAGGTGAGCCGGATATCCTTGCCGGTCAGGTCGGGATTCTGCTCCGAGCCTGACAACGCGAACTCCTTCTCGATGATCTTCTGGGTCAGGACGAACCACGAGTAGTCATAGCCGCTCTCCCGGATGGCGCCGAGCGTGCCCAGGGTGTCGAAGCCAGGGAAGTTCGGCGCTGGGAACCGTTGGCCTCGGGCGTCGAACCACATCGACGAGGGCCCGGCCAGGATCCTGATGCCGTGCCGCGCCCAGATCGGATCCCAGTTTTCGATGCCCTCGGTGTAGTGCCACATCCGGTCCCGGTTGACCAGCCGCCCGCCGGCCCGTTCGGCGATGGCCAGCATCCGCCCGTCGACGTACTCGGGTACCCCGCAGATCATCCGTTCCGGCGGCGGGCCGAGCCGGGCCGGCCAGTGCTCCCGGATCAGGTCGGCGTTGCCGCCGATCCCGCCGGACGTCACGACGACCGCCTGCGCGTGCAGCTCGAACTGGCCGACCGCAGTGCGCGAGCTGCGTGTCCCGCGGGCCGCCGAGCTGGCTTCGAGCACCGCCCCTCGCACGCCGTCGACCGCCCCGCCGGTGACGGTGAGCTCGTCCACCCGGTGCCGGAACCGGAACCCAACCCGACCGGACGCCTCGGCGTCCCGGACCCGCCGCTCAAACGGCGCCAGTACCCCGGGCCCGGTGCCCCAGGTGATGTGGAAACGCGGCACCGAGTTGCCGTGTCCGTCGGCCAGGTAACCACCCCGCTCGGCCCAGCCCACCAGCGGGAACCAGCGCATCCCCATCGCGTGCAGCCAGGAGCGCTTCTCCCCGGCGGCGAAGTCGACGTAGGCCTGCGCCCACCGGTAGGCCCAGTAGTCCTCCCCGGCCGGGTCGTCGATGCCGCGGTCGAAATACGCGCTGCCCGTCCAGTCCTGCCAGGCCAGCTCGCGAGAGTCCTTGATCCCCAGCCGGCGCTGCTCGGGCGAGTCGACCAGCAGCAGGCCGCCGAACGACCAGAATGCCTGGCCGCCCAGGTTCGACTCGGGCTCCTGGTCCAACAGCAGCACGCGCCGTCCGGCGCTAGCCAGCTCGGCGGTGGCGGCCAGCCCGGCCAGCCCGGCGCCCACTACGATCACGTCCGCGTCCACGAGGTCATCCAATCGCATCGGCTCCTGCCGCGACCAGGGCTGGATCGCGGCCGTGACCGGGAGGAGCCGCGGCAATCCGTTAAGTCGCCTAGTGCTGGACGGCGAGTCGCCGCGNNCGGCTCCGCGTCGGCTCCGCGCCGGCTCCGCGCGGTTGGTAAAGAAGATTGACTGACAAGATTCTTGTCGATATGGTTGCGCCATGGACGGCGCGGATCGGGACGAGTACGCCACTCCGACGCTGATGAGGTCCGCTCGCGGTGTGTACGCCCAGTCGATCAGGGCGCAGCTGCAGGCTATCGGCGTCGACGACTTGCCCAGGAACGGCGCGTTCATCCTGGCCGGGATCGGCACCCCGGGCGGGCCGAGGCAGGACCTGCCCGCCGGACTGGGTGTCACCAAGCAGGCCATCAGCCAGGTCGTCGACATCCTGGTCAACCGGGGTTACCTGACGCGGCGCCCTACCCCCGGGGACCGCCGCCGGGTTGACCTCAAACTGACCAACCGAGGCCTGGAGGTCGTCGAGGCCGTGGTGCGCGGGGTGGACGCGGTCGACCGCCAGCTTGCGGAGCGGGTGCCACCGGAGCAGATCGAGGCGATGCGGTCGGCGCTGATCGCGCTGGCCGAGATCAAGACCGTCGCGATCACCACCGGCGCTGGCCAGCGCCGGGTGCTCGGCCAGCTCCGCAGCTTCAGCCCCATCTTCCCGGTGCGCGACCTGGGCGCGGCGCTGGCCCACTACGCCGCGCTCGGCTTCAATACCCTGGCCTACGACGGGGGCGATGAGTACGGCTTCGCCAACCGCGACGGGACCGGGCTGCATCTGGCGCTCAGCGCCGAGCACGAAGGCCCGGGGGCGACCTATCTGTACGTGCGCGACGCCGATGCGCTGTATGAGGAGTGGACCCGGCCCGGCATCGGGGGGCACACCCACCCGGTCGGGCCGACCCCCTACAAGCTGCGCGAGGGTTCCCATGTCGACCCGGACGGCAACCTCATCCGGTTCGGCTCACCGATGAAGGAGTAAACAGTGGCCTGGGCCAGAACGGCGTGCGCCCTGGTGGGCGCGACGGTAGCACTGGCCGGCTGCGGGGCGTCAGGCTCGGCCGCCGCCCCGAGCCGGACGACATCCGCTCCGGCGAGCACCGCTCCCGCGGGCGCCTCCCCGGCGAGTACCAGCGCAAGTGGCGCGGCGGTCGGGCCCTCGGCCGCGGTCGTGAACGCGCCGACCAAGATCGCGCACACCGCTGCCGGGCCGGTGGGGTACCGGGAGGTCGGCGCGGGCAGCCCGGTCCTGCTCGTCATGGGACTGAGCGGATCCATGGACGACTGGCA
The DNA here is from genome assembly GCA_003136255.1 of Actinomycetota bacterium. Taxonomy (GTDB): domain Bacteria; phylum Actinomycetota; class Actinomycetes; order Streptosporangiales; family Streptosporangiaceae; genus Palsa-504. The sequence continues at coordinate 8,157 of PLDT01000129.1, forward strand.
GCCGGCCTTCGTCGCCGGCCTGGCCACCGATCACACGGTGGTCGTGTTCGACAACGCCGGAGTCGGCCAGACCGCCGCCCTATCGCCGCCGCTCAGCATCATCGCGATGGCCAACCAGGCCAGCGCCTTGATCTCGGCGCTCGGGCTTGGCCGGACNNGCCCAGGTTTCCAGGCTCGTCCTGGCCGCCACCCAGCCTGGGACCGGACATGCGCTTCCCGTTCCCGCCGCCGCCGCTGCGGCGGTGGTCAGCCCGGATCCGAGCACGGTCCTGTCGGTGCTCTTCCCTCCCGACCAGGCCGCCGCGGAACGGATCTACACGATCGGCATCTTGCGCTATCCGGACTTCTATCAAGCCTCGCGTGCCGTTACCTCCGCCCAGGGGCTGGCGGTGCAGCAGTGGATCGCGGGGAATGACCCAGCCGGACGGCAGCTCGGGCAGCTCAGGCTCCCCACGTTGGTGGCGGACGGAACCGAGGACCAGCTCGATCCGGTCGCCAACGACCGGCTGCTCGCCGACACCATCCCGGCCGCGAAACTGATCCTCTACCCCGACGCGGGCCACGCCTTCTTGTTCCAGGACTTGGCGAGCTTCCTGCACGCCGTGCAACAATTTCTGACCTGAGTCGCAATCTGAAACTAGCAATCTTTTTCAAGAAGTTGTTGTACACTTACTCGCGTGGCGGACTGGGGTTTTCTGACCAACCACGCCCGGGTCCTGTTGCACATCGCCCACGACCCAGGCGCGAGACTGCGCGACATCGCGGCCAGTCTGGGTATCACCGAGCGCCGCGCCCACGGCATCATCTCCGACCTGGTCCAGGCCGGCTACGTGATCACCCAGAAAGACGGCCGTCGCAACCGCTATCAGGTCCAGGCTCATCTGCCGGTACCCGAGCCCGGCACCAGGGAGCCGGCCGTCGGCGAGGTCGTCGCCCTCTTCGCGGCCCGGCACCAAACCGGAACCGAGCCCGTCCAGGCGAGTGATCGCGATGCCAGCGGCGCCCGCCGGGCGCGAACTCCCTGACCTGACGGGCACCCCATCCGCGGCGCGCCAGGACTAGGGCTCGTGGCCCACCGGCCCCGCACTATGGGATCGGGGTGCCACCATGCCCGGGATCGCGGGTGCATCATGGCGCCGCCAGGTTCGCCTCCGCGTGCCTGGCTCGCCCCGCAGACCCC
>PLDT01000517.1:0-4105 GCA_003136255.1 Actinomycetota bacterium
CGGGCCTGCCCGCCGCGCCGCTGCACGGCCTGGGCGCGGTGGACGCGCTGGCCAGCCGCTGGGGCGTCGAGCCGATCGGTCATTCCGGCAAGTCGGTGTGGGTGGAACTGCGCCGCTAAGCGCTCAGGTGCGGAACGGAGGCGGTGCCGTGCCGTCACAGATCCGGGTCCGCCGCGTNNTACGACGCACCCTCGCCGGCCGACGGCGCCCGCGTGCTGGTGGACCGGCTCTGGCCGCGGGGCCTGCGCAAGGACGCGGCGCACCTGACCGAATGGGCCAAGGACGTCGCGCCGTCCACCGAACTGCGCAAGTGGTACGGGCACGATCCGGAGAAACTCAACGAGTTTCGCGTGCGTTACCTGGACGAGCTGTCCGGCCGCAGCCAGCGGGCCGAGCTCGGCAAGCTGCGCGCCCTAGCCGCGACCGGCCCGATGACCCTGCTCACCGCGACCCGCGACGTCGACCTCAGCCAGGCCGCGGTCCTGGCCCAGATCCTGCGCCAGGATGTCGAGCCCGACGAGGGCGGTGATCCCGTCTGCTGGGCTCACCTGGTCTGCCCCGACTGCGGCGCCATCGAAACCGAAGGCCACCGCCCGGGCTGCGCGCTAGCCTGAGCCCGCCTCCCGGCGGGGCGGTCGCCCGCCAGCGGCGGGTCCCGCGTCGCGCCAGCGGCGGGTCCCGCGCCGCGCCCTCCGTCTCGTCCGCCTGCGGCAGGCAGACNNCCCAAAGCGCTCCCGGAAGCCCAAATCCTCCCGGATACGTCCCGCGTGGGCCCGTTTTGTCGGTCGGTTTGGTCAAACTGTCCGCATGGACAGTGAGCTTCCTCCTACGCTGCGCAACCTCGCCCGCCAGCAGCAGGGAGTTGTGTCCCGCTCGCAGGCCCTCCGGGCCGGGCTGTCCGCGGACATGATCAAGTTTCGGCTGCGGGGCGGCTGGTGGCAGCCGGTTCATCGTGGCGTCTACCTGACCTTCACCGGAGCGCCGGGTCATAGTGCGCAATTGTGGGCGGCGCTCCTCGGGGCCGGGCCGGGCGCGGTCCTGAGCCACGAGACCGCGGCCGAGCTTCAGCGGCTCGCCGACAAGCCGGCCGAATCGATTCACGTGACGGTTCCCTGGCAGCGTCGGATCAAGGCGGTCAATGGGGTCAGCCTGCACCGCTGCACGCGCGCCGGCGAGATCGTGCTGGGGGACAGCAACCCGCCGCGGACGAGAGTGGAGGAGACCGTGCTCGACCTGGCCCAGGCGGCGGCGACCTTCGATGACGTCTGCGGATGGGTGACCCGCGCATTCGCGCGAGACCTGACCGACGCGGCTACGCTGCGCGCGGCGATGGGCCAGCGCTCCAGGCTGCGCTGGCGTGGTGAACTGGATGAGCTCATCATCGCGGCAGCCAGCGGCGACCATTCGGTGCTGGAGTACCGCTACGGCCGGGACGTGGAGCGCACGCACGGCCTCCCCGAGTCGGTCCGGCAGGCGCCATTCGAGGGCCCGGACGGCCGGCGTGGACGCCGCGATCGCCTCTACCGCGACTACGGCGTGGTGGTCGAGCTGGACGGGCGGCTGGCGCACCCGGTCGAGGCCCAGTGGCGCGATAAGGCCCGCGACAACGCGGCCGCCGCGGGCGGGATGCAATCGCTGCGGTACGGCTGGGTACACGTCAGGCGGAACGCATGCGAGACAGCGGCCCAGGTCGCTCACGTACTGCGGGTCCGTGGCTGGACAGGCCAACCCCGGCCCTGCTCACTAGGCTGCCCGCTCACACGAACGCGCTGAGGCCGGTGATCGCCCGGCCCACGATCAAGGTGTTGATCTCGCGGGTGCCCTCGTAGGAGTAGATCGCCTCGGAGTCGGCCACGAACCGCCCTACATGGTTCTCCAGCAGGATGCCGTTCCCGCCCAGCAGCTCGCGAGCCCAGCCGGTCGCCTCCCGCATCCGGACCGTGCAGAACGCCTTGGCCAGCGCCGAATGGTGGTCCTCGGCCAGGCCCTCCTCCTGCAGCGAGGCCAGCCGGGCGCACAGGCACGCCGAGGAGGTGACGTTGGCCAGCATCCGGACCAGCAGGTCCTGGACCAGCTGGAACCCGCCGATGGGCCGGCCGAACTGCTCGCGCTGGCGGGCGTAGGCCAGCGCGTGCTCGTACGCGCCCCGGGCGCAGCCGGTGGCCATCCAGGCCACCCCGGCCCGGGTCATCCGCAGCACCTTGGCGGTGTCCTTGAAGCTGTTGGCGCCCTGCAGCCGATCGGATTCGGGCACACGCACCCCGTCCAAGGTGATGTGCGCGTTCTGCACAACCCGCAGCGCGATCTTGTCCTTCTGCTTGGCGGTCTCGAAGCCCGGCGTGTCCCTGGCCACGACGAAGCCCTTGACCTGGTCGTCCTCTAGAGATCTGGCCCAGATGATCACGTAGTCGGCGAACGTGGCGTTGCCGATCCACTTCTTTTGCCCGTCCAGCACCCACTCATTGCCGTCGCGTCGCGCCGTGGTGGTCAGCCCGCCCGCCGCGCCGGATCCGACATCGGGCTCGGTGAGGCCGAACGCGCCGATCTTCTCCATCCGCGCCATCTCGGGAAGCCAGCGCTGCTTCTGCTCCTCCGACCCGCACAGGTAGATGGACCCCATGGCCAGTCCGCCGTGGACGCCGAAGAACGTTGCGATGGACGGGTCCACTCGGGCCAGCTCCATCGCGATCATGCCGTCGAGCAGGAAGCCGCCGCCTGGGCAGCCGTAGCCCTGGTACAACTGGCCGGCGATGCCGAGCTGACGGAAGTCGCCCATCAGGTCGAACGGGAATTCCTCCCGGGTCCAGTAGTGGTTGATGACCGGCTGGACCGACTTCTCCATGAACTCCCTGACCCGCAGCAGCAGCTGACGGCCCTCCGGATCCAGAGTCCGCTCGATCAGGTAGAAATCGCCGTCGGTCAGCGCGGTCCGGGGGCTCGCCATAACTGGCCTCCAAATAGATAACGGCGCGGCCAGGAAGGCGTCCACCACCGGCGCCAGCTCGGCCGCCTCGGTCAGCAGCCCGAGGTGGCCGCCGTGGTAGATGTGCAGCCGCGATTTCGGGATCAGCAGTTTCATCAGCTTGGCGTTGGCCAGCGGGATGAGCGGGTCGTCGTCGCCGGACACGATGAGCGTGCTCTGCCGGAGCAACGGCAGGAACGGCAGGCTGGTCCAGCCCGCGCCCGCGGTGAGCTGGTACAGGTACCCGCGCGACGGGCCGACCCGGTTGCCGTTGTGCATCGCCGCCGCGATATGCCCGGGGTTCTCCCGCGCCGAACCCCCGTAGATCGTCCCGGCCACCCGCTCCATGTAGCCGCGGTCCACATACCGCCGCGGCGTCACCATGTGCTTGAGCACCGGCGGCCGCCCCGGCACCATCAGCGAGCCGGTCGCGGTGGAGACCAGCACCAGCCGACGGCAGCGCGCCCGGTGGAACGCGGCGAAGTGCTGCGCGACGGCCCCGCCCCAGGAGATGCCGAGCACGTCGACCTGGCCGTAGCCGAGCTCGGTCAGCATGCCGGCGATCAGCGCACACAACCCGGTGAACCGGTACGGGCCGGGCGGCTCCGCCGAGCCGCCGACGCCTGGCGGATCGAACCTGATCACGTCGACGCCCGGGTCGACCTCGCGGACGAACGGCTCGAGCAACTCCAGACTGGCGCCGATCCCGTTGATCAGCAGCAGCGGCGTCCGGCGCACAGCACGAGGCCCCGCAACACCCGGCCGCGCCGCGACTCGCAGCTGCCTGCCGCCGACGGCGAGGCTGCGCACCTCAGCGGTCGTAGACATACGTTCCAGGCGCGGCGCCACGCACCGGGTAGGCCTTGCGGCCGAGCGTCCGCGGGCTCTTGCGCCGCCCGCCGCCGCGTTCGGCGAGCCAGGCCGCATAGTCCGTCCACCAGCTGCCCGGCACCACCTCAGCCGAGGCNNAGCCCCGGAGGAAGCCCCGGTCGCAACACAACGGAACGCGGCCTTGGGGTTGGTCGGCGGGTTGACCATGGCCGCGATGTGCCCGCTGGTCGACAGGACGAACTTGACCGGCCCGCCGAGCAGCTGTGTGGTCTGGTAGCAGGATTCCCACGGGCACAGGTGGTCGGTGACGCC
>PLDT01000307.1:0-10200 GCA_003136255.1 Actinomycetota bacterium
AGCGAGATCAGGTGCTCCAGCAGTAGCATCCCGACGCCGCGGTGGTGCATGTCATCGGCGACCGTAAAGGCGACCTCGGCCGACTGGGACGGGAGACCGTCACACTCGTAACTGCCGCAGCCGATCGGCTCGCCGTCCAGCACGGCGAGCAGCGCGGCGTGGTCTGGCGCGGGCTCACGGCAGAGCCGACGCGCCTCCTGCTCGGCCGCACGCGGGCTCATGCTGAAAAAACGCAGGTAGAGACTGTCCGGGGACAGCTTCTCGTGCATCTCCCGCACCGCGTCCAGGTCGTCAGGCCGGGCGGGCCGGATCTCAATCGTGGTGCCGTCCGTCAGCAGAGCGTAAACACTCGGCCCGGCGTCTGCGCTCACGTCGCCCTCCCGGTTCCGCGACGGCTGACGGTGCCGTACTTGCCGGCATTATGAGCTGTCAGGACGCGACCCACCCCTAGGCTAGGGCCGTAATACCACTGCCCGTTCGCGATAATTTTCAGGTTAACCTTTTTCCCGAACGAACGTGGTGCTTGTTCGTGTCGCAGACCCGGGCCGTGCTCGCCGGGCCCGCTCTGGGGTTCCTGACGGTAGAGTCGGTGAATGCGTGTCTGGCCTGGTACTGCTTATCCGCTTGGTGCTACCTGGGACGGGTCAGGGACCAATTTTGCCCTGTTCTCCGAAGTGGCCGAGCGGGTCGAGCTGTGCCTGTTCGGTCCCGGCAACCGCGGGGAGAATCGGGTCGAGCTCACCGAGATGGACAGTTTCGTCTGGCACTGCTACCTGCCCGGCGTCGGCCCGGGCCAATACTACGGGTATCGCGTGCACGGCCCGTACGCGCCGGCCCGTGGTCACAGGTGCAATGCGGCGAAGCTGCTGCTTGACCCTTATGGCAAGGCCGTCGCGGGTCAGGTGCACTGGCACGAGGCTCTGTTCTCCCAGGGGTCCGGCGCGCCAGGGGTGATCAGCACTCGCGACAGCGCCCCTTTCATGCCGCGCAATGTAGTTACGAATCCGTATTTCGACTGGGCGGATGACCGGTCGCCGCGGACGCCGTATCACCAGACGGTGATCTACGAGGCGCATGTCCGCGGCCTGACCCTGCGCCATCCCGAGGTCCCGCCCGGACAGCGGGGCACCTACGCGGGGCTGGCCTGCCCGGTCATCATCGACCACCTGACCCGGCTGGGCGTGACCGCCGTCGAGCTGATGCCGGTGCATCAGTTCATCTCGGAGCGGCAGCTGGTGGCGGGCGGCCGGTGCAACTACTGGGGTTACAACACGATCGGGTTCCTCGCGCCGCACAACGGCTACTCCTCAGCCACCGAGCCACATGGCCAGGTCACCGAGTTCAAGTCCATGGTCAAGGCGCTGCACACGGCGGGCATCGAGGTGATCCTGGACGTCGTCTACAACCACACGGCCGAGGGCGGCGCCTCCGGTCCTACGCTGTCCTTCCGCGGCATCGACAACGCCGCGTACTACCGGCTTGCCGACGGCGACCCGGGGATCTACCTGGACTACACCGGCTGCGGCAACAGTCTTAATGCCCGCAGTCCCCAAGCGCTGCAGCTGATCATGGACTCGCTGCGTTACTGGATCCTGGACATGCACGTGGACGGGTTCCGTTTCGACCTGGCCGCGGCCCTGGCCCGGCAGCTGCATGACGTGGACCGGCTGGCCGCGTTCTTCGATCTGGTCCAGCAGGATCCGGTCGTGTCACAGGTGAAGCTGATCGCCGAGCCGTGGGATATCGGGGAAGGCGGCTACCACGTCGGCAAGTTCCCGCCGCTGTGGTCGGAATGGAATGGCAAGTACCGCGACTGCGTACGGGACCTGTGGCGCGGCGAGCCCGCGGCCCTGCCGGAGTTCGCCCAGCGGCTGGCCGGCTCCAGTGACCTGTACGAGACCGGCGGGCGGCGGCCGGTGGCATCAGTGAACTTCGTGACGTGTCATGACGGGTTCACCCTCGCGGACCTGGTCAGCTACGACTGCAAGCACAACGAGGCCAACGGCGAGGACAACCTGGACGGCACCGATGACAACCGATCCTGGAACTGCGGCGCGGAGGGCCCGTCCGACGACCCGGCGGTCAACGCGCTGCGCGCCCGCCAGGTCCGCAATTTCCTGACCACGCTGTTCTGCTCTCAGGGCGTTCCGATGCTGCTGGCTGGTGACGAGATGGGGCGCACCCAGCGGGGCAGCAACAACGCCTACTGTCAGGACTCGCCGCTGTCGTGGGTGGACTGGGAGACCGCCGGCGAATACGCGGACCTGGCAGACTTCACCGGCGCGCTGTCCGCGCTGCGCCGGGCGCACCCGGTGTTCCGGCGGCGCAGGTTCTTCAGCGGGCGCCCCGCCCGGACCGGCCCGGACAGCCTGCGGGATATCGTCTGGCTGACCCCGTCCGGCCGGGAAATGACTGATGCGGACTGGCATGCCGGCTACGCGAGGTCGCTGGCGGTGTTCTTGAACGGTGCGGCCATTACCGAGCCCGGCGCCCGCGGCGAGGCCGTCCGCGACGAGCATTTCCTGCTGCTATTCAATGCGCACAGCGAGGCCGTGCGGTTCGCTCTGCCCGGCGCCGATCACGCAGACGGCTGGCATCTTGTTGTCGATACGGCGGCGCCGCCGAGCCGGCCAAGCACCGGTGCGGGCGGTTCGCCCGCGGTGCTGTCCAGCGGGACCGCGGTCGACGTGACCGGCCGTTCGGTCATGGTGCTCAGCGCCAGCGCGAAGGTGAGCAGGCCGGCTGCCGTCGTTACGTCGGTGCGATAAGGATCGGTGTCGGGCCGGCGCTCGCTACCGCGCCTCAGCCCTGGCTGCTCGCCGCCGTCAGGCGCCGGGGCGGCAGCCCGACCCGGTCCCTGATGGCCTGCTGGACCTGCTGCTTGCCGGGCCGGGTGTCCACCGTGATGACGTACTCCTTGCGGCGGAAGATGTCCAGCACGGGATTGGTCTTCTCGTGGTACTCGCGGAGCCGGACGGCGAGCGCCTCCTGGGTGTCGTCCTCGCGCCTGATCAGCTCGCCGCCGCAGGCATCGCACCTGCCGTCCTTGGACGGGCTGTTGTCGATCAGGCTGTAGTCCATCCCGCAGCCCGCGCACAGCCGCCGGGCCAGCACCCGGCGCGCCACCTCGCTGTCGGGTAGGTCCAGGTGGATCACCCCGTCGAGGTCGTAGCTCTCCAGGAAGAACTCCGCCTGCCGCTGGTTGCGCGGGAAGCCGTCGATGATGAAGCCGTAGTTCCAGTCGTGCTCGCTCAGCCGTTGCTTCACCACGCCCTCGACGAGGTCGTCGCCGACCAGCAATCCCGCCGCCATCGTTCGCCTGACCTGCGCGCCGAGCTTGGTATGGTGCTGGACGTTCCAGCGGAAGATATCCCCGACAGCGATGTGCTCGAGGTCGAAGTCCCCGGCGAGCATTTTCGCGTGAGTTCCCTTGCCGCTGCCCTGGATGCCCATGATGACGTATTTCCGCATGTCAGCCACTTTCGCACGGAAGCGGCCCGTGGTGCGCAGCGGCCGTTTCAGCCATTGTTGCCTTGTTGTAATCATCACGCAGCGCCAGGACCTTAATACGGATGTTGGCGCTGTGCGTCGGCAGCTCGCTTTGCAATATCAGCCCGATCTCCTTTCGGTCGAAATACGTGGCCGCGTCCTGCGGAGAGCCGAAGGTGAACTCGACGACGCGATGGGGTGTCGTCGGGTAAACATTGTCGTACGACGCCAGCCTCCGCAGCTCAACCGGAGCCTGAAGAGCATCCGCGATCGATCGGACCCACTTGAGGTACTTGTCCTTGCCTCTGGGCGGATAGTCGATCTCGTAGATATACTTGATCACCGGAGAAATCCTTCCATCGGTGCCGCGACTTCCACCAGCGCCAACAGGTACGCGGCTACGGTCCGCCTAAGTCCGGCGTCCGACAAGACCGCGGCCGCGGATGTGGCTCGTGGTCGCGCGATGTCACGACGCTCGACCTTGGGCAGGCCCTGGGAACGGGCCTGCCCGGCGGCATACACCTGGTCGGTGCTCTTCACCTGGCCGGACGAAATCTGTGATGCATCACATGTCCATTCCGCCGTTGACTCCCCATACCTGTCCGGTGATGTAGGAGGAGGCATCGGCGGCAAGGAAATGCACGACGCGCGCGACCTCTTCAGGCCGGCCCAGTCGTCGCATCGGGATCTGCCCCTTGATCTTCTCGATGACTTTCTCCGGTATGGTCTCGACCATCTCGGTCGCGATATAGCCCGGAGTGACGGTGTTCACCGTCACGGCCAGCCCGTCGTCAGTGAGCTTTCCCGAACGTTCCAGCATGAAAGCAACTTCCTTGGCGAGGGTCTTGGTGAGCCCGAACAGGCCCGACTTCGAGGCCGCGTAGTTAGCCTGCCCGATGTTGCCGATTTCCCCGATGATGGATGACACGTTAACGATCCGGCCGCTGCCGCGGTCGATCATGTGCGGCAGAACGGCCTGGGCGAGGAAGAACGCACCCGACAGGTTGACCGCCAGCACCTTGTTCCAGTCGTCGTCGGTCAGCTTGGCATGGGTCTTGTCGATCGTGATGCCGGCATTGTTGACGAGGATGTCGATGTGACCCTGCTGATCCAGCACTTCAGCGACGACACGCCTGCAATCGTCGGCGGAGCCGACGTTGCCGCAATGCAACGTGATCACCGAGCGAGCGCCGAATGCCTTGGTGAAGTCGGAGCGGAAAGCCTCGGCAGCCTCTTTGTTCCGGCTATATCCCGCCGCCACCGAGGCTCCTTGTGACGCGAGGCTTCGGCAGATGGCGGCTCCGATGCCGCGGGTTCCCCCCGTGACCAGCGCCACCTTTCCGTCGAGTTTGTCACCCGCGAACCTGGCGAGTCGCTCTGCCCTATCGTCGCTGGCTCGTTCTGAACTCATGGATCGGGCTCCTTCAGTAGGTGCGGACATAGCTCTTGCTCGGGCGGCGGTGCCGCGCGGCCGGGTGTCCGGACCGTGTGTGAGGCGCAGGAGCATCAGGGCCGGGCCGCGAACGCCACCTCGTCACCGGTCATAGATATCGTATCTTTTCTGGAAATATATTGCTAGTATGAAATTGCATTTGTTTCGATTTACGGCACGGACCGGGATCAGGCAGCGCAGTGGCCGGCGGGCTGGCTGGGAAGAGATCCCGATGAGGTCTGCGATCAAGCTCTCCGGGTTCGCATGGCTAGGAGGATGAGCGCATGGCCTGCACGCTGCACGTGGCCTGGGATGAGCAGCTGGCCGGCTATGACTTCGGGGTCGGCCATCCGATGGCGCCGGCCCGGGTTGAGCTGACGATCGAGCTGGCACGGGCCTTCGGCCTGTTCGCCGAGGCCGGGGTGTCGGTCCAGAGCCCGGTGCCCGCCACTGACGCGGAGCTTGAGCTGGTGCACGACCCGCGCTACATCGCGGGAGTGCGGCTCGCGGGCGGACCTGACCCGGACCCGTCGGTGCTGGATTTCGGCCTGGGCACCGAGGACGACCCTGTATTTCCCGGCATGCACGACGCGTCGGCGCTGGTGGTGGGCGCGACCCTGGCGGCGGCCCGGGCGGTCTGGACCGGCGCGGCGCAGCATGGCGCGAGCATCGCGGGCGGGCTGCATCACGCGATGCGCGGCAGCGCGAGCGGGTTCTGCGTGTACAACGACCCGGCGATCGCGATCGCCTGGCTGCTGCAGGCGGGCGCGGAGCGGGTCGCCTACGTCGACGTGGATGTGCACCACGGCGACGGGGTGCAGGCCGCCTTCTATGACGATCCGCGGGTGCTGACTATCAGCCTGCACCAGGATCCGGCGGCGCTATGGCCCGGCACCGGCCTGCCGTCCGAGGCGGGCGGGCCGGGAGCGCCGGGATCGGCGGTGAACCTGGCGCTGCCCGCCGGGACCAGGGATGCCGGGTGGCTGCGCGCCTTCCACGCGGTGGTGCCTCCGCTGCTGCGCGCGTTCCGGCCGACGATCCTGGTCAGCCAGCACGGCTGTGATACCCACCGGCTCGACCCGCTGGCCGATCTGGAGCTGTCCATCGACGCACAGCGCGCCGCGAGCGCGGCGATCCACGCCCTGGCCCACCAGGTGGCGGGCGGCCGCTGGCTCCTGACCGGGGGAGGCGGTTACGAGCTGCTCCAGGTCGTCCCCAGGACGTGGGCGCACCTGCTGGCCGAGGCCGCCGGGCATCCGATCGATCCCGGGGCGCGCATCCCGGCCGCCTGGCGTGAGCACGCGTCCCGCGGCACCGGCCTCGTTGCCCCCGAGGTCATGACCGAAGGGGCCCCGGCAAGATACGCCAGCTTCGAATCCGGATACGACCCGGCAGATCCCCTCGACCAGGCCATCATGGCCACCCGGACCGCCGTCTTCCCCGAGCACGGAATGACCCCGCTGCCGTAGCCAGTCCAAGGCAAGCTTCCGGGGCTGTACTGGCAGCAGAGGTACGCGTATGGTCGTAAACAGTGGATTATCCACAAGCATCCTGCACAGGCCAGCTTGACGTGCAGGTAACCGCGTCGCTCCGGATCCCTGCGGCACGGCCTCGAAATGGCCGGATCGGACCAAGGTAAACTCCGCGATGCGCAAGTCATTCGTAGCTCGCCGTACCGTCCTCGCGACAACCCCGACCGGGCCCGGGCGTGCTCGGGCCCATGCCATGGTTAGCCAGGCCGGCTCGGTGCAGTGGACCGGTCGGCAGGCGGTCATGATGCTGCCGGAACAGATCGATGTGTCGAACGCCGGGCAGATCCGCGAGGCGCTGCTGTCGGCCATCAACCGCGGTGCCACGTCCCTGATCGCGGACATGAGCGCGACGATCTCCTGCGATTACGCAGGCGCCGATGCGGTGGTGCGCGCCAACCAGCGGGCGGTCCTCAGCGGCACCGAGCTGCGGCTGGTGGTCACCGCCCAGATCGTACGGCGGGTACTGAGCACTAGCGGCCTGGACCGCCTCGTCGCCATCTACCCGTCGCTGGAATCAGCTACTGCCGCACGGGCGCCGGCAGTAATCCCGGCCGGCCCGGGCGAGCCCCCAGCCGATCGCCAGGCGCCGCCTGACCGCGGCCGCGACCGGCTTGACACGATCATCACCTCTCTGTTCCACGTCGGGCTCAGCCTGCAAGCCGCTGGCGACCTGCCCCCCGAGGCAACCAGGCAGCGCGTTACCGAAGCGCTCGGGCATCTCGACGAGGTCATCGGGCAGATCCGCGACACCGCTTTCGCCGACGCCAACCACTACGACGCCTGACGACGCTAAAGGGGCCGGGTCACGGCGTACCGTAGCGGAGCCCGGGAGCGGCAGCGGCGATTTCGATCAGGCGGTTGTACTTGGCGACACGCTCGCCGCGGGCCGGCGCGCCTGATTTCAGCTGTCCGCACCCGGTGCCGACCGCCAGGTCAGCGATGAACGAGTCCTCGGTTTCCCCTGACCGGTGCGACACCATCTGCCGGTAACCCGCGCGGCGGCATACGGCCATCGCCGCCAGGGTCTCGGTGACCGTGCCGATCTGATTCAGCTTGATCAGTGACGCGTTCGCGATGCCGCGTGCGATCGCGTCGCTGATGATGGCCGGGTTGGTACAGAAGTTATCGTCACCGACCAATTCCACCGTGGCGCCGAGGCGGGCGGTGAGCGCGATCCATCCGTCGTCGTCGTCCTCGCCCAGCCCGTCCTCGATCAAGTGCACCGGGAACTCAGTTGTGATGCGGGCCAGCCGGTCGATGAGGTCGTCGCTGCTGAGCAGGTCGCCGGCCACCCGGTAGCGGCCATCGGGCTGGCGAAACTCCGACGCGGCCAAGTCCAGGGCAATGCTCACCCCGTCGTGCCCGGGCCGGTACCCGGCGCCGTCGATGGCCTTTACCAGGAGCCGGAGCACCTCCTCCGGCTCGGCGATCTCGGGAGCGAACCCGCCCTCGTCGCCCAGCCCGGTGGACAGCTTGCGGTCGGTGAGCTCGCGGCGCAGTGCCGCGTAGACCTCGGCGCCCGTGCGGACCGCCTCGGCCATCGACGGCGCCCCGATCGGCGCGATCATGAACTCCTGGAAGTCCAGCTCGTTCGGCGCGTGCACCCCGCCGTTGAGCACGTTGAAGTGGGGCACCGGCAGGCAGGGCGTTACCCCGTCTGGTGTCAGCCACTGCCATAGCGGGACACCAGCCGACGCAGCCAGCGCCCGGGCCAGCGCCATCGACACCCCGACGATAGCGTTCGCGCCGAGCCTGCTCTTGCCCGGAGTGCCGTCCAGATCGGCCATGGCCTGATCCGCCTCGGCGAGGGTGGACCAGGATCGTCCGCGCAGCAGTCCGGCCAGTTCCGTGTTGACCGCGCCTACCGCGGTGAGCACGCCCCGGCCCTGATAGCGGGCGTCATCTCCGTCCCGGAGCTCAACCGCTTCCCGGGACCCGGTGGACGCGCCTGATGGCACTCCCGCGCGGGCCAGCGTCCCGTCTCCGAGCCGCACGGTCGTCGCCAGCGTCGGTCGGCCACGCGAATCCAGGATCTCCAGCGCGGAAAGCTCGCTGATGTCAAAACCTGTCATGTCCTGCTCCCGGGTAGATGACGGCGCCTGTTCGACGACTGTTCCATTCGGCGCTCGCGGAAGGTCACGAAGCTAGGGACCAAGGTCCTTGCCGGAGGGGACAAAGGCCGCCCGTCGGCGTCAGGGCCATTGGTCACTGGCCTGCTCGGCGGCCGCCACGAGCTCGGAGATGCCGTGCTCGATGCCGCGTGCTAGCACCTCGATGTCGGGCGTAGTGGCGTAGTCGCCAGTTATCCCGAACGTCACGTTGCCACTACGTCTCGCCACCTTTAAAGGTCGCCATGGTGATGAGGCCCGGCGGCGGGTGGCAGCGGTAGGGCCCACGGTCACGGGGGCCGGCTCCGGCCGGGGGCCTTACGCTGGGGATATCGGGACGAAGGTCTCTGGTGGCGGGCAGCGGCGGTCGCGAGCCTGGTGTTATGGATGCGGCAGAGATCATGAGCAGGCGGCCGGGGGATGACGAGGTTGCCACGCCGGTGCGGCGTTTCGTGGTGATCGTGGGCGAACCCGCCGGCGGCGGCGCTGCCTTCCGGGTCGAAGACCCGGCGCGGCTGCTGCGGGTCTGGTCGCTGCTGCAAGGGACGGTCGAGCAGCTGGACGGCGCCGTCTTGCCGCCTGAGGGGATGCCCGGGGTGCAGGGGCAGTTCCGGGTGATCCGCGGTGAGGTCGAGCGGGCGGTGTCTGCGCCGCTGGCCGCGGAGCTCCGGCGGATCCTGCCGCCGAGTGATGCGGTACCCAGCGCGGGCGCGCTGCGCGTCGAGTGCGCGGCGCTGGCGAGCTGGGTCGACAGCGTGGTGGTGCAGATGCTCGCCGTGTTCGCGGCCGCGGGTGAGCGGTCCCAGCAGGGGAGCGTGGCTGCGGCCGGCGCTGGCGCCGGCCGGGCGGACGGGCGGCGGAGATGAGCTGGCCAGACCGGGCCGCCTGCGTGGGCATGGACGTCCAGCTGTTCTTCGCCCCGGACGGCGAGCGGGAGCAGGAGCGGGAGATCCGGCAAGCGAGGGCCGCGGCGATCTGTGCACGATGCCCGGTGCGGCAGCAGTGCCTGGACTACGCGCTCAGGAACTCGATCAGGCACGGGATCTGGGGCGGCCTCACCAGGGAGGGACGAGCACGGGAGCGCCGCCGTCAGGCACGCAGACCCCGCGCCGCGTAACAGCCAGACGCCATCGCCGACGGTTTGCGGTGATGCTGCCCGGATCCCCCGGGATGCACGGCACCATGCACTGAGCAGCTGCCACGCTGGTCAACCGCGGATGTACACCGGCCGCATCATGACCCAATGCCAGGAACTTAAGGAAGCGCCCTCGGCTAGGGCTGTTTCATGATCACGGCCAGAAATAGCCAAATACAGCCCCAAACTGGCCACGATCATGATCGGCGCCCGAAATGTCTCGATGTAAAGTTAAGGCATAACTAGACATAACGGGCTCGGATCGCGCAGCAGGCCGCCAGCACCGTTCCCACCACGATCCGGGATACGTTCAGCGAGGTGCTGCACGGCAAGGCCAAGGCGCGGCTCGTCCTTGAGCCGTAGCCCATCCGGCCGCGTCCGTGATCAACAAGAGACTCCGCTTCCAGGCACCTGCTGGAAGCGGAGTTCTCTTATGTTGTCTCAGGGTGGTTAGCCTTCGTGCTTGCCGCGCATGATTACCACCGGGCACGGTGCGTGATGCAC
>PLDT01000534.1:0-21607 GCA_003136255.1 Actinomycetota bacterium
GAACTCGAAGCCCGCGGCTACCAGGTCTTCGAGATCTCCGCCGCCACCGGGGAGGGCCTGCGCCCGCTGGGCTTCGCCATGGCCGCGCTGGTGGCCGCGGACCGGGCCGCCCGCCCGGCGGAGCAGCCCGCCGAACGGGTCCGGGTCAAGATCGCGGTCAAGCCCGCCGACGAGCCGGGCTTCGAGGTAATCCGCCTCGGCGACAGCTTCCTGATCCGCGGCGAGAAGCCGCGGCGCTGGGTGCAGCAGACCGACTTCAGCAACGACGAGGCGATCGGCTACCTGGCCGACCGGCTGGCCCGCCTAGGGGTGGAGGAGGCCCTCGCCGAGGCGGGCGCCGAGCCGGGCGCCGAGGTCCTGATCGGCGAGCCGGACGACGCGGTGGTCTTCGACTGGGACCCGGCCGCCGCGATGAGCAGCGGCGCCAGGGTCCGGGGCCCCCGGCCGCACCACGGTCCGCGCGGCACCGACCCCAGAATCTCCCCATGACCGTCAGCCCATCGTCGGCCAAAGGACCGCGCGGCGAACGGGCCGAAGGACCGCGCGGCGAACCGGCCGACAAACCGGGCGAAGAACCGCGTGACGAACCAGGAGGCCCGCGACCCGATATCGCAGCGGCGACCCGGGTGGTAGTCAAGGTGGGCTCCTCCTCGCTCACCACCGCGGCTGGTGAGATCGCCGACGACCGGATCGCGGCCTTGGCCGGCGCCCTCGCCGCCCGCCGCAGCGCCGGGGTCCAGGTCGTGCTGGTCTCCTCCGGGGCGATCGCGTCCGGCCTGGTGCCGCTGGGCCTGACCCGGCGCCCGAGCGACCTGGCCACCCAGCAGGCCGCGGCCAGCGTGGGCCAGGGCCTGCTCATCGCCCGGTACACCGTAGCCTTTGCCCAGCACGGCATCCGCACCGGTCAGGTCCTGCTCAGCGCGGATGACCTGATGCGCCGTACCCACTACCGAAACGCCCAGCGCACCCTGGACCGGCTGCTCGAGATGGGCGTGCTCCCGGTGGTCAACGAGAACGACACGGTCGCCACCGACGAGATCAGGTTCGGCGACAACGACCGGCTAGCCGCCCTGGTCGCCCACGTGACCCGGGCCCGCGCGCTGGTCCTGCTGTCCGACGTGGACGGCCTGTACGACGATGACCCGCGGCGCGGCGCGGCGCAGCGCATCGCCGAGGTGCGCGGCCAGGCCGACCTAGACGGGATCCGCCTCGGCCGCGGCCTCAAAGCCGGCCAAGCCGGCCACGGCAGCCAAGGAAGCCACGGCAGCCAAGGAAACCAGGGGAGCCACGGCAGCCACGGAAACCAAGGCATCGGCGGCATGGCGACCAAGGTGGAAGCGGCCCTGATCGCCTCCGCGGCCGGCATCCCCACCGTGGTGGCCGACGCGGCGAGCGCGCCCGCCGCGCTGGCCGGCGGCCCGGTCGGCACCTACTTCGCGGCCCACGGCCGGCGGCCCGCGGCCAGGCTGCTGTGGCTCAAGCACGCCGCGGTGGCCCACGGCAGCCTGCGCCTGGACCCAGGCGCTGTCGAGGCCGTGGTGAAGCGGCACGCCAGCCTGCTGCCGGCCGGCATCACCGGCGTGGAGGGGACCTTCGACGCCGGTGACCCGGTGAACCTCCGCGACGAGAACGACACGGTCATCGCGCGTGGCCTGGTGAACTACGACGCCACCGAGATCCCCGACATGATGGGCCGCTCGACCAGATGGCTGGCCAGCAAGCTGGGCCAGGAGTACGAGCGCGAAGTCGTCCACCGCGACGACCTAGTCATCCTCTGAACCGCCGCAGGCCCACGGCCGGCCGCACCGGCGGGCCGCCCCAGCGGGGCCGCCCCAGCAGCCACACCAACGGGCCGCGCCACTGCACCGCAGCCGCGCGACCCGCCGGTATAACAAGCTGACTAGTTGTCGTCGTCGCTATTGCCGCCGCGGTTCTGCAGCCGGTCGAACAGGCCGCCGCCGGCCCGCGCCGCGCTCTCTGCGACGCCGCGGAAGATGCCGATCAGCGGGTCCTGCGACCGAGCCCACGAGTCCTGGTACGCCTTGGCGGCGCTCCTGACCTCGTCGCCGACCGAGGCGCTGGCGTCGGCGTCGCGGCGCGGGTAGTCGCCGCCGAGAATCCGCTCGTACTCGCCGTGCGTGGCCCAGTAGTCGAGGTCGGCGAACCTGACCACCGCGAACGGGTGGGTGTTCCCCTGCAGCTGCATGATCTTCAGGATGCTGTCCCGCAGGTCAGGCACCGCGTCGTACTCGCGCGCCTGCTCGCGGAACGCGTCCGGGTTCAGCTCGGACAGCTGCGCGCCGCCGGCCAGCTTCATCAGCGCCCGCCGGGCCGCGTCCAGATCCTGCCCGGCCAGTAGCCCGGCCCNNGTGCGGTACACGGCGTGCCCGGACAGGATGTGGCCCAGCTCGTGCCCGACGACCCAGCGCAGTTCTTCTGGGTCGTACAGGTTGACCATGCCGGTGGTGATCACGATGAACGGCTTGTCACGGCCGAGCGCCATCGCGTTCACCAGCGGGCTCTGGGTCACGTACACCTCGGGCACCTCGGGCAGGTCCAGGATGTAGGAACCGTCCCTGACCAGCTCGTAGATGTGCGGGAACTGCCGCTCGGAGGCGCGGACCGAACTGGCCAGGAAGGTCAGCCGGAAGGCCCGCTCGTTGAACAAGCCGAACAGCTTGCGCAGTAGTGTGTCGAACCCGCTGAGTTTGCGCAGCGCGACCAGCGCCGAACGGTCCGCGGGATGCTCATAGGCGCGGGATGAGATGCCGGTGAGCCGGACCCGCGCGCGATCTGGCACTGAAGTCATATCTCGAATCATAGCCCTGCCGCTGACCCGATGGGGCCGCGGCGAGCCGGTACGATACAACCCCATGAGGGGCCACTAAGCATGCGACGGATCGGTGTGATGGGCGGCACGTTCGACCCTATCCACCATGGTCACCTGGTCGCCGCCAGCGAGGTCGCGCACATCTTCGGGCTGGATGAGGTCATCTTCGTGCCGACCGGCCAGCCGTATGAGAAGGACAACCGCAAGGTCTCGCCCGCCGAAGACCGCTACCTGATGACGGTGATCGCGACCGCGTCGAACCCCCGGTTCAGCGTCAGCCGGGTGGACATCGACCGGCCCGGGCCCACGTACACGATCGACACGCTGCGCGAACTGGGCGCGCAGGCCGAGCCGGACGACGAGCTGTTCTTCATCACCGGGGCGGACGCCCTAGCCGAAATCCTGACCTGGCACGACGCGAACGAACTATTCACTCTGGCGCATTTCGTAGGATGTACTCGACCGGGGCATCGGCTGTCGGGGGCGGGCCTGCCCGACGGCAAGGTCAGCCTGGTGGAGATCCCCGCGCTGGCCATCTCGTCCACCGAGTGCCGCGCCCGGGTCCAGGCGGACGAGCCGGTCTGGTACCTGGTGCCGGACGGGGTCGTACAGTACATCGCCAAGCGCAGGCTATACGCGAAGGCAAAATGACCGCCCGTTGTGAGACGCTAATAAGGACAACGAACCGACCGAGGGAGGCCGGCAAGCACTCGTGACTGCCACACCGAAGGCCGTCGAGCTTGTGGAGACCGCCGCGCTGGCGGCCGCGGACAAGCTGGCCGACGGCATAATCGCCTACGACGTGAGCGAGCAGCTCGTGATCACCGACGCCTTCGTGCTGTGCTCGGCGTCCAACGACCGGCAGGTCCGGTCCATCGTCGACGAGGTCGAGCTCCGCATGCGCCAGGCCGGCGCGCAGCTGATCCGCCGCGAGGGTGAACGCGAAGGCCGCTGGGTACTGCTCGACTACCTCGACGTCGTGGTCCATGTGCAGCATTCCGAGCAGCGCACCTACTACGCCCTGGAGCGGATCTGGAAGGACTGCCCCCAGATTCCGCTGCCCGAGCTCGTCGTCAACCCCGGGAGGGTCCGCTGAGCGACCGGGTCCGGCTGGTCTTGTGGCGGCACGGGCAGACGTTGTGGAACGCCGAGCACCGCTTCCAGGGCCAAAGCGACATCCCGCTCGATGAAACCGGCCAGGCTCAGGCCGAGCGGGCCGCGCGCCTGCTCGCCGCGCTGCGCCCGGATCTGATCGTCTCCTCCGACCTGAGTCGCGCGGCCAGCACCGCGGCGCCGCTGGCCCGGCTGACCGGGCTGGAGGTGGTGCTCGACAAGGACCTGCGGGAACGGCACGGTGGCGCCTGGGAAGGCCTCAACGACGTCGAGATCCGCGAGCGGTTCCCCGCCGCGCACGCGACCTGGAATCCGCCGGACGGCGAGCCGACCGCGGCGGTCGCCGACCGGGTCGCCGCCTCGCTGCAGCGCACCGCCGTCGCCGTCGCCGAGCTGGCGAGCGGCCGCGACGGCCTGGCCGTGGTGGTCAGTCACGGCGCCGCGCTGCGGCTCGGCATGTCACGCCTGCTCGGCATGCCCGACGACCTGTTCGGCGTGCTCGGCCCGCTGTCCAACTGCTCCTGGTCCGTGCTCAGCGTCCGGTACGGCCGCTGGAGGCTGCAGGAGCACAACGCCGGCACGCTCCCCGAGCCGGTCCTCAGCGACGACCGCTAAAGATCCTTTTTCTGAGGAACGGCCCATGTACTCCGTCACGGTCACCTGGTACGGCCAGTCAGGCTTTCGCCTCGCCGCGGGGGAGAGCCGGGTCCTGATCGATCCCTTCCTCACCAATCGCGATGACCGGCGCTACCCGCCGCCCGCCTCGGCCGCGGAGTTCGCCGACGTCACGCTCGTGCTGTGCACCCACGAGCACGTGGACCACCTGGACCTGCCGTTCCTGCGCGAGTTCTGCGCGGTCAACTCCGGCGCCAGGATCGTGCTGCCCGCCCCCGCCGTCGCCCTGGCGTCGACCGGCGGCCTGGACCCGGCGCGCCTGGTCGGCGCGGTGACCGGGGAGGAGCTACGGGACCGGGACGTGACCGTGCACCCGGTCCCCGCCCTGCACGGAATCGGCGGCGATCAGCCCGTAGCCTACGAGTTCGCCCCGGACGGCGGCCCGGCCCGCTTCCTCGGCTACGTGGTGGAGATCGGCGGGATCCGCTTCTACCACGCCGGCGACGGCCTGGTCTACCCGGAGTTGCCCACGGTTCTGGCCGCGCTGGCGCCCGACGTGCTGATGCTCCCCATCAACGGCCGCGATCACATGCGCGAGTCAGCAGGCATCGTCGGCAACATGAACGAGACCGAAGCCGCCTGGCTCTGCGCCCAGGTTGCCCCCTCCTACGTCATCCCCATGCACTACGACGCCATCGAGCACAACACCGGCGACCCCGGCCACTTCACCACCATGGTCCACCAGTCCGGCAGCGCCGCCGCCATCGTGATCCCGAGCCGCACCCGGCCCGTCATCCTGACCGTGCCCTAGCTCGCCGTGCCGTCGGCCAGCCGGTTAAGACCGATACCCCAGTCGGCGGGTGTCGCCAGCCATGGCGGTATTCCTGCTAGCCGCAATGCGGCGGCTCGGTATACCTGGCACCATGAGCGCGTGTCGATACGGTCTCTGATTGTTGATGACAGCGACGCCTTCCTCAAGGCGGCGAGCGTTTTGCTGCAGCGAGAAGGCGTGATCGTGGTGGGCGCGGCCTCCAATAGCGCCGAGGCGCTGCGGCTGGCCGGCGCGCTGCGGCCAGATGTCATCCTGGTCGACATCGGGCTGGGGGAGGAGAGCGGCTTTGATCTGGCCCGGCTGCTGGCCCAGGATGGGCAGGCCGGCGGCGCTGAGGTGATCTTGATCTCGGCGCGGGCCGAAGCCGATTATGCGGAGCTGATCGCCGAGAGCCCGGCGGCCGGGTTCTTGGTCAAGTCCGACCTGTCGGCGCAGGCGATCAACCGGATCCTCGCCGCAAGTCGTGAAGGGCGGCCAGCGGAATAGGAGCCCTGCGACGCACCGGACGCGCGGGTCATAGCTGGCCGGGGTAGAAGCCGTACCGGGCCAGCGGGCCGACGAGTTCGCCTTCTTCGTAGGCGAAGTGGGATAGGAGCGTATCGGTGAGCAGGTCGATGGCTTCGGTCACCGGGCCGAGGTCGGCCGGGTGCTGGACGAGGTGGATCAGGGCGGCGTCGATCTCCTCGAGCACGTCGTGGATCGCGTGGTGCTCGGTGTCCAGCCGGTCGAGCACGTCCCGCAGGGTGGGCTGGCTCTGGCCCAGGTGCGGGAAGATGGCCGCGTCTTCCATGCTGTGATGTTCGGTTAGGGCCACGCATTGCATCTGGCATGCCCCGCCGAGTGTCCAGTCGTTGGCGCGGATGGTGAGCCGGTTCAGCTCGTCTCGCGCCTGCCCGACGGCGGTGATGCCCTTGGCGACCCGGGCGAGCAGGTCACGCACCTGCTCCAGTTCGGCGCGGTAGTGGTCGTGCACGTCGATCAGGTGCTGTCCTGCCGACAGCCCGCGTCGGCTGAAGGTGACGTCCGCACCGGGCTCGGGCGCCGATGGCCGGGTGTCCTCGTCCAGCACCGATCGCGTACTCAGCCGGGTCACCGGCGGGGCCGTGGCCACGAGCCCTGTGCGCCGGGTCAGCCATGGCCCGCTCACTGGACCACACTGCCGAAGGAACGGCCGGTGGCGTGGGACGCTGCGGCGGTCTCGGGCGCCGCCGGGTGGCTGGTGTCGTCCTCGACGCCTGCCGGGAGCGGCATCCACTGGTGCGACCAGGCGATGATCGCATCCAGTACCGGCCTGGCCTCCCGGCCCATCTGGGTCAGGTGATATTCCACGTGGACCGGCGAGAGCGGGACGACCCGCCGCTCCACCAGCCCGGCGGCTTCCAGCTCGCGCAGCCGCCGGGTCAGCATCATGTCGCTGACGCCGGGGATGGCGGCCCTGATATCAGCGAACCGGTGCGAGCCGGTGAACAGCGCCTGCAGCACCGCCCCGGACCACTTGGCCCCGATCAGCTCGATCGCCGCATGGAACCGCGTACAGACAGGATGAATATCGCTCATGCCAGCCTCAACGGGACGGTGACGCTAAACATTCCTGTGTTACTAAGGAATATTTAGTAGGGATGACGTCTTGACCAGGGCATCGACAATCGCCGGGAGGCGTCATGAACACACTGCAGTTCGGGGTCTTCCTTTCTCCCCGTGCCGCTGACCTCGGACAGCTGCGTGAGCATGTACAGGTGGCGGAGGCGGCCGGATTCGACTACGTATCCTTCCAGGACCACCCCTACGTACCGGACTTTCTCGACACCTTCGCCCTGATCGGCGCCCTGATCGGCCAGACCAGCCGCCTGCGGTTCATGACCGACGTCGCCAACCTGCCGCTGCGCCCCGCCCAGATGCTAGCCAAGACCAGCGCGAGCCTGGACGTGCTCTCCGGCGGCCGGTTCGAGCTTGGCCTCGGGGCCGGCCGGGCCGGGGACCAGATTGCCGGGCTGGGCGGCCCCCGGCGCAGCCCTCGCGAGGCCGTGGCCGCCGTCAGCGAGGCGATCGACGTACTGCACGCCCTGTGGCTTCCCGGCCGCACCATCACCCTGCCCGGCCAGTACTACCCCGTCACGGCGGCTACCGGGCCCGCCCCCGCTCACCGCATCGNNACCGCATCGACAGCGCGGCCCGTGCCGCCGGCCGGGACCCGGCCAGCATCCGCCGTGTCATCCAGCTCGTCGGCGCCGTGACCGGCACCCCGCACACGACCAGCCGGCCTCGTTCCGGTCCCGGCGCTCAGCCGATCCGTACCACCCCGGACATCTGGGCCAAGATCATCGCCGAATTCGCCGCCGACCAGCGGTTCGACACCGTCAATCTCGTCCTCGAGCAGGAAACCAGCGAACAGCTACGACTGTTCGCCGACGAGGTCATACCGCTCGCCCGTACCGCCACCTCAGGCGCCTCGGTCGGCTAGCTCACCTACCTGGTAGCGGTACTGCGAAGACTGCTTGCTGACAAGCCGGTGAAAGAAGGCCGCAGCGCGGAGAGGCAGGAGGTAGGAGGCCGACATGGAGCGCACGGATTGGCTGGATGGTGGTTTCGACTCCGCCGAATCCCGATTCCTTATGGTGACGGCGATCACGCATCACCGGTTCAACTCGGCGGTCTGGGGAGCGCACGAGATCAGAAAGCTCCATGCCGAGCTCGCCGAGATAGAGGCTTCCGCCGCGGGGGTCCTCGCAGCTTTCCGGACCCGGACGCCGGGGTCGTTTTAGCGGCCGAGACGCCCGGGAGGCGACCTACCGGGCCCTACGAGCGGAGGGCCGGAGCGATCTCGGTGGCGTAGCGGGCGATGGATTCCCCGACCAGGTCCGGGGGGAGGCCGCCCCAGTCGCCCTGGGCGAAGATGCGGTCCAGGTCCAGGGCCTTGGCGGCGTCGAGCAGCTTGTCGGTGATCTCGCCGGCGGAGCCGATCATGATCGCCCCGTGGCGACCGGTGCCGGCCTCGAACGCGGCGGGACTGACGACGAAACCGCGCCCGCCGGGTCGCTTGGGACGCAGGTACTCGTGGTAGTAGGGGTAAACGGCGCGAGCCTTGGCCGGGTCGGCGCCCGCGTGGAAGTGGGTGGACAGGGCCACCTTGAGCTGGTCCGGATGTCCGGCGCGTTCGCCCGCGGCGCGGTAGGCATCCACGAGCGGCCGCAGGTGCCCGAGCGTGCCGCCGATGTAGCCAAGCACCATCGGCAGGCCCAGGCGGCCAGCTCGTTCAGCGCTCTCGGGTGACCCGCCGACGCCGACCCAGACCGGCAGCGGTTGCTGGACGGCCCGGGGCACCACGGCGGCCTCCCGCAACGGAGGGCGGAACCGCCCGGCCCAGGTGACCTCCTCGTGGGCGCGGATGTCCAGCAGCAGGCCCAGTTTCTCGGCGAACAAGGCGTCGTAGTCGGCGGTGTCGTAGCCGAACAGCGCGAACGGCTCGACGAACGCACTGCGGCCGGCGATGACCTCCGCCCGGCCGCGGCTGATCAGGTCCAGGCTGGCGAAGTCCTCATACACCCGGACCGGGTCCGCCACCCCGAGCAGGGTGGTCGCGCTGGTCAGCCGGATCCGCGAGGTCCTGGCCGCGGCGGCCGCCAGCACCACGGCCGGGGAGGAGGTAAAGAATTCGGCGCTGTGGTGTTCGCCGAGCGCGAAGACGTCCAAGCCCAGCTGGTCTGCGAGCGCCGCGTAGCCAAGAATCTCGGCCATCCGGTCCACCGCCCGGTGCGGGCGGCCGGTGCGCTGGTCGCGCTGCAGGTCGCCGAGCGACAAGATGCCAAGTTCCACTAGGGTCATCCTGCCACGCCGCGTGCTAGCGCGGGCTCCTGATGCGGGCGAAGGAGAACAGGCACAGGACGGCGAGCACGATGGACAGTGCGAGCACGGCCGCGAAGTCGCTGATGAACTCCGTGGCCACCCCGACGGCGACCACGGGGATGATCAGGCCGGTGTAGCACGCCACGAAGAAGGCGGATAGCGCATGACTGCGCCGTTCGGGTGGGGCCAGGCGGTTGGCGGTGGCCAGACTGCCCAGGAAGACGGCACCCACGGCCACCCCGCCCACGACCGTCCCGGCCAGGAACAGCGCCATGCCGGCTTGGGAGAGGGCGGCCACGATCAGGGCCAGCCCGGCCAGGAATACGCCTAGGCCAGCCATCACGACCCGGCGGCTGTTGAACCGGGCCAGCGCCACCTGAGCCAGGGCTCCCACCGCCAGCAGCAGGAACACGACGCCACCCTGTACGGCGTGGCTGTTCTGGTGCAGGTCGTTGCCGAGGAAGGTGGGCGCCAGCGCGGCGAACAGCCCGAGCAGGGCGAAGGCGGCGAACGCGGCCACGGCGGCGGCGATGAACTCGCTCCGGCCCC
This sequence comes from Actinomycetota bacterium, assembly GCA_003136255.1. Taxonomy (GTDB): domain Bacteria; phylum Actinomycetota; class Actinomycetes; order Streptosporangiales; family Streptosporangiaceae; genus Palsa-504. The sequence goes on from PLDT01000534.1 coordinate 9,783, forward strand.
GCTCGGGGATGCCCAGGCCGGCGAAGCGCAGGGCGGGCCGGCGGCGCGGGCTCACTGTTTCTGGTACCAGGAGCAGGCACAGGCCCGCGAGCGCCAGCACGGCCAGGTATACCTCGAACACCAGGGTGGTGGGGTCCGGTGCGTACTGGGCGAACAAGCCGGCGATGAGCGGGCCGAGCCCGAGGCCGAGCATGTTCGCGGCCGTGGCGACCAGGGATGCCCGGCGGCTGGCCGACGCCGGGACCAGCTCGGTGAGCGCGGCGGTCGCGGTGCCGGTCATCAGGCCAGCGGACAGCCCGGACAGGATCCGGCCGACGATCAGCACTCCCACGTCGGGGGCCAGGATGAACACGATCGTGCTCAGGGCGCTGGCAGCCAGGGCGGCGGCCAGCACGGGTTTGCGTCCGGCCTGGTCCGAGGACCGCCCCGCCAGCAGCAACGTGGCCAGGACCGCGACGGCGTAGACGGCGAAGGTCACCGTCACGATGGCCGCGGAGAAATGCCACTGGGCCTGGTAGATGACATACAGAGGAGTAGGCAGGGTGGTGCCGAGCATGGTGATGCTCAAGATCAGTGCCGCCACCCAGAACGCGACCCTGCTAGCAACGGCCGGCCTAGTGCGCCCGGCGGCTGGCGGGTGGTCTAGGCAGTCGACACACGGCCGGTCGGGTGTTCGCTCGGGAGCCCGGACGGTCACCAGGTTCGACTCGGCCTTGATCCGGGCCTGGGCCGCGTCGAAGATGCCGCCGGGCAAGTCGCGGTGCGCATAGGCCACCGCCTTGGGTGCGAGCAGGCGCACGAGCCGCCTCATTTAGTCCACCTTCCGTCGTGCGGGACGACTGATATCAGCCACGGTGGGGGTTATCACGGTGGGAGTTATCACTCACGATCGCCGATCCGCATGGCTGTGTCTTCACCGCAGACGGCCATCGCCGTTACCCGCTAGCAGGAATTCAGCGACTGAAGCCAGCATGAGTGCCGAGACCCTGCTGACCGCGATGACGGCCGTACGACTTATGCGGGATCGTTGGCGCGTACAGGAAACTCGAGCCGAGGACAAAATGAAGACGACCTGCGCGGAATAAGCCACGAGGGCTATTCCGCCTTAGCCGGGCCGCATCGAATTTCCATGAACGGAAAAGAAAATAACCTCCGGATGCTAACCCGCTGAGGTGAACGGAAGGGTATTTGATGGCCGTCACGCCGATCGAGCCGACCGGCTACGCCACGGACTGGGCCGGCCCCTCCGCGAAGCACGCAACGCCGCTGCCCGCCTACGAGCGGGTCCGTGAGCAGGCCGTCCAGGCGCGTGCCCGGCGCTTCCCGGCGCAGGGCGATCCGGCCGCGACTCGCCAGGCCGTGCTGCAGCTGGTGGACACCCCGAACCCGCCCCTGCGACTGTTCCTGGGCGAGGCGCCGCTGGGCATCGCGGTAGCGGACTACGAGTCGCGGCTGGCGACCTGGCGCGAATGGCGAGACCGCCCGGACGTTCGGCCTGGACGATCTGGTCGCGCTTTTCGAGGACCGCGCGGCGCTGACCGATGAGGAGATCGGCTCCGTACGCGGAGATGAGGGCGCTCCTGGAGGTGGCCCCGCTGACACCGCACACCGCGGCTGACATCCGGCTTCCATCCCACGCCGCCATCTGGCGGGACAACTGATGGGGGGGCTGCCGTGCGCGACAGCGACGGCGCCACCCACGCTCCCATCCGGCAAGCTGCTGGCCAGCGCCTATCTTGAGGCGGTGGGGACCTTCTCCGCCGCGTCCGCCGCGTCCTGCGCGGTGTCGACCAGGGTCGCGGCTGTCGCGGCGCTGGCCTTTCCCCGCTGGCCGGTGGTGATGAGGGCCAGCACGATGACGGCGAACCCGCAGGCGGCAATGATCCACCAGCCGGGGCGGGTCGCGGCGGTGAACCCCGACTGCAGCGGGCCGTGCAGGTTCGCGGTCAGCACCGAGCCCATGACCGCCACGCCGAGCACCTGGCCGACCTGACGGCTGGACGACGCGATCCCGGCCGCGACCCCGGCCTGGGCCCGGGGCATCCCGGACACCGCGGAGTTCGTGATCGGCGCGTTCACCATGCCCATGCCGATCCCGAACACCAGATAGCTCACGATGAGGTAACCCGGCGACGTCGACGCGGTCACCGCGGTCAGCAGGACGCCGGCGGCCATCAGCCCGGCCCCGGCGACCAGCAGCGGCCTCCGGGTCCCGCGCCGGGCGACCATCCGGCCGGCCAGCGGGGCGCCCACCGCCATCGCCGCCGCCATCGGCAGCAGGAACAACCCCGCGATCAGCGGCCGGTAACCCCGGACCTCCTGCAGGTACAGCGTATTGAGGAACAAGAACCCGCCCAGCGCGCCCATCGCGCTCACCGCGGTCAAGGTCGCGCCGGAAAACGGCAGGCTGCGGAAGAACCTGAGGTCGACCAGCGGCTCGCGGCGGCGGGGCTCATAGCCGAGGAAAACGCCTAGCGCGATCACCGCCACGGCCAGCAGGGACAAGATCCGCACCGATTCCCAGCCGTAGGAGGGGCCTTCGATGAGCGCGTAGGTCAGCGACCCGAGCAGGACGATCACCAGCAGCTGCCCGATCGGATCGGGGCGCCTGGGCCGGGCCGCCTTGGACTCCGGCACGAACAAGGCGGTGAGCACGAGCGCCGCGATCCCCACCGGGATGTTCACCCAGAACACCCCGCGCCAGCCCACCGCGTCGACCAGTGCGCCGCCCAGGACGGGTCCCATCGCCATGCTGAGCCCGAACACCCCGCCCCACACGCCGATCGCCCGGGCCCGTTCGGCGGGCTCGGTGAAGGTGTTGGTGATGATCGACATCGCGACCGGGTTGAGCATCGACCCGCCGACCGCCTGCAGCATCCGGAACGCTACCAGCCAGCCCAGTCCGGGGGCGATGCTGCACAGCAGCGACCCGAGCGTGAACAGCGCCAGCCCGGTCTGGAAGGTGCGCCGCCGGCCCACCCGGTCCGCGGTCGACCCGGACAACATCAGCAGGCTCGCGAGCACCAGCGAGTACGCGTCGATCGTCCACTGCAGGCCGGAGACCGACGAGTGCAGCTCCCGGCCGATGGACGGCAGTGCCACGTTCACGATCGTCGCGTCCAGGCCGACGATGAACAGGCTCAGGCAGCAGATGGCCAGCACCAGGTACTGGCGCCGCCGGCTCAGCCCAGACACCACGATCACCCCAGCTTCAGCGTCACGAAACATTAGTAGTTGCTATCTGGCAACTAACGACCAGCGCAGCTTATGCCTCCCACATACAGCGGGATAGGCAGGGTGCCGCCGAGCATCACCGCCACCAGCACCCCGGCGGTCAGGGCGTAGCCGGCACGCCTGCCCGGCGCTGCCGCGTTCGCGCTGACCGTGGCTGCTTGCATGGCGGTCTCCCTCTTGAGCGTGCGTGGGACGCCAGCTGCCATGCCAGCTCGATGGCCACGGCGCGTAGCCGATGAGCAGCGCGATGCCGCAGCCGAGCAGCGCGTCGATCAGCCTGTCCTGGGCCAGATGCCAGCCGTCATTGGCGAGCAGGTCGATGAGCAACACGACCAGCGGGGCGAAGAAGACGGTGAACAGGCCGTAGTTACGGCTCTGCCCGTAGGGCAGCGCCAGCGCGAACAGCGCCAGCCATATCACCAGGAGCGGTCCCGGCGGCCGGGAGGCCAGGATCAGGGCGCCGACGCTCGCGCCGATCACGGTACCGGCTGCGCGATCCGCCGCACCCTCATCAGGTAGGGACCGGCCCGGTCGGCCGTCGTGCCGATCAGCCCGCCCACCCCCGCGAGTACCCCGGGGGCTAGGTGCCCGGAGGCCAGGCCGACGGCCATCGGCACGGCGATCGCCAGCACGGCGTGGCCCATCTGGGCCCACGGCACCGGGCCACTACTCGACTGGGCGAGCTCGGTGAGCCACTGCGGGACCCGCGGCGGCCGGCGCACTCTGGCCGCCGTCCTCACGCCAGCATCCGCGGGATCAGCGGCGTGCTGAGCGATTCGAGCATGGCGGGATTCCCTTTTCTTCGGAACGGCCGTGGTGCTTGCCCGGCATGCCTGGGCGCGTTACACCTCGAGCGTGAAAAACCTCATTGCTTTCTTTCTTTTCCCCCCACGAACAGGTCGCGCCAGTCATTCTCCGAGATGTGGACGTCGTACCTGCTGGCCGCGGCCCGGATCCGCTCCCAGGCTCGGTCCCGCTCCTCGTCGGTAACCCCTTCCACCTGGTCGAAGCGCGCTATCGCGTTCCGCACGTGCGCCGCATCGGTGAGGGGTTCTTTGCGTTCGGAGGGAAAGGCGAACTCCGCGACCGGCAGGCGATCCTTTTCCGCCGTGCTCAGGCCCTCCGTACTGCGCGGAATGTCTTCTCCGTGAGCACGCTCGCTCTCGACCTCACGAGCCTTCTCGATGTTGCGCCGTGCCGCCTCTTTTTGCTTCTCCGTTGACAAGGACCAACCCGGCGGAAGGAATCAAGATGGCGAGCCCGGCCGCGATGATCACCGGCTCCTCCCCGAGAGCACACGCCAACGGTAAGCCGTCGGCCCGTACGGCCCGTACGGACCGGTCGGCGTCGGCCGCGCTGATGCCGGTCCCCGACGTGCTGGGGGCCGAGCGGGTCTGGGTGATGGCCGCGTTCTTGCTAGGGGCCATCGCTCGCGGCGCGCTCGGCGAACCGGCCGGCGCCGGGCGCCCCCTGACCTTCGCGGGACGCCGCCGCGTGGCCCTGACCCAGGGCGAGACCCGGGTGCTGCAATACCTGCCGACTAACCTGTCCGCGCGGGAGATCGCCGACGAGCTGTACCTGTCGGTGAACACGGTCAAGACGCACCAGCGGCACCTGTACGCCAAGCTCGGCGCCCGCAGCCGGACCCAGGCCGTGGAGGAGGCCCGCGCCCTCGGCCTGCTCGCACCCGCCTTTCGCCGCACGGCCGGGGGTCCCGGTGGCAACGACAGACACCTCAGCCTCATCCTCTCAGCGACCCCCGGCTATCATCCACTCTCGACGCCGGATAGCCGCTAGGGAGCGAGGGAAGCAGTGACCGAAAATATATCCACCGTGCCAGTGATCGCGACAGATCTACGGGTAGGTGACGTTTTCAAAGGGTCAGATGGCCGTTACTACACCGTGGATACCCCACCGGAACCAATCCGCCTGCAAGAATACTCGGCAGCGAATATTGCGTTCCGGGTAACGGAGATGAACGAGGATATGACCCCGGTAGCGAATAGCACCAGGGTCATACATGAGGAAGATGCCGAACTCGAAGTCCTGACGCCGAGACCAGAAGAGTAAAACCCCAGCGTCCCACACTGTCCCATCCCGGCCTGAGCTCGAACCCACCGTAGATCGTCGGCAGATCACCAGAATCCGGTGACGACCTCTCACCTACCCGGCCGGGAGTCTGGACCCACGCGTACCGACCAGGTCCGCTCGTCGTCCGGAGGGAGAGAGCCATGACGTTCGTTTTCCGCGCGGTTCCCACGGAGGTGGCGGCATGAGCGGGGGAGTGGCGATCGTGGTCGGCGCGGGCGGTGAGCTCGGCCGCGCGACGGCGGAGAAGCTGGCGGCCGCCGGGTTCACCGTGGTCGGGGTCGACCGGAGCGAGGAGGGGCTGAAGGATCTGCCGGACGCCATCAGGCGCGAGGCGGCCGACCCGACCGACCCGGCCGCGGCCCGGAGCGTCGTGGACCGGATCGCTGCCGAGGTCGGCGCGCCCGAGATCCTGGTGAACACCATCGGCACCTACCACCTGGGCGATGCGCTCGCGGCGACGCCCGAAGACCTGCGGCTGATGATGGAGGTCAACGTGGGCCCGGCGCTCTGGCTGACCCAGGCGGTGGTTCCCTACCTGCGCGAGCGCGGTTCGGGCTCCATCGTGCACGTGACCGCCCGTCCGGGCCTGGAGCCGACCGCCGGGATGGCCACCTATGCCATCAGCAAGGCGGCCCTGGCCCACCTCACCCGCGTGCTCGACCTGGAGCTGCGCCCGCTCGGGATCCGCGTGAACGCCGTCGCGCCGCAGCTGCTCGACACCGCCAAGAACCGTCCGTACCTCACGCCGGAGCTGCTGGCGCACGCGGTCCCGCCGGAGGCGGTCGCCGACATCATCGTCTACCTGGTGAGCGACGCTGCCGCGCCGGTCAGCGGTGCGGTCATGCCCGCCTACGGTGCCTGAGCCTCTGGGCGGATCCTTTGCGCTCTGCCCGTGGCGCGTGCGCCGGGCCGGGTACGGGGCGATGCAGCTCGCCGGCGACGGGTTTTTCGGGCCGCGATCGCGCGATCGCGATGAGGCGCTGCAGGTGCTGCGCGCGGCCGTCGCGGCCGGAGTAGACCACATCGACACCGCGCAGTTCTACGGGGCGGGCACGGTGAACGAGCTCATCCGCGAGGCGCTGTATCCCTACCCAGACGGACTGGCGATCGTGAGCAAGGTGGCCGGCCGGGGCGGCGCCGAGCTGCGCGAGGGCATCGAGGGCAACCTCGTCACGCTCGCCGCCGGCCGGCTGGCGGCCGTGAACCTGCGCATGATGGACCCGTCCGAGCCGCCGGGCCAGGGGTTCGACGCCCAGCTCGCGGCGCTGGCCCGGGCCCGGGAGGAAGGGCTGATCGACGGCGTCGGGCTCAGCAACATCTCCCGGCGGCACCTGCTGCGGGCGACCGCCCAGACGGAGATCGTCTGCGTGCAGAACCTGTTCAACCTGGCCGACCAGCGGTCCCGGGACGTCCTCACCGAGTGCGAGGCGCGGGACATCGCGTTCGTGCCCTTCTGCCCGCTGGGCTTGCCCGGCGAGGAGCGGCGCCGGCTGCTCGCCGACCCCGTGCTGGCCGCCGTGGCCGCACGGCTCGGCGCGACGCCGGTGCAGGTCGCGCTCGCCTGGCTGCTGGATCTCGCCCCGAACATCCTGCTCATCCCGGGCACCCGCACCCGCACCCGCGCCCACCTCGCCGAGGACCTGGCCGCCGCCGACGTCCGGCTCGACGCCGCCGCCCGTGCCGACCTGGCCCGCCGCTTTCCCATCACCCGCTAGCCTCGGCTGGCCAGTTGGAGTTGTGCGGGGGCAGATGCGAACGCAGCCTTGCCCGGCAGGACAATTGACGTGAACCTGCCGTCAGGCACGCTCCCACGGGAGTGACACCACCAGCGGAGGCGAACCGACATGCCGGACCGGTCGAAAGCACATCGCGTCGTCATCGTGGGGGCGGGTTTCGCCGGCTTTAACGCCGCGCGGGAGCTGCTGCGGCTGGTCGGTGCCACGACCGAGATCGTGGTGATCAATTCGACTGACTACTTCCTGTACCTGCCGCTGATGCCTCAGGTCGGCAGCGGGCTGGTCGACCCGCGGCACATCTGCGTCGGGCTGCCCCGCCGGCTACGCCGGGCCAGGTTCGTGCTCGGCACGATGCAGGAAGTTGACGCCAAGCAGAAGATTGTGAGCTGGGCCGGGCCGGAGGGCGCGGCGGGCCAGGTGAGCTACGACCGGCTCATCCTGACCGTAGGCAGCGTGAACAAGCTGCTGCCCATCCCCGGCATCGCCGACTACGCGCACGGGTTCCGTGATATCGCCGAGGCGCTCTACCTGCGTGACAACATCACCCGCCAGCTCGAACTGGCCGCCGTCGCTACTGACCCCGCCGAACGGCAGGCGCGCTGTACCTTCGTCGTGGTCGGCGCGGGTTACACCGGCACCGAGGTCACGGCGCAGGGCCAGCTGATGACCACCCGGCTGGCCAAGACCCTGCCTGGCCTGGCCGGCCAGCAGATCCGCTGGCTGTTGCTGGACACCGCCCCGCGGCTGCTGCCCGAACTCGATCCGCGACTGTCCAAGACCGCCGACCGGGTGCTGCGGCGGCGCGGCGTCGAGGTGCGCACCGGGCAGTCGGTCGCCGAAGCGCTGGACGGGCAGGTGCAGCTGTCCACCGGGGAGAAGGTGGCAACACGCTCGCTGATCTGGTGCGTCGGGGTCCGCGCCGACCCGCTGGTGAGCGACCTGAACCTGGACACCAACCGCGGGCGCCTGGTGGTCGATGAGTTCATGACCGTGCCCGGCGCACCTGATATCTACGCGTGCGGGGACTGCGCCGCCGTACCCGACCTGACCCGGCCGGGCCAGATTTGCGGCATGACCGCCCAGCACGCCCAGCGCCAAGGCAAGCTGGTGGCCCGGAACGTCGCCGCCTCCCTCGGCCAGGGCACCGCGCGGCCGTACAAGCACCGCGACCTGGGTTTCCTGGGACCTCGGCGGGCTGGCCGGCGCCGCCAACCCGCTGCACATCCCGCTGTCCGGGCCCGCCGCCAACGCCATCACCCGCGGCTACCACCTATCGGCCATGTCCGGCAACCGTTTGCGGGTCGCGACCGACTGGGCCCTGAACGGCATCACCGCCCCGGAATCAACCTCCCTCGCGGTCATCACCGCCGAATCCGTCCCCCTCGACGTGAACCAGCCCCGCGCCTGACCGGGGGTGGCAACCGGACACCTCTACCATGAACCATGAATAACCAGCCTGCGCCCGGCCCTGGCACCGGCGCGCCGTCACTCGTCACGCTCGGCCTGCACCGTCCCGTCGTGGCCGAAACCGCCTTCGTCGCCCCCGGCGCCGTGCTCATCGGGCGCGTCACCATCAGCGCCGGGGCGAGCATCTGGTACGGGGCGGTGCTCCGCGCCGACCTTGATTCCATCTTCGTCGGCGGGCGCAGCAACATACAGGACGGCTGCGTCCTGCACGTAGACCCCGGCGTGCCGCTGTCGCTGGGTTCGGACGTCACGGTCGGCCACAACGCCACCCTGCACGGGTGTGTCGTCGAGGACCAGGTCCTGATCGGGATGGGCGCGATCGTGCTCAACGGAGCGCACGTGGGACGTCAGTCGATCATCGCGGCCGGCGCCCTCCTCACCGAAGGGCAGCAGGTCCCGGAGGGTGTGCTGGTGGCCGGGGTGCCGGGCAAGGTGCGGCGTGAGCTGTCCGACCCAGAGCGTGCGGCGATCGGGCGCAGCGCTGCCGTCTACCTAGACCTCGCCGAGGTGCATCGCCGCGGCGGGGTGTGACCGGAGAATCTGGTCCGGGGTTGCCACCATCTCCGGCCGCTGCGACGCGGGGCCGTTCCGGATTCGTCTCGGCCTGATCTAACCGAAGGTGAAGGAGTAGGCCTGGACGCCGGGGTCGAGGGATGTGATCTCGAAGGTGCGCTCGGTGATGGCTCCAGGTTGGCGGATGAGCTGGTAAAGCCGCTGTTCGGTGACGGTGCCGTGGCCCTCGCGGTCAAGGTCGGTCCCGTGCGCCGGGCCCGGCGGCTGCCCGTCCAGGAGCACCCGGAATCGCACCGGGGTTCCCGGCGTGGCCGGGCCCATGACGAGGTTGAGATCGCGGGCGTGGAACCGGTAGGCGAGCTGCCCGCCGGCCCCGTTTGCCGTGGTGGCCTGTTCCTCCATCGTCCAGTCCCCGGAGAGGGCCCAGTGGTTGAGCCGCAGCCGCTCCGGGGCGGAGTACAGGTGAGGCTTGCCCGGCTGGGCGCCGCCCGGAGACGCGAAGTTCTCGGTGCGCTCATAGCCGGTGTAGGTCTCCGGCGATCTCAAGCTGGCCCAGTCGGCCGGGGCTTCCACGCCGCGGGCGTCGACCGACACAAGCTCATGACCAACCTCGGTCGTTCCCGCCTCGGCCAGCAGTTGCTGGATAACCATTTCCGACTGCTGGTATTCGCCTTCGCCGAAGTGATGGTGCCGGATACGTCCCTCCGCGTCGGCGAAGTACAGGGCGGGCCAGTAGTGGTTGTCGAAGGCACTCCATACCGCGTAGTCATTGTCGATCGCGACCGGGTAGCCGATCCGCAGGTCGCGCACGGCGCGGCGGACGTTCCCGAGGTCGTGCTCGAAGCCGAACTCGGGGGTGTGCACCCCGATCACGACCAGCCCGCGACCGGCGTATTTCCCGGCCCAGGCCCGGAGGTAGGGCAGCTGGCGGAGCCAGTTGACGCAGGTGTAGGTCCAGAAGTCGACCAGGATGATCTTCCCGCGCAGGTCGCTCGCCGTCAGCGGCGGTGAGTTGAGCCACCCGGTCGCGCCCTCGAAAGAGGGCAGCCTGCCCTCGACGGGCAGCCGGGCCGAGGTTGCGTGCAGTCCGGCGGGGACCGGCCAGTGTGCTGTCATGACATCTCCTACTGTAGATCGTGGCGCCGCCGGCGGCGGTGATCGGCTGGACGCATAGGTCTAGTAGCGTGAGGTGATGGGGCTCGACGCCGCGCTCGACCGGTTCTGGGAGGCCGCGGCGGCCCGGCGGCTGGGCATCGATGCCATTCAGGTCGTCGCCGATGACGGTCCTGGTGGCGAGCGCCGCCGGATCGATGACATTCGCCGTGATGTGTTCTCGGTGTCGAAGACCGTGACGTCGCTGGCGGTCGGCATGCTAGAGGGCGACGGTGCGCTCAGCCTGGACGACCCGGTACTGGCGTATCTGCCCGGGCTCGCCGGCACCGCGGCCGCGGGCAGCGAGAGGATCACCGTGGGGCACCTGCTCCGCATGACGGCAGGCAACGGCTACCGCTGGCTAGATGAGGATGGCGATCATCCCGGCGACCCGGCCCGCGACTTCCTGGCCGCTCCGCTGGTGGCCGAGCCCGGCTCGGCCTACCATTACGCGGGCGGGAACACCTACGTCCTGGGCCGGGTCGTGCACGCGATCTCCGGACTGGACCTGCGTGACTTCCTGGTGCCCCGCCTGTTCGGCCCGCTCGGAATCCGGAATCCGCAGTGGCTGCGCTGTCCGCTTGGCTTCCCCCTGGCAGCGATCGGCCTTCAGCTGCGGACCTCGGAAATCACTCGGATCGCGCAACTGCTGCTGCACGAAGGCACCTGGGGCCGTCATCGCCTGGTCCCGGGTGACTACATCGCCCGGATGACCGCGGACACGACGGACACGGGCCGCGCCGAGCCGGACAACCGGACGTACGGGCTGCATGTGTGGCTGTGCGCCCGCGACGGGGCGTGGCGGATGGACGGCATCTACGGGCAGTTCGGGATCGTGCTCCCCGGCCACCACGCGTGCGTGAGCGTCACGGCGCACTACCTGGGTCCCACCACGCACATCCTGGACTGCGTGTGGGACCACATCGTGCCCGCGCTGGCCTGAGCACCTCAGCCCGGACGCCCGGTCCTTGCGTCGCCCGGGCTCTGCTGCGGGCGAGGCTCCTCCTGCACCAGGTGCAGCTGCACCGGCTTGCCGGTCAGCTCCTCAAGTTCGGCGCGGAGCCGGTCGGCCTGCGCATCGCCATGGCCGCGCGCCACGCCCGGCCGGGCGGCGTGGATCTCAACCCGGATGTGGTCCAGGTCCCCGTAGACCGCTAGCGCGGATACCCCGGCCGACCGTCCTATCCGCCGGCGTATCAGGTCACCGATCTCCTCGATGCGCAGCTCCTGGACCGTCAGGATCTCCGAACCGGCGGCGAGCCCGGCGTCGGCGATCCCGGCCATCTCGATGTGATCCGCCAGCAGCCCTAGGCCGCCGCGGCGGTGAAGACTCCCGCGGGGCGCACGATGACCAGGGCGGCTCCGGCGCACACGACGACAAGGCTGAACCGCCGCCGTCGGCGTCCACCTGGCTGGAGGCTGTCACGCCCCGTTCGTTCGGAAAATCTCAATCTTCGGAACGACCGTGGTGCTTGGGTCCGCACAGCGAGTCCGCGGCACCTCGGGGGTGCCGGCCGGCTCGACTACCCAAAGGTCCGCCAGTGCGCCGGCCTTCAGGCCGGTGGTGAAGGCGGACGGACATGTGCTGGTCAGGCCGGGCGGTCTTGCTGCTCGATGTAGTGGCGCAGGAGG
>PLDT01000124.1:0-22011 GCA_003136255.1 Actinomycetota bacterium
GTCAGGCCATCAATCTCGATCATGTGGCGCCCCTTTTCATCAGTCGTTGCTAATGAAAGGGACGCTACGCACCGCGCCGCCCGGGGCCATCTACCCCGAGACCACACCTTTTTGGCGGCTTATGCCTCCCGGCATAGGCACAAGAGCATGCCCGGCTACGTCATAGGTCGAAACGGCCGGGCTCGATCAGCCCGTCGAGCCGGCGTCCCAGCTCGCGGGAGAAGGCCAGCACGGCGCCCAGCGGCCGATGGTGGAGGGCGATGCCAGTAAAGGTGCCCGTCGTATATGCCTGCGAATAGCGTTCCTGAAGAGAGGGCTCGCTGGTCACTAACTACCACCACGTGGATTCGAGGGCGCGGTCGGTGCCGCCCGTCCGATCGAGCGCATCGAGTTCGCCCATATCGTCGGCTGACAAGGTGAAGTCGAAGATCTGCGCGTTTTCCTGGATACGGACGCGATGCGTTGACTTGGTAATGACGATGAGTCCGTGCTGCAGGCTCCAGCGCAGCAGCACCTGGGCCGCCGTCCGGCCCGTCCGCTGGGCGATCTTGGCCACGGTGGGATCGCCGACGTACCGGCCGGTGCCGAGCGGGCTGTAGGCCTCGACGGCGACGTTGTGCCGGCCGCACGCCTCGAGGAGCGCGCGCCGGTAGTGCTGCGGGTTGAACTGGACCTGGTTGACGGCTGGGGGAACCGTTGCGGCAGCGATCACGGCGTCGAGTTCGGCGGCACTGAAGTTGGAGACGCCGATAGAACGGGCCAGCCCCAGGTCGCGGGCGCGTTCGAGGCCGGCCCAGGCCCGGGTCGCGCCGCCTTCGGGCCAGTGGACCAGATACAGGTCGACCTGGTCCACGCCGAGACGCCGAAGGCTCTTTTCCGCTTGGGCGACTGGGTCGTGCCGCCGCGGATAGAACTTCGTGGTGATGAACACCTGGTCGCGCGGCAGGCCGCTGTCGCGGAGGGCGCGGCCGACGCTTTCCTCGTTGCCGTACGCCTGAGCCGTGTCAATGTGCCGGTATCCGGTCTCGAGGGCCCAGCGCACGGCGTCGACACACTCACGCCCGTCAGGCACCTGCCAGACGCCAAGGCCGAGCACGGGCACCTGGTTTCCGTCTGCCAGCAGGCGCGTGACGCCGCCGGCTGTGGCTGTGTTCATGCCCACCAGCATCTGGCGGCGCACCCGGCCGAGGTATCCGCAACTTGACTGCATTCAGCCGGTGGCCTCGCGCAGGAGCCCGAGCACCTCGGCGTCGAGCCGCTCGGCGACCTCGGACGCGGCGGCATTGTCATAGGGAGCGATCGCGCTAGTCACGGAGTCGTAGGCCACGCGGGTTCCTCCTTCCGGCGTTTCCTCGATCAAGATGGTGACCGGTGCGTATGAGCCGGCGTCGGGCACGTGGCGGGTCATCTGGCCCATAGTGACCGGGTTGCCGGCGATCAGGCGAACCAAGCGGCGTCCGGTCCAGTCCTTGGCCTCCGGGTCGATCGACAGCGCGCCGTCGAGGTCGAGCTGGAGGAATCGCATCAGGCCGGCGCTGCCTTGCGCCTGCTCGACCAGCGAGCTGAACTCCTGATAGGTACTGCTGGCCGCGAGCTTGCTGAACAGCTGCTCGATATCGGGTTGGCTGATGCCACTGAAGATTCCGTCCAGGACCCGGGCGAACGGCCGGTCAGTATCGAAGACGTGCCGGTGCATCGTCACGTCGAGCACTCGTTCGGATGCCATGGTCTGCTCCTCCGTGGTCAGGTGACTGGTTTGATGCTGGCACAGCCGCGAGGCCGAAGGTATCGGCAACCTGACTGCAGTCAACATGCCGATACTCTGCCGCCGTTCCGCCGGGAGAGCATGCTGCCATGAGCCTTGACTTTGACGTGTTCGTGGTGGCTCCCAAGCCGATCCCGAGCGCAGTGCCGGGTTTCGAGGAGGCGGTAGGCCAGGCGACCTGGCCGCCGTCCACCTCGACCCTGATCAGTGATGATCGCGGCGCCTTGCTGGTCGACTGTCTCATCACCGAACAGGAGGGACGGGAGCTGGCGGCGTGGGTGAAGTCCCACGACTGCGACCTCGGGTACGTGTACATCACCCATCCGCACGCCGACCACTTCCTGGGGCTGCCGGAGATCCTGGCGGCGTTCCCGGAAGCCAGGCCGGTCGCCCTGGCCGAGTCCATTCCCGCCATGGAAGAGCAGATCTCGCCGGGATACATGCAGGTCTGGGGCCGGTTCTTTCCCGGCCAGCTGACCGCCAGGCCCGTGCCGCCGACGCCACTGGCGGGCACCACGGTCCCGGTCGGAGGCTCGGCGGCCGCGGTCATCCCGGTCGGGACCACCGACACCGGGCACTCCAGCGTCGTCCACGTCCCCGGCCTGAGCCTGGTCGTCTCCGGCGACGTCGTCTACAACCAGACGCACATGTGGCTGGCGGGGTCGACACTGGACTCCCGCGCGAGCTGGGCTTGGGCGCTGGATGCCGTGGCGGCACTGGAGGCCGACACTCTCATTGCCGGCCACCGCCACCCACAGGCCGCCGACGATGACGCCCGCCGCCAGATCGGCGAATCCCGTCGCTACCTCGCCGATTTCGACGCAGCGCTGGAACGCAGCTCCGCCCCGGCCGAGCTCATCGACCGGATGACGGCGGCCTACCCGGACCTGGCGAATCCCTACACGCTGTGGGTCGCGGCCTACGACCTCCTCGGCACCAGAAGCAAGTAAACGTACGCCACGTGCGGCTACCGGTGGCCGTCGTGAGAGCGGTAGTGCGCGGCCGAATATCGGATGCTTGACGGGCGCGCTGAGAGTACGTTGTGCGGCGTGAGTGACCTATACATCGTCGACTTTGGCGGCGATGGGCAGGAGCGCGCCCGCCTCGACGCGGAGCGTGAGGCTGAGCGTCGCCGTCTGGCCGACTGTTACGCGCGCTACCTCGTGGCCAGCGCCGAGGTGGACCAGGCCGCGGCGCACAGGGTCATAACAGCGCTGTTCGATCCCCGCGATGCCGACGGCAATCAGTGCCCATGCTCCTGTCATCCGCGGCTTTCGAGGCAGCATGGCGATGGCTTCGACTGCCGGTGCACATGGGACGAGGACCGCCGCGCTGCCGAGGTGGGTGGCTGGCAGGCATGGTGGGACACCCCCGAGGCGGCGGAGTTGAGCGCGGCTCACCGGCGCGAGGAGGATACGATCGCCGCTTGGCTTGTCGGCAAGACAGGTGTGGATGCCAGGCGGACCAGCTCTTATGCGCCTGAGCAGTGGGAAGGAACTATCGACGGCCACACCTTTTACTTCCGGGAACGCGGAGGCTTGTGGGCGATCGAGCTCGACATGGTGCCGTCCGGCAGGTATGCCCAGCGCCTAGCCCAGGTCGCAAAAGACGGCACGTTCGTCACCGAGCCGGTGCCGATCATGGAGGGCGAGGTTATCGCGCGAGGCGCCGAGTCCGATCTCGGCCCTGCGCCGGCGGACCATATCGCGTTCGTCGTCCGGACGATTCGCGATCACCTGCGCGGTGTTGGCTGCGAACACCATGGGGCACGCCTGTTCTGCCCGGACTGCGGCCAGCGGACAGGCATCGGGAGCTGACATGGCAGGACCGGACCTACCCGGGCCGCGTGAGCCGTTTACCGTGGCACACCTAGAGCGCTGGCCGATGGGCGCCGAGCGTACTGAACTGCTTGATGGACAGCTGTACTGGTCGGGTAACTTCGACGAGCGAGACGCGACGGTGGCACGCCGGGCGTTGCCTGGCAGCCAGATCCGAGTCGAGCCGGGAGTCGGCTTGACCGCCGGCCCAATGCTCGAAGACGAGCCGATGTCGCGAGAGTGGACCGACGAGGACGGCACCCGCTGGAGCGAGATGAACGGTCTAATTCTGTTCCAGCGGCCCGGTGAGCGGAACTGGACGATGCAGCCGCCCACGCCAGAAGAACGGCGACATAACACCGAGCAACTCGCCGCCTATCGCGCTGAGGGGTGGGCGGGCACCGTCGCCGCGTATGCGACGACTCCGACTGACGTGCTTGCAGCGTGGAGCTACCTGACCGCACATCCGATCTTCTGGTCCTACGTTGTGCCGAACGACCTCGCAGACGCCGATCCGCGTGAGGTCGACGAGGCCGCCTGGTCCCGGATCGAGGCTGAGGGGCGGCTCTCCGACAGCGATGGCCTCGCTCACCTAGACGTCAACCTTGACCGCTCAGGGGATCGGGCCGAAGTCAGGATGGAGCACGGGCCGGTGCTATGGCCACTGGACGTTCCGGCGCAGCGCAGGACGGGGCTCCGGGTTGGCGGCACTCCGTCGTACGACCCGAGCCTGGACGTGGCCAGGCCGACGTGGGAGGAGGCCATTGTGGCCCTAGCCGCGAAGGTGCGCGAGCGCTACGGCGACGACCGCGCGCGCGTGTCCAAGCCGTGGTGCAGCCACGACAACGCAGCGGGATGACCTGGCCAAGTGCCTACTCGCCAACGGGTGAATGAACCGCTTCGCGGATGGCGGGGTATAGGAGCATAGCCCGTCCAGATCCAATGCCGCTCCGACGGCGAAAGGGCCGCCCTCATCGTCGTATCCGACGGCTGGAGCGGATAGAATAACGATATGGACACCTATAGTCTCGCCGATGCCGCCCGGCGACTCGGGACTTCGCCTCCGCGTATACGGCGCGCGGTGGATCGCCTGGGCTTGCCCGTTGAGCAAGATACGTCAGGTGTCTTCCATCTAACCGAGGAGCAGGTTGGCGAACTGGCCGGCGAGCTAGGGGTCGTTCCGCTGATACCTGGTATGTCAAGAATGGATGCTCAGGTGCTCGCCGCCCTGTCGCGGTCCCCGCGCGGTATTTCCTCGGTGCGTGAAGCCGCCCGGCGGGCAGGAGTCAGTCCCACCGGCGCGGGACGCGCGTTGACGCGGCTAGTGGCCAAAGGCCTTGTCACGCGGACACCAATGATGATCGCCAGAGGACAGGCCAGCGAAGTGACGGTCTACCAAGTGCGGTTTGGATCGGACGAGTGGCTCGCGCTCGCCCCCGTCGTGGCGAAGGTCCAGTTGCCGGATCGCGCTGATGGATCACGTGCCAAACGGGTTCCCCCTCACCTGCTGCACCTGTTCTGGAACACAGCCCCCACTCAGCTCGATGTCGCGACCTCGGCGCCGTATATCGCCAGGCGTCTGATCACGACATTCGATCCGGACGGCCTAGCCTGGGGTACGGTCAACCTACCCGCCACCGCTTGGGAACACGCGGCAGCCACCCGCGGCCTTGAGCCGGCGCGGCGCGCGCTCGCGCACAACCTGGCCAGGTATGCGCATGCTGTCTGATCGAATCCTCGGTATCCTGCTGCCGAATACGGCTTTGACGTGGGAGACCATCGCCCGGATCGTCCCGCCCACTGCATATCTCGGCGGAGGCACGGCTATTGCCGTCCACCTCGAGCACCGGGTGAGCCGGGACCTGGATATCTTCTTTCACCATAACAGCGTCGATCTGGACGAGCTGGCCATCATGCTGTCCGCGGCCGGACCATTCGCAATCACGGAGCGCGCCCCCGGCACGCTCAACGGCGTGTTCTCCGCCACCAGGGTGCAGTTCCTGCACGCGGACGAGGTGCGCCCGCAGCGGCTGCTCGAAAGCCCCACGCAAGTCGACGGGCTCCGCATCGCGCAGATCAGCGACCTCATGGCGATGAAGCTCAAGGTGGTGGGCGACCGTGGCGAACTCCGCGACTACTTCGACCTTATGACCATCGAGGAGCAAGCGCGTCGCACGGTTGATGAAGGCCTAGCGCTGTTTATCGAACGCTTCCAGCCTGAATACCCCGATCAGGCCATCAATCACATCCTGCTCGGCCTCGGCTACTTCGACGACGTCGACCCCGACGAGACCCTCCCTGCTCCGCGCCAGCAGATCGTTGACTATTGGACACGCCGACAGCCCGAAATCATCGCCGCACGCAGCCGTTAACCGCACAAACTACGGTCCGGTCGGGCTGATGTCCGGGTTCAGGCGCGAATCTGGCATGAGGTGCGTGCTCAGAGCAATGACGTACACCATGACGTATCGCGGCTTGGGCTCAGCACTCCTCGCCCTGGGCCGGGAACTACGGTGATGACGTGGTTGCCCTGATCCTGGTCGCGGTGTCGCTTGGCCTGTCGAACTTCGCCGCCGCGATCGGCATCGGGATCTCCGGCACAGGCGCCCGGACCAGGCTGAAGGTGGGCATCATCTTCGGCCTGTTCGAGACCGGCATGCCGATCGCCGGGGTCGCGCTCGGCCACGGCCTAGCGCAGGCTCTTGGCCACTCCGCCCGCTGGATCAGCGCCGGACTGCTCATCGCCACCGGTGCCTGGACTGTCGCCCAGGCCGTCCGGGCCCGACGGCAGGCTTCGCCCGCGCTGGACGGGCAGCGCAGCGGGCGGCTGGTCATCACCGGGCTGGCGATTAGCGTCGACAACCTCGCCGTCGGGTTCGCGCTCGGCGCGTTCCACGTCAGCCTGGCCGTCGCCGCCGTCACCATCGGCGGCATCAGCGTCGCCCTGTCGCTGATTGGCCTGGAGCTGGGCGCGCAGATCGGCACGCGGGCCGGACAGCGGGGAGAACTTCTCGGCGGCCTGGTTCTGATCGCGGTCGGCGCGGCGATCGCAGCGGGCCTCATCTAGCGCCGCCCGGAGCGCCGCCGAAACGTTCGAAGCCGGGCTAGGGGAGGTGCCGGTCGAAGAGATCGGCTGACCGAGACACGCGGGCGGGTTGTTAGGCTCACTAATGAGCCCTGGCGGGCTAGGGATGTTGCCTCCGATCGAAGGGCCGTGCCGATGAAGCTGCCTCCTGTTGAGTACGAGGCGCCGACGACCGTTGCTGAAGCTATCGATTTGCTGGCTGAGTACTCTGACGAGGCGAGCGTGCTCGCCGGCGGTCAAAGCTTGATACCGCTGCTCGCGCTACGGCTGGCCCGCCCCGAGGTGCTCATCGACATCAACGGCATCGATGAGCTGTCCGGGGTGTCGGCGACAGACGGCTGGGTGGCGATCGGCGCGATGACGCGGGAGTATGTTGCCGAGGAATCCGAGATCGTCGCCGACGCCGTGCCGTTGCTGGCGGCCGCTCTACCGTTCATCGGTCATGAAGCGATCCGCAGCCGCGGCACGATAGGGGGCAGCCTGGCGCATGCCGACCCGGCCGCCGAGTTGCCGGCGGTCGCCCGGGCGCTCGATGCCGAGTTCGTGGTACGCGGCCCGTCGGGCGAGCGGGTGATCCCCGCGGCGCAGTGGTTCGAGGGTTATCTCACGACGTCACGCCGTCCTGACGAGTTGCTCCTAGAGGTGCGATTCCCGGCCGCAGGACAGGGCACGGGGGTTAGCTTCCAGGAGGTCGCCCGACGTCACGGTGACTTCGCCATGGTCGGCCTGGCGGTGTCGCTGGGATTGTCCGGCGGGATGATCAGCGATGCCCGGCTGGCGTTTGCCGGGGTTTCTGATGTGCCGGTCCGGGCTGCCGCCGCAGAGGATCTGCTGGTCGGCGAGAGGCCGTCGGCGGAGCTGTTCGAGGAGGCGGCCCGCCGCGCGACCGGCGATATCGACCCACCGGCCGACCTGCACGGATCGTCGGACTACCGGAAGACGGTCGCGGCCGCTATCGTGCGTCGCGGCCTACGAGCAGCTGCGGACAACGCAGCGAGAGGCAGTGACTGATGGCGGACATCTCTCTGACGGTCAACGGTGCGACGCACACGGGTTCGCCCGAGGTGCGCAAGACGCTGGCGGACTTCCTGCGGGATGACCTCAATCTGACCGGGACACACGTCGGCTGCGAGCACGGGGTCTGCGGTGCGTGTACGGTCATCGTCGACGGCCGGGCGGTGCGCTCGTGCCTGATGCTGGCGGTCCAGGCGGCCGGCAGCGAGGTAACGACGATCGAGGGGCTGGCCACTGACGGCGGGCTGGGCACACTGCAGCAAGCGATGTGGGATTCGCATAGCTTCCAGTGCGGTTTTTGCACGCCCGGGTTCGTCATGCAGGCGACCGCGCTGCTCAGCGACCACCCCGACGCCGACGAGCAGCAGATCCGCGAGGCGCTATCCGGCAACATCTGCCGGTGCACTGGCTACCAGAGCATCATCGATGGCGTCCTGCTGGCCGCCCAGCGCAATCGAACACTGCGCAACCGCGAACGCTGAGGCAGGAGACCATGGCAGAAATCGTGGCTGAGCGCTACACCGGCGCCAGCATCAAGCGTTCGGAGGACCCGCGCATCCTGACCGGCGCGGGCCGGTACGTCGACGACATCAAGCTGCCCGGGATGCTGCATGCTGCGTTCGTGCGCTCGCCGCTGGCTCACGGCCGCGTGCTCTCGGTCGATGTCTCGGCCGCGCGGGCGCTGCCCGGAGTGGTCGCGGTGCTCACCGGAGCCGATCTGGAAGCGATGACGGTGCAAGCGCCGGATCCGCTGCTGGCTCTTTTCACAACCGGGGGGCCCACCGCGGAGTTCACCCTGCTCGCGACAGATAAGGTGCGCTTCGTTGGCGATCCCGTGGCGGTCGTCATCGCCGAGAGTCGTTACCTCGCCGAGGACGGCTGCGAGCTGGCGGACGTCGAATATGACGAGCTGCCTCCGGTAATGAATGCCGCCTTCGCGCTCGACCCGAGCAGCCCGCCGCTGTTCGCCAACCTGGGTGACAACATTGCCCGCCCGCACTCGCGCAACGAGTTCGGCGACGTCGCCGGTACGTTCGCCGATGCCGATCGCGTCGTCGACTTCCACATCGACGTGCATCGGCACCAGAACGTGCCCATGGAGGGACGCGCTTGTGTCGCGAGCTGGGATGCCGACCTAGCTGCCATGACGGTCTACGCGGCAACGCAAAGCGTGCACATCACCAGGAATGGCGTGGCCACGCGCCTGGGCATCGAGGGTGACAAGATACGTGTCCTGGCCGGGGATATCGGCGGGTCGTTCGGCCTGAAGATCGGCGCATCACGCGAAGAACTCGCCGTCGCCGCCGCCTCGCGTCATCTCGGCCGGCCGGTCAAGTGGGTCGAGGACCGCGGCGAGAACCTCACCGCGTCGGGACAGGCGCGCGAGGAGAGCTTCGACGTCCGGGCCGCGGTCAGCAACGACGGCGACTTGCTCGGGCTGGACGTGAAAATGGTCATCGACACCGGCGCCTACCCTGGGATGGGCACGATGTTCCCGGACATCATGCAGGCGATGATCCCCGGTCCGTACAAGCTCGCGGCCCTGGGGTTCGAGTCAACCGCGGCGATCACGAACAAGGCGTCGTACGTCGCTTACCGCGGGCCGTGGGCGTCCGAGACGTTCGTGCGGGAACGCGTCCTGGACCTCATCGCGAAAGACCTCGGCCTCGATCCGGTTGGTATCCGGTTGCGCAACCTCGCCGCGCGCACCGATCCGCCGGCCTTGATGATTACCGGCCGACCACTGGTGGGAGTCACTTCAAAGGAATCGCTGGAACGGGTCGCCGAGATGGTGGACTACCCCGCGTTCCGGCGCCGGCAGGTCGAGGCGCGAGCGCAGGGCCGCTACCTCGGCATCGGGGTGGCGACGTTCATCGAAGCCGCTCCGGGCCCGCGGGGGCCCGACGGCGCCCTGGGCAGTGAGTCCATGCGCCTCCGGCTCGAGGAAGACGGCATCGTCGCCCTGTTCACCGGCCAGATGCCCCACGGCCAGAGCCACCAGACGACCCTGGCCCAGATCGCCGCCGACGAGTTCGGCGTGCCGTTCGAGCAGGTACGCGTGGTGGTCGGCGACAGCGACGTCGTCCCGTTCGGACTGACCGGCGGCAGCCGGTCGGCCACCATGACCGGAGGCGTGGCACTGCACGGCGCCCGGGAGCTCAAGGCCAAGGTGCTCGATTTCGCGGCCCATCTCATAGAGGTCAGCGCACAGGACCTGCTGATTACCGACGGCAATGTGTGGGTGCGCGGCGACCCCGCGAGCGCGATCGCCGTCAGCGAAGTCGCGCGGCGGGCGGCATCAGGGCAGTTCGGTGCCGAGGTGGATGCCGCGCTCGAGGTCGAGGCCACGTACGACGGTGGCCAAGGCGGCTGGTCCGGCGGCACTCATTGCGCGATCGTGGAAGTCGATGTCGAGACCGGCATCGTGAAGGTGGAGCGATACGCCGCCGTTGAAGACTGCGGCGCGCTTATCAATCCCGCCGTCGTCGAGGGCCAGATCCGAGGCGGCGTCGCGCAGGGCATCGGCGCTGTCCTGCTCGAACGGTCGGCGTACGGCGAGGACGGCAGCTTCCAGTCAGCCACGTTCATGGATTACCTGATGCCGACCACCTGTGACGTTCCGCGCATCGAGATCGAGCACCTGGAGACTGTGCCGCTCGACGCCGACGTCAACTTCCGTGGCGTGGGCGAAGGGGGCATGATCGTCGCACCGCCCACGGTAGTGAACGCGATCGAGGACGCACTGTCACCCTTCGGCGTGCGGATCTACGAGCAGCACCTGCCCCCGGCTCGCATCCTGGAACTTATCGCCGCAGCGGACTCGGGCCAGTAAACACTATTAGGGGATCGCCCTGGTGTGGATCGGCAATCGGACCGGTTTGTGGACCCTCGTGGAGGGGCTGGCCGCGATCGGCATCTTGGCGCTGCCGGTCAGCATCGGGTTCGGGATCCTTAGGTTCCGGCTGTACGACATCGACCGGATCATCAGCCGCACCCTCGCGTACGCGATCCTCACCGGGACACTTGTGGGGATCTACGCGGGACTGGTACTGCTGGCCACCCAGGTGTTCCGGTTTCATGCTCCGGTGGCGGTGGCCGCCGCGACGCTGGCCGCGGCGGCTTTGTTCAATCCGGTGCGGCGGCGGGTGCAGCGGGTGGTGGACCGACGGTTCAATCGAGCCCGGTACGACGCCGACCAGACCGTGGTGGCGTTCGCGGCCCGGCTGAAGGACGCCGTGGACCTGGACACGGTCCGAGATGACCTGGCCGGTGTCGTGCAGCAGGCCCTGGAACCCGCCCACCTATCGTTATGGATCAGCCGACCCGACTAAGCGGGCTTCCACCGCGGACAAGCCGCGACGGTAACCTTGGCCGGAAACCGGGGTGACTTTCATGCGGGGACTGGCGGCGGACGTGGATGCGGCTGAGGCGCTTGCCGCGGCCGCTGGCGTCGGGCCGTACTTCGCGCTCGAGCCCTGGGCCCAGGGGGTGGGCTGGCGGCAGGC
This sequence comes from Actinomycetota bacterium, assembly GCA_003136255.1. Taxonomy (GTDB): domain Bacteria; phylum Actinomycetota; class Actinomycetes; order Streptosporangiales; family Streptosporangiaceae; genus Palsa-504. The sequence goes on from PLDT01000124.1 coordinate 11,188, forward strand.
GAGCCTGCTGGTATCTGATCCGGCGGCGCTGGCCAGCCGGGTGACTGGAGCCCGTGCCGTCATCGCCGGCCAGGCCGGCGTTGCGCCCGCGGAGGTGGCCGAACGGGTCGCCGCCTCGATCGTGTTCCTGGGGCTGGCCTCACGCCTGGTCTCGCCGTCGCTGGGCGCGGCGGTGCTCGGCGGCGTGGTCCCGTACCTGACGCTGGACAACCTGTGGTGGCGCCCGGTGGACAGCGGCCCGATGCCGCTGGCGGCCGGCCCGGTCACCGGGCGGGAGATCGGCGACGCGCCGGCCGGCCGAGAGCTCGACGACGCTGCCGTGCTGCTGTCGGAGCGCTGCGTGCAGGGCATGGCCAGCCCGGTAGCCGACGCGTTCCACAGCTTGTTCCGGCTTTCACCGCTGGTGCTGCGGGGCAACATCGCGTCCGCGCTGGCGGGTGCCGCTGGGATGCTGGCCAGGAGCTTTCCCGACCAGGCGGAAACCAGCGGGCAACTGACGGCCAGGATCCTCGCCCTCGGACCGCTGCGGGGCACCGGCGAATTCGTGCAGCCGGACGCCTCGCAGCCGCAGCGTTTCCTGGTCCGCCGCAGCTGCTGCTTGTACTACCGGGTGCCGGGCGGCGGGACATGCGGTGACTGCGTGCTGACCCCGGCGCATATCCGGCGCCAGCAGTGGCAGGCCGCCCTCCGCCACTGACCGGACGCCTCGGGCGCTAGACGCCGGGCCGGTTGCCTCCCGTCATACTGGCACCTCCGAAATCGCGCCCGCGGCCGGGTGTGTGACGGGCGGTCGGAGGCGTACCGTTCGGATATGAGGCGTGGTGTGGTTTTCGCGCCGCTGGCAGTGGCGGCCCTGCTCGTCTCGGCGTGTACCGGTAACGGTCAGCCGTCGGCGCGGCCTCAGCCGTCGACGGCGGGGGCGAGCGCTACCCGGGCGAACGCAGTCCAGGCGAGCACGGCTCAAGCAGCTGCGGTCACCTCGAACGGGTGTGCCGGGCAGCCGCCGGTCAGCCCACTGCCTGTCTGGGCCCGGTCCGGGTTCTCCCCGCCGGATCAGGCCATGCCGCACGTGATGGGCAAGGCAGGCAACATCGTGGCCATCCTGTGGACCTCCCGCGACGCGCTGCACTCGCCGCCACTGCAAAGCAGGAACAACAAAATCTTGTGGGTATCCAGGGTTCCGCTCAACGTGCCGGATCCGCTGATCATCAAGGCCACACTTGCGGGTAGCACGCGCACGGCGACGGAGTACGTGCCGGGCGGGCCAGGACCATCGATCATCGACCTGCCGGCGCCGGGCTGCTGGACGCTCCACCTGAGCTGGTCTGGCCACACCGACGAACTCCAGCTGCGCTACCTAGCCTGATCGGGGCGTCAGCCGAAAGACGAAGAGCCGGTAACCAGGAGGGCGTCATTGCCTGTGGCGCGCGAACGGGAGTGGCCTACCTAGCGCAGCAGGCCCCTCTTACAACCTCGTACAGCGAGGCAGAAGCGATGTCGGACAAGATCCGAGAGCAGTTCGAGCAGTCCTGACGGCGGCCTCCGGCAAAATCTTTGAATCTCCGTGTTGACAGCTTCGGGCCGGTTTGTGAAGCTAATTTGGAGCGCTCCAAAATGGCACTGGAGGCGACCGGGACATGGGTACGGAGACCGGCACGGGCGCAGGGACGGCCGCGGATAAGGAGACCGGCACGCGGATGGGCACGGTGACCGGTCGGGCACGGTTGGCGCGGTACAACCTCGCCGGTCCGGAGAACCAGGCGGCGGCAGCGGCCGGCTTGGCTTGCGCGAGCTGGTTCCGCAGCGCGGTGCCGCGGCAGCGGATGAAGGAGCTGATGCGGCGCTCGGACTACCCCGCGGTGCGGGACACCGCGATCTAGCTCGCCCTGATCGGCCTGTTCGCCGGCCTCGGCATCGCGTTCTGGGGCAGCTCGCCGCCGCCGCCGCGCTGGCGATCGGGTTCGGTACCTGGCTGTACGGCGCGTGCCTGCTCCAGGTCTACGGCTTCACCCAGCAGCGCGCGGGCATGGGTGAGAACGTGCTCGATCACCGGCTCAACACCCGCACGGTCAAGCTGTGCGTGGTCAACCGGTTCCTGTACTGGAACTTGACATCCTCCCCCGCCTGAACTGAAGGCCGGGGATTCCAGCTACGACTCCGATTGGAGCAGCAGGTGAGGTTCGCGGTTCACAGGCCGGGCAACCCCGTCGCCTCCCCGCGCAGTCACGGCGTGCCCCGCCGCGATGTTCCTTGCCGCGTTCACGTCAGCGTTGCAGGCGAAACCGCAGGCAGTGCACCGGAACACGGCTTGGCTCTCACGCGAAGCCCGGTCCACCTGCCCGCACGCCGAGCACCGCTGGCTCGTGAACGCAGGTTTGATCTTCTCCACCCGGCCTGGGGCCTTGTCCGCCAGCCGGCGCACCAGCAGGCCCCACCCGGATCGCAGTATTTCCCGGTTCAGCCCGGCCTTGGCGCGGACGTTGCGGCCCGGGTTCTCCCGCGTGCCCCTCGCCGACCGGGTCATGTTACCGATCTTCAGGTCCTCGACCCGGATCACGTCGAACCGCCGCGCGATGTCTGTGGACACCTTCTCGGCCCAGTCCTTGCGCCGGTCGGTCTCGCGGGCCCGCAGCCGGGCAATCGCGTGCTTGACCCGGCCGCGGCGGTTCGATCCCCGGCTGGCGCGGGCCAGCGTGCGCTGCAGCCGCCGCAGCCTGGTCCGTTCCCGCGCGGTCAGGCCGGGGGCGTACAGCGGCTGTCCGGTGGACAGGGCCGCGGCGACCACTACCCCCCGGTCGATGCCCACCACCTGGCCGTTACCCGGTGCGGGAACCGGCCCGGGGATCACCGCGAAGGCGACATGCCACCGGCCCGCGCGGTCCATCGTGACCCGGTAGGACTTCACGGCCGGCGCCACGTCGCGGGACCAGCGGAATCGGACCCATCCGGCCTTGGGTACCCAGACCTGGCCGGTTTTCCGGCTGAGCCGACGCACGTCCCACTGCCGCCCGCGCCCCACGATCCGGAACCCCTCGTCCCGCCCGGCCTTGCGCCACGACGGCCGCCCGGCCGGGTTGCCCGGGTCGAAAAAGGCGGCCATCGCCTGGGTGAAGTCCCGCAGCGCCTGCTGCTGCACGGTCTGGGAGCCTTCGGCCAGCCACGGGNNGCACGAGGAGATCAAGCAGGACTGCGCGCCGGTGTACTCCTCGCTGTGGGCCGCCTACAAGGAGATCATCCCGGCCGTCGTGCGCCAGCTGCGGGACCAGGAGTACTACGTGCGCCGCGAACTGCTGCCTGGCGCTGCCCCGTTCAACGAGCCCACGCCGCTGTCCGACGGCCGCGCGTTGCCGTTGGCCACAGTCACCGCCGGCTGAGGAGACTCCCGATGCCCAGTGGATCGCCGCCTGCCGGGCCGACGACATCGACCCCGAGGACGTCATCCCCTTCGAGCACGCCGGCCACGACTACGCGATCTACCGCTCCCCCGACAACAACTTCTACGCCACAGACGGCCACTGCACCCACGAGAAGACCCTGCTGTGCGACGGCCTGGTCATGGGCGCCGTCATCGAATGTCCCAAGCACAACGGACGCTTCGACTACACCAGCGGCAAGGCGCTCGGCGCCCCGGTCCTGGTCGACGTCCGCACCTACCCGGTCCAGGTCACCGACGGCACCGTCTACGTCGAGGTCGCCTGATTCCCGCTCCGGCCATGGTGATCGCGGGGCGGACGAGCCTGAGGTCCGCGCTTCCAGCTATACGGTCACGGGACCGGGCCGCTTGATCCCCGCACCTCAAGGCGCGGCGACGTTAGCCGGGTTTCACCCGGCGCGTCGGGATGGTCGATGCGGGCCAGCAGCATCCGGGCCGCCTGGCGTCCCAACTCCTGGGCGGCACCGTCCACGCTGGTGAGCCAGAGGGCCCGCAGCCGGGCCAGCGTGGAGTTGTCGAAGCCGACCAGGGAGAGCTCCTCGGGCACCCGGACGCCGAGCGCGGCGGCGGCGGACAGTGCCCCGACGCAGGTCAGGTCGTTGGCCGCGAAGATGGCCGTCGGGCGGGCCGCACCCCTGGATCCGCTTAGCAGCCGCACCGCGGCCCGGTAGCCGCCCTCCTCGCTCATATCGCCCGCCTCGATATGTGCTTCCAGGCCCGCGGCGCGCATCGTGTCCTGGTAGCCGTGCATGCGCGGTAGCCCGGCGATGCTGGGCAGTCCGCAGATGTGGGCGATCCGGATATGCCCGAACTCGATCAGGTGCCGGACGGCCAAGGTCGCGCCCAGGTGATTGTCGTTGGCCAGGACGTCGACACGCGGCAGGTCGAGATCGAGGCCGCGTCCGCCCACCGCCACGGTCGGGATCGTGCTGGCCGCCTCGACGATGGCCTGCGACATGGGGATCGATCCGGCGAGCACCAAGCCGTCGACGCCGAGATCCACGAAGGACCAGGTCAGCGTCTCGTCCATCATCCGGTCGATCCGGCCGTCCCCGAGCAGGATGTGTTTGCCGCCCGCGTGCAGAACCGGGGTCAGGCCGTCGAGCATGTCGGCGAACCAGGGCTGGCGCATGTCGTTCAGCAGCACGCCCACCGTGCGCGACCGGCGCTCGGCAAGCCGCCTGGCCGCCTCGTTGGGCCGGTACCCGAGTTCGGCCACCGCGCGCAGCACCGCCTCGCGCCGGGCCGGGCTCACCTTGGGCGAGTCACGAAGCACCAGCGACACCAGCGACCTGGACACCCCGGCCCGGGCCGCGACGGTCTCCAGGGTCGGCCTCCCGGTGTCCGGGGATGCCAACTCGCCTCCCCGGCACGAGGATTATTGGAGCGCTCTAACTTACCGGTCGGCCCAGGTGATTGTCAAAGCGTGGTCCCCCGCTCATCGCCATCCCCTCGGGGCCAGCCCGGAACGGCTGGTGCCAGAATAGGGAAGCGTGAACACTACGCAATCCGAGAAGGTCGGGAACGGCCGTGGCTTCTTCGCTGCCCTTGACCAGAGCGGCGGCAGCACGCCCAAGGCGCTGGCCGAGTACGGCATCGAGCCGGACCGCTACAGCAACGACACCGAGATGTTCGACCTGGTCCACGCCATGCGAACCCGCGTGTTTACCAGCCCGGCGTTTGATGGCTCGCGTATTCTCGCGGCGATCTTGTTCGAGCAGACCATGGAACGAGACGTGGCCGGAGTCCCCACAGCGCAATACCTGTGGGAGCAGAAGAACGTTGTGCCGTTCCTGAAGGTCGATCTGGGGCTGGCCGACGAGCAGGACGACGTGCAACTCATGAAGCCCATCGACACCCTCGATGACCTGCTTGAGCGCGCGAAGCAGCACCGGATCTTCGGGACCAAGATGCGGTCGGTGATCAAGGACGCGAACGAGGCCGGTATCTCGGCGATCGTGGACCAGCAGTTCGAATACGCGGGCCGGATCGCGGCGGCCGGCTTGGTGCCGATCATGGAGCCCGAAGTCAGCATCTCCAGCCCGCACAAGGAGCAGGCTGAGGCGCTGCTGAACGACGCCATCGCCAAGCGCGTCGAGGCGCTGCCTGAGGGTTCGACCGTGATGGTGAAGATCACCATCCCGACCCGGCCCGGCCTGTACGGCGACCTGGCGTCTGACCCGCGCGTCCTGCGCGTCGTCGCCTTGTCGGGCGGCTACAGCCGTGACGAGGCCTGCGCTCGGCTCGCCCGCGATCCCACCCTCATCGCCAGCTTCTCGCGCGCGCTTCTCGAAGGACTGACCGAAAACCAGACCGACGAACAGTTCAACGCCCAGCTCGAGTCGTCGATCGAGCAGATCTACCAGGCGTCGGTACACAAGCAGCCGGCCAGCCNNCGACCTCCAGGCCGGCCAGGAGGCGTTCTACAAGGATCTTCACCAGCATCCCGAGCTATCGCACCAAGAGCACCGCACCGCTCAGCGTGTCGCCGGGAAACTGCAGGAATACGGCTTCACGGTGCACACCGGCATCGGCGGGACGGGAGTGGTGGGCGTGCTGGCCAATGGCGCCGGACCCACCGTGCTGCTCCGCGCCGAACTAGACGCACTGCCGGTCAGGGAGGATACCGGCGCGGACTACGCGAGCACCGCGACCGGCCAGGATGCCGCCGGCCACGAGGTGCCGGTGGCCCATGCCTGTGGCCACGACATGCACATGTCTTGCCTGCTCGGCATGGCCAAGCTCATGGCCGATCACCGTGGCCAGTGGGCCGGAACCCTGATTCCGCTCTTCCAGCCTGCCGAGGAGACCGGCGACGGCGCCCAGGCCATGGTCGACGATGGACTGTTCAAGCGCATCCCCGCCCCCGACGTGGCCCTGGCCCAGCACGTCCTGTCCGGCATCGCCGGGACGGTCAGAACACGTTCTGGCCCGTTCATGGCGACGGAGGACAGCATCGACGTGACCGTGTACGGGAAAGGCGGCCATGGCGCCATACCGCAGCACACGATCGACCCGGTGGTGCTCGCGGCCATGATCATCGTCCGGCTGCAGACCATCGTCTCCCGCGAGACCCCGCCTGGGGAGATCGCCGTGGTGACCGTCGGCAGTGTCCACGCGGGCACCAGGAGCAACCTCATTCCCGACCACGCCGTGCTGCAGCTCAACCTGCGCAGCTACTCCCAGCAGACCCGGGAGCGGATGCTCGCGTCGGTCCAGCGGATCGTGCGGGCCGAGGGCCAGGCCTCCGGCTCACCCCAGGACCCGGACTTCCGGACCGTCGGCACCTTCCCGCTCACCGTCAATGACCCGGCTACCACGGACCGGGTGGCGGCCGCCTTCGCCACCCATTTTGGCGACCACGCCCTCGAAATCGACCGGCAGACCGTCAGCGAGGACTTCAGTAACATTCCCAATGCCGCAGGTGTGCCCTATACGTACTGGGGGATCGGGTACACCGACGAGAAGATCTACCGCGCCGCCGAGAAGGCCGGACACCTCCACGATCTTCCCAGTAACCACTCCCCCAAATTCCTGCCCCCGCTGCAGCCCACCTTGCGAACCGGCACCGAGGCCCTGGTCGCTGCCGCGCTGGCCTGGCTCGAGCCTCGATAAGGCCCGTATTACTGTCCTACCGCTGTGCTACCATGCTGGTCATGGCAGTGCGGAAGAAGCGCTCGATCTCCATGCCGCCCGACCTCGATGCGGAGATAGCAGCCGCCGCCGCGCAAGCGGGAATGAGTTACAGCGCCTGGCTGGCCGATACCGCACGCAAGGAATTCACCATCCGGGCCGGCCTGGCTGCTGTCAGCCGGTTCGAGCAGGACCACGGGGCGTTCACCTCCGAAGAGCTTGCCGAGGCCGAGCAGTGGGCGGCGACGGCAGTCGCGCGGGCCAGGCAGTCCGGCGGCAGCATCCGTCGCCGGACCGCATAAATGGGCGTCACCTACGACACCGGTGCGCTCATCGCCGCTGACCGGGGACAACGCCGCATGTGGGCTCGTCACCGCGCTCTGCTGGCGATCCGCGAGGTGCCCACGGTCCCCGCGCCAGTTCTAGCGCAGTCCTGGCGTGGCGGGAGCCGCCAGGCTCTGCTGTCCCAGCTGCTGGCCGGGAGTGACGTCGAACCGCTCGATGACGGCCAGGCCCGCTCGGTCGGCTCGCTCGCTGCTCGCGCGGCGACTGGCGACATCGTGGACGCCTGCGTGGTTGAAGGAGCCCTCCGTCGCCATGACCTGGTGGTCAGTTCCGACGAGGACGACCTGCAGGCAATCGCTGCCGCCGTGAGCCGCCGCCTCGAAGTCGACCCGCCCTGACGGCAGGCTAACGATCTGCTTGTTTCGGTTCAGGCAGCAAGCCGCGGGTGAGGAGCCATCGTGACAGCCGGACACACCGCGATCGTGACGGGCGCCAATCACGGCATCGGCGCGGCGACCGCTCAGGCCCTGGCCGGGCGCGGGTGCGCCGTCCTGTGCACGTTCCTGCGAGTCGATGACCCAGACGATCGCGGAACCCCGCAGGCATACCGCGACCATCGGGTACAAGATGCCACGGCGGTCGTCGCCCGCATCCGGGACGGCGGCGGCAGGGCAGTCGCCGTGGAAGCCGACTTGTCCGACCCGGCCGCGCCCGTCCTGCTGTTCGACGCCGCCGAGGAGCAGTTCGGACCGGTTGACATTCTGATCAACAACGCGACCGGATGGCTCGCCGACACCTTCGCACCAGCCACGGCCGACCGGCTCGGCAGGTCCCTCCAGCCGGTCACCGCCGCGACCTGGGCACGGCAGTTCACGGTCGACGCGATGGGCGCGGCCCTGATGATCAGCGAGTTCGCCCGCCGCCACATCGCCCGCCAGGCGACCTGGGGCCGGATCATCGGCTTGACTTCCGGCGGCGACCTCGGCTTCCCGGAAGAAGTCTCCTACGGAGCGGCCAAGGCCGCCCAGGAGAACTACACGATGTCAGCGGCCATCGAACTCGCCCCGTTCGGGATCACGGCCAACATGGTCCACCCGCCCGTCACCGACACCGGCTGGGTCACCGACGCCGTCCGTGAGCACGTCGCCGCAAGCCCCGAGCTCATCCACATCGCGAGCCCTAGCGAGGTCGCTGAGGTCATCGCCTACCTCGCCTCCGACGCCGCGGCCCTGATCACCGCTAACGTGATCACGCTCCGCTAAGCGCCCCGAGTACGCCGGCGGCTTTATCCTTTCGATGAGAACTGCGGCCCTTTAACCAATCTGGCGGCTAGGACGGCACCGACGCGGCCAGCGAGCTCGCGCCCGACCCGCGAGAGACGACGGCCGAGGGCCTTAATGCCTACCTCGAAGCGGTGTCACGGTTCCTCACCGTCTCGGCCGCGGGCGCCGCATACCGGGCGCTGCTCGGCGAAGCGCAGCACGATCCGGCCGTCGCCGACCTGCTCGCCACGACCGATCTTCTCGGCGACAGCGCACGGCCGGTGATCGAACGGGCCATCCAGCGGGGCGACCTCCCGGCCCAGACCGACGTCGACCAGGCCGTCGCCCAACTGGTCGGACCGCTGTTCGTCCGGGTCGTCAGCGGTTACCAGGGTGAAGCACTCTCACCGCGCCGCCTGGCCAGTGATTTCCTGCGGAGCGAGCAGCGTCCATAATTGGTATGTCCCTGCTTCGAGCGCGTCCGGCAACTGTGAAGGGTGTATGGAAGATAGATTGTTCGAGTCTGAGGAATTCGGGACTTCGTCGCCGACCACTGCTACGGTGATCTTCGTCTGCCCATACAGCGCACCGATCCAAAAGGTTCGTTTCGCGATACGGCGACTCCTGAGAGCGGGCTATCACGTTGTGGCGTACCAGACGACAATGGCCGTCTTTATGGAGGGGGACCCGACGATCCTTCCGGAGCTTATCTGTCAGGTACGAGAGGACATCAGGTCGCGGATATCGAAGCTAAAGGCTGAAGGCGTAACCGAGTTTGGGTTCTTCGGCAGCAGCCTGGGCTCCTTTATCCTTTACAATTGCGTCGGCCGCGAAATTCCTGAGTTGCGCTGGGGAGTATTTAACACTGGTGGCAATATTGCCCGAGGTGTGTGGAGTATGCCTGCACTGAGACAGCGGCATGTAGAGCGAGGATGGTCACTTCCACGGCTTGAAGAAGCATGGGCTAAGCTTCAATGGCCAGATTTCGGGCGGCTCGATGGCTGCAGGTTCGTATTCGCGAGCTCGCGTCGAGACACAGTAGCTCCGTTGTCTAGTGTCTCGCATTACCTCGGGCCGATGTTGCAAGCAGGCGCCGAAGTCAGCGTATACGAGGTACCAGCGACCAGTCACCGAACGGCTGTCATTGTGGGCCTTTGGAAAGGGCCGCAACTCGTTCAGACGGTGAGGGCTATAGGCCCGGCCACCAGTTCACGATCCGCTGCCGCCGCGAGCACTCCCCCGCCGGCGTAGAGCCGGCGCACAATGGATTCCGTTGGTCGGCCGTCACGGCTCCTTGGCCGTCGGCGGGCGGGAACTGGGCGGGGAATCCAGGGACGCGGCAAGGGGGGTACCGGCCACTGGGCAGTGGCGCTTGAGGGACGGGGCGAGGTCCTTTGGTACTTGCTGGGTGCCCGAACCGGATTGGCTCAGGACGTCGCTGCTGATCGTGGTCCAGGCGAGCAGCGCGGCTGCGAAAGCCGCCCCCGCGGCAACCCTCATGGCGACCGGAAAGCCGGCTGCCATTCTGGCCGGATCCTCGAAGGCGGCGCCGGAAAGCCCCGCGGCCAGGGGAAGCGCCGCCACCGCGATCATCTGACCGAGGCGGGAGAGCGCGTTGTTAACGGCGGAAGCGATCCCCGAGTGCCGTGAATCGACGCTGGCCAGGACCGTCGCGGTGATCGGGGTGATCAGCACGCCGAGACCGACCCCGAACACGATCAGCGGGGGCAACACCGCGGGGAGGTACCTGTCGCCGGGGTGGATCTGTGCCATCAGCAGCAGTCCCGCACCGGTCAGGACAGCTCCGACCGTCAGCGGGATCCGCGGGCCGATTCGCTGGGCGATCGCCCCCGATGGGGTGGACAGGGTCAGCAGCAGCAGGGTGATCGGCAGTGTGGCGGCACCGGCTTGAAGTGCGGTGTACCCGAGTGTGATCTGCAGGAACGCGACGAACAGGAAGATCACGCCGCCGAGCGCCGCGTAGGTGACCAGCGCGAGCAGGTTGGCGCTGGCGAACTGGCGGGAGCGGAACAACTCCAGTGGAAGCATGGGATGCCTGGCCCGTCGCTCAACAGCGACAAAGCCAGCTGCGGCGGCCAGACCGATGGCCGAAGCGGCAATCACCGCTGTCAGGCCCCCGGACGCCTCGATCAGCGCAAAGCACACACCCGCGATGGCCAGCGCCGCGAGCGCGGCGCCGCCCAGGTCCAG
>PLDT01000124.1:22086-28017 GCA_003136255.1 Actinomycetota bacterium
CCCCCAATCCCCTGGACGAACCGGGCACCAATGAGCAGCCCGATCGTCGGGGCGGCCGCGCAAAGCGCCGACGCGGCCACGAAGACCACGGTCCCCAAGATGAATATGCGACGCCGGCCGTAGATATCGCTGAGCGAACCGCCCACCAAGACAAACGCCGCGAGCGTAAGCACATAGCCGTTCAGCGTCCACTGCAACCCCGCGACGCCCGCGCCGAGATCACGGCCGATCGTCGGCAACGCCACGTTGACAACCGTCGCCTCCAGCAGAATCATCGAGTCGCCCAGCACCGCCACCGCCAGTACCCAACGACCAGCGGCCGAAGCAAGCCGCACCGAGCCGTACCCTGGGCCCTCGTTCCCCGCCACCTGCATCCTCCCTGGCGCTCCTCGCTAGCCTCAGTGTGTCTCCCGCCAGTTCAGCGAGCGCCGGGGCCCAGATGTCGGGTGAGGCGGCAGGCCAGACCGCTTGGCAAGCACCAGCCGGCCGAGCCGCGTCAGTTTAGGAGATTGCCGCTATTGTCTGCCTCGCCAGCGCTCGCTAGCTGCATTCACCGTCTGGTGGCCGTGTCGCCCGGCGTCGCCTGATGCCTGCCTCCGTTGGCTTGGTACCTGATCACCGACACGCAATCCGTATGCGACAGAGCTGGACTCCAGGTGCTGCCCCGGATCCAGGTTCGACCGGCGCGATCTGGTCTTCGGGGGCCGGCAGCGCCTTGTGGTCTTCGGGGGCCAGTAGCGCGTTCAGGTTGCCACGCGGCAGGACCAGGGCGGCGACGAGAGCCGTGACCGCAAAGACCAAGGCGCTCCATACGAAGGCCGTCGTATAGCCGTGGAGCTGAGCTGCCCGGACGTTGGCCGGGTCCAGCGCCCGGCCGACCAAGTAGGACGCGGCAGCGCTAGCGGCCAGCGTGTTGAGCAGCGCCGTGCCGATGGATCCCCCCACCATCTGTGCAGTGTTCAGGGTGGCCGATCCCACGCCGGCGTCCTGGGGTGCCAACCCGAGCGTGCCGGTGCTGAAGGCAACGGAGATGCTCAGCCCCGACCCAACTCCCATCACGAGGAGATAGGGAAGTACGTGACTGAGGTACGACGTATGTAGTCCCACCAGGTGAAGTCCGAACAACGCGCCGGCCGACAGGAGCAACCCGACCGGAACGATCGGCTTTGGTCCGAATCGCGGCAACAGAATTCGATTGGACACCTGGGCCGTAATGGTCACGGCTGCTATGAGAGGTAGGAACAAGATGCCGGTCTTCACCGGGCTGAACCCCAACGTGCCCTGCAAGTAGTAGGTCAAGAACAAGAACACGCCGAAGAGCCCGACAGACCCACACAGCGACACCAGCAACGATCCGCCCCGCGTCCGGTTCAGGACGACCCGGGGTGGGAGCAGCGGAAACTCTGTCTTGGTCTCCAAGACCGCGAATACGCCAAGCACGACCACCCCTGCGACGAGGAACGCCACGGTGAACGGATCGCTCCACGCGGTGGTCTCGGCGTGTGAGAAACCGAATACGAGCGAGAACAGCCCGACGCCCACCAGCAGGAGTCCAGGCAGGTCGAAGGGATCGTTGTCAGCCCCCTGGTCATTCTTGAACCACAGGACAGTGCCGGCGATGGCGCCGAAGGCAAAGACGAGGTTGATGAAGAGCGTCCAACGCCACGATGCATAGGAGGTCAGTAGCCCGCCGAAGAGCAGTCCGAGCGCCCCGCCTGCGCCGGCGACGGCTCCGTAGATGCCGAAAGCCTTTCCGCGCTCATCGGGATCGGTAAAGGTGGTGGTCAAGATGGCCAGCACCGAAGGCGCGAGCAGGGCCCCGAACGCACCCTGCACCGTCCGAGCGATGACGAGCATCGAGAAGTTGACCGATGCGCCACCGATAGCCGAGGCAACCGCGAAACCGACCAGCCCGATAATGAGCGTCCGCTTGCGTCCAACTCGGTCCCCGATTCGCCCACCGAGAAGGAGCAAGGTGCCGAAGGCCAAGGAGTACGCGGTGACGATCCACTGGCGATCGGCGTTCGAAAAGTGCAGATCACGCTGCGCAGTGGGGAGAGCGATGTTCACGATTGTGCTGTCGAGAATCACCATCAACTGGGCGATCCCCAGCACGCCGAGAATCCACCACCGCCGGTCATAGTTGGCTACTTCAGCCGGGGTCCTATGCTCTATCGTCGTCAAAGTGGTCATCGGAGCCACGGTCTCACCGGCAGGAAGTGCCCTCTGACCTCACGCATTGTTCGTGTGGCGGATGAGGCCGCCGTCACAGGGAGCAACCACGGGCCATACATGCCTCCTTGGCGCAAGAGTTTCCTGACGTGTGATCCCTCCAAGGCTTGACCCCTTGCCCCGCCGGCGTCCAAGACTTGTCAGCCGCACGACCGATAGTGTGAAGCTATGGATCTGCAACCGCGCCTGCTTCGGTACTTCATGGCTGTGGCGGAGGAACTCCACTTCGGTCGCGCCGCGGCGCGCCTGTACATCTCCCAGCCGTCGCTGAGCAATCAGATCCACGGCCTCGAGCGCATGCTCGGCACCGATCTGTTCGTGCGCACGAGCCGCCACGTCGAGCTGACCGCCGCCGGCCGGGCCCTACTCGAGGAAGCACCGGTGGCACTCGCGGCTCTCGAGCACGCAGCCGAGCGCACCCGGCTCACCGGCGCAGGCATCGCCGGCGAGATCCGTTTGAGCTACACCCCGATGGCCAACTTCGAGATCCTGCGAGTGATCCTGACCGCAATCGAAAACGAGATCCCAAATCTGAGCGTCATCCCCAGCGAGCTCTTTAGCGGCGAAATACCCCGGCGTATTCTTGCTGGTGAACAGGACGTCGGGCTTGCACTGCACGTCGAGCCGATGAGAGGTATCCGCAGCGAACTCCTGCGTATTGAGCCGGCAGCCGCGGTGCTGAGCAAGCGACACCGTCTGGCTGACGCCTCCGCCATCCCGCTCACCAGCCTCCAGCACGAGACCATTCTTCTGTTTCCACGCGAACTTGCGCCGGCTCACTACGATCACATCGTCGCCGTCTGCGAGCAATCCGGCTTTCAACCCCGCATCAAGGCGATCCGAAATGCGCCGCCTCAGGCGATGCTCGCCCGCCTACACAGCGGACGAGAGGTTGGCCTGACCCCGGCCTCGTTTGCCTTTCACGCGGTCCAGGCCGCACCCGATGTGGTCGCACGCAGGATTGTCCAGCCAGAGATCCTCGACGAGTGGTCGATTGTTTGGGCCGCCCGCGGCCAATCCGCCGCGCTCGAGCGCATCCTCGACACCGCCCGACGCTGCGCGGCCGAGAACGACTGGCTACCCACGCAGAACCCAACGGCCACAAGCGATACAGACTCTCCGAGCGTCTCCCGAGCCGATTAGCTAGGGCTCATCGGCTCGTGAGCCATGGTGGCGTGTACGCGCCCACCCCGTAGAGGATTGCCGTAAGGTCGTCGGCTGCCCACTCCTCCGTGATTTTTCCGTCCTTGAACCGATAGACGTCGACTGCATCCCAGCGCACCTTGCGACCCGTCGGCGCGATACCGAGCAATTCGCCTTTGTGTGTCGCCTCGACGACGAATCGCAATGCGACGGTGTCGCCGTCGGCGACGATATCCTGCTCCTGTGCGTTGAGGTCAGGCAGAGCGCCGATGAAATCCCGCAGTAGAGCAACGAGATTCTTAACTCCTTCAACAGTGCCAAGGGTCCCGCCATGCCAGCGAACATCGGGCGTGACGTACTCTGACGCGAGGTCAGGGTTGTGCCCGTTGAAGACTCTGCGCGTATAGTCGCGGGCGATTTCGACGTTCTTCGCGACCGCTGGGTTTTCGGCCATACATGCCTCCTGGGCAGAGGATTTCCCGACGTGTGATCGCTCCAAGGTTTGCCCCCTTGCCCCGCCGCCGTCCAAGACTTGCCGGCCTTACGACCGATAGTCTGAAGCTATGGATCCCTGGTCACGCTGTCCTCCTTCGGCCCGGGGAGGGCGGCGGCGCAGTGCTGTCCCTGATTACGAGCGTGGTGGCGAGTTCGACGTGGTGCGCTTGTGCCGCGCCGGACCCGCTGTCAAGGAGCATCCGGAACGCGGTGGCTGCCATAGCCGCCAGCGGCTGCTTGACCGTGGTCAGCGGGGGCGCCGACCAGGTGGCGAACACGTCATCGAATCCAACCACGCTGAGGTCCTCGGGCGCCCGCAGCCCGAGGTCCCTGAGCGCCTGCAGGACGCCGAACGCCTGGTCGTCATTGGCGGTCACGATCGCGGTTGGCCGGTCCGTCAGGCTCAGCAGGTGTGCCGCCTGACGCCGGCCGCCTCCCACGGTGAACCTGTCGCGGCAGATCAGGTTCTCGTCCGGGGCCAGCCCAGCCTCGAGCATGGCCGCGCGGTAGCCGTCAAGCCGGGCCTGGCTCGACCACAGGCCGGCCGACCCGGCGATGGCGGCGATGCGGCGATGGCCCAGCTCGATGAGATGACGGGTGGCGGTAAGGCCGCCTTGCCAGTTGGTGGTGCCGACCGACCTGATGTCCGGGCCCGGTTCCTCCGCCGGGTCAATGACCACGACCGGGATGCCGGCTGCGGCCAGGTGCTGGCGTTCCGCGCCACGCGGCAGGTGCAGAACGCTCAGCGCACCATAGGTGCCGCGGACAGTCGCCAGCTCCAGCCAGCGTTGGAATTCGCTGGCCGAGCTCACCGCGTTGACCACGACGCTATAGCCGGCCTCAGCGGCGGCCTCCACGGCACCGTGGATCAGCTGCTCCGCCCAGGGACTGCGCTCGGCGGTCCCCGGCGGGCGAACCCCTGCCCCGAGGAGCAGGTCAACTACGCCGAAACCGAGCTTGGCGCCGGGCTGGTACCCACGCCGGCGCAGCAGCAGGCCGATCCGCTCGCGAGTACCCGGCGCGACGTCTGTCCGCCCGTTGAGCACCTTGGACACCGTCGATACCGACACCCCGGCTTCGGCGGCGATACTGGTCAGCGTGCTGGCACCGGCGCGGGAGGCCGCTTGGGTGGGTGCGGCGGGCTCCGCTCGCACCGCTGCCTGACCGGGCCTCCTCGGCACCCCAGCCTCCTCCCGCGGCCTGCTGCCGCCGCGTGCCTGTCCCGCCTAGCGCGAGTGGCTCGTTGGCCGGGTTGCGGGCTGCTTTTCGAAAGATAGCAGGCCTAAACCCGTTTGACACCGGCCTGTAGTAGATAGACACTGGAGGTTGTAGCGCAAATATTTCGAAAAACAACCGGGAGGGCATCATGTACCTGCCATATCAGATGCTGCGCAACCTGGCGCCCCGGGAGGTGACGGCCCGCGAGCAGCGGGAGGGCGACGAGCAGCGGGGCCAGATCGCCGCGGCAGTGGCGCGGCGAAGCCACCGCGTCGCCGTCCGGGTGCACGCCGTGAGCGGCCTGGCTGGCCGGGACGGGCACCAGTCGACGCCCTTTCGAAAGGCCAGCTCGACACGGCGCCGTGCGGCGCATCGCGCATAGCACGATTAGAGATAGCACGTTCGTGCCGTGCGGGTCCGCGGGCCTCGACATGACAATCGAGTAATGGCGACCGCACGGACCTCCCGAAAGGACCGATGGCGATGGATGGTGCACGCGCTCTGATGCGCACGCTAGTCGAGTCGGGGATTACTACCTTGTTCACCAACCCGGGAACAACCGAGCTGCACCTGGTGGAGGCAGCGGAGGCGACTCCCGGCCTGAGATCGGTCCTGGCCCTGTTCGAAGGAGTCGTCAGCGGGGCCGCGGACGGCTACGGCCGCATCGCCGGGCGACCCGCCGCCACGCTGGTGCATCTGGGGCCCGGTCAGGGCAACGCCTGGGCTAACTTTCACAACGCCCGCCGTGCGCGCACGCCGATCGTCAGCCTGATCGGCGACCATGCCACCTACCACAAGCGCTTCGACCCGCCGCTGGAGTCCGACATTCGCGCCGTCGCGCGC
>PLDT01000603.1:0-3897 GCA_003136255.1 Actinomycetota bacterium
TCTCAGAACGCAAGAGCCCCTGCTGCGCTTGCGCTGAGCAGGGGCTTCGTATGTGTGGGGTGCGGGAGGGATGCGCAATGCCCGCCATCGTGCTGGTCGGCGCTCAGTGGGGCGACGAAGGCAAGGGCAAGGCGACCGACCTGCTCGGCGACCGCGTGGACTACGTGGTCCGCTATCAGGGCGGGAACAACGCCGGCCACACGGTCGTCATCGGCGACGAGAGCTACGCGCTGCACCTGCTGCCGTCCGGGGTGCTGTCGCCGCGGGTAGTGCCGGTGATCGGCAACGGGGTGGTGATCGACCCGCAGGTGCTGCTTGACGAGATCGACGGGCTGCAGGCCCGCGGCGTCGATTGCGGAAAGCTGCTGGTCTCGGCGAACGCGCACCTGATCATGCCCTACCACCGGGCGCTGGACAAGGTCACCGAACGGTACCTGGGCAGCGCGCGGATCGGCACCACCGGGCGCGGCATCGGGCCGTCCTACGGGGACAAGATCGCCCGGATGGGGATCCGCGTCCAGGATCTGTTCGACCCCGGCATCCTGCGCAAGAAGCTGGACCTGGTGCTGCGGGAGAAGAACCAGGTGCTGAGCAAGGTCTACAACCGGCGCGGGATCGACCCGGAGGCGTGCGCGGCGGAGTACGAGCGGTACGCGGAGCGGCTGGCGCCCTACGTGGCCGACACCGGGCTGGCCCTGGGCCAGGCGCTGGACCAGGGACAGGTGGTGCTGCTGGAGGGCGCGCAGGCCACCATGCTCGACGTGGACCACGGCACCTATCCGTTCGTGACCTCCTCCTCGCCCACCGCGGGCGGCGCCTGCGCCGGGTCCGGCATCGGGCCGACGCGGATCTCCGACGTGATCGGCATCGTCAAGGCCTACACGACCCGGGTCGGCGAGGGCCCGTTCCCCACCGAGTTGCGCGACGCGACCGGCGAGTGGCTGCGCAAGAGCGGCGCCGAATACGGCGTGACCACGGGCCGGCCGCGCCGCTGCGGCTGGTTCGACGCGGTCATCGTCCGGTATGCGACCCGGGTCAACGGCATCACCGGCTACTTCCTGACCAAGCTGGACGTGCTGTCCGGGCTGGACCAGGTGCCCGTGTGCGTGGCCTACGAGGTGGACGGCAAGCGGTACGACGAGATCCCCATGACCCAGACCGAGTTCCACCACGCGGTCCCGGTCTACGAGTACTTCGACGGCTGGTGGGAGGACATCTCCAAGGCCCGCACCCTCGACGACCTGCCCCCGAACGCCCGGGCCTACGTCGCGGCCATCGAGGACATGATCGGCGCCCCGGTCTGCGCGGTCGGCGTCGGCCCGCGCCGCGACCAGACCCTGCAGCTCCGGGACCTGCTCCGGCAGGGCTAACGCAGGGCTAGCGAACACAGGGCTGGCCAACGCAGGGCTAGCCAACGCAGGACTGGCCGACACGGGGCTCGCTGACCTGGCACCGGTAGGCTCCTGGCGTGCGCATTCTTGTCATCGGGTCGGGCGGCCGGGAGCACGCCATCGTCCGCGCGCTGAGCGCGGAAACGGACCGCCTGCACGCGGCCCCGGGCAATCCGGGGATCGCGGCCCTGGCGGAGACCCATCCGGACACCGCGCCGGTCCCGGAGCAGATCCTCTCGCTGGCGCGCAAGCTCGGCCCGGACCTGGTGGTGATCGGCCCGGAGGCGCCGCTGGTCGCCGGGGCGGCCGACCTGCTGCGAGAGAACGGCGTGGCCTGCTTCGGGCCGGACGCCGCCGCGGCCAGGATCGAGGGTTCCAAGGCGTTTGCCAAGCAGGTCATGGCCGAGGCCGGGATCCCGACCGCCGCGTCGTTCACGTGCCGCACCGCCGCCGAGGCGGACCGGGCGCTGGCCGCGTTCGGGCCGCCCTACGTGGTCAAGGACGACGCGCTGGCCGCGGGCAAGGGCGTCCTGGTGACCGGCGACCTGGACGCCGCGCGAGCGCACGCGCGGGCCTGCGGCACGGTCGTGATCGAGGAGTTCCTGGACGGGCCCGAGGTGTCGCTGTTCGCGGTGACCGACGGCGTGGCGGCGGTGCCGCTGCTCCCGGCCCAGGACTACAAGCGCGCCCGGGACGGCGACCAGGGGCCGAACACCGGCGGCATGGGCGCCTACGCGCCGCTCCCCTGGGCGCCCGGCGACCTGGCCGGGCAGGCGATGGACCGCGTGATCCAGCCGGCCGTCGAGGCCATGGCCCGGCGCGGTACCCCGTATCGCGGGCTGCTGTACGCGGGGCTGGCCTTGACCTCAGCCGGCCCCAAGGTGGTCGAGTTCAACGCGCGGTTCGGCGATCCGGAGACACAGGTGGTGCTGGACCGGCTGGAGAGCCCGCTGGGGCCGCTGCTGCACGCAGCGGCGACTAGGGGCCTGGGCGGCATCCCGCAGCCGCAGTGGCGCGCGGGGGCGGCGGTGGCGGTGGTGATCGCCGCTGAAGGCTATCCCGAGGCGCCGATCAAGGGCGACACAATCATTTTGACGGAACGGGCCGTGGTGCCAGCGGCCGGGGAGGCAGGGAGCGGGACGGCGGCGCGGGCTTATGTGCTGCACGCGGGGACGGCGCGGGATGGGGCCGGGGAGCTGGTTTCGGCCGGGGGGCGGGTGCTGAACGTGGTCGGGAGCGGCGGGGACGTGGCCGCGGCGCGGCGGGCGGCCTATGAGCTGGCGGGGACGGTGCAGATGCGGGGCGCGTGGTACCGACGGGATATCGCCGCGGGGCAGTGAGCGGAGCGGAGGCGGGGACGGGGCCCGGCGCCGGGAGCGGGACGGATCCGGCCGGAGCTGGGGCCGGGGGCGCTGAGGTGCCGCTGCGGGTTAGCACGCTGGAGCTGTTCTTTGACCTGGTGTTCGCGTTTGCCATTACGCAGCTGACCGGGGTCTTGTCGCATGACGTGACGGTGCTCGACGGGGTGCGGGTGCTGCTGGTGTTCGGGGCGCTGTGGTGGATGTACGGCGGGTACGTCTGGCTGTCCAACGCGCGGACCCCGGTGCGGACGCCGGAGCGGTTGGCGATGCTGCTCGGGATGGCCGGGTACCTGGTCATGGGGCTGGCCATCCCGCACGCGTTCGGACGGGACGGGGTGGCCTTCGGGTTGGGTTACCTGACCGTGGTGGGCGTGCACACCTGGCTGTACCAGCGGGTCAACCGGAACATCGCACGGGTGGCGCCCTTCAACGTGGCGGCCGCGCTGCTCATCATCGGGGCCGGGGTGGTGCAGGGCTGGGCGGCGTACGTGATGTGGGCGGCGGCGCTGGCCATCCAGCAGCTGTCGCCGCTGATCAGCCGGGTGCGAGGGCGGTTCGCGATCTCACCGTCGCACTTCGTGGAGCGGCACGGGGCGCTGATCATCGTGGTGTTCGGGGAGTCGGTGGCGGGCATCGGGATCGGGGCCGAAGGCCACCGCGTCACGGTGTCGCTGGCCCTGTCCGCGGTGCTCGGGCTGGCCCTGGCCGCGGCGCTGTGGTGGGCGTACTTCGGGGTCGGCGACGACGAGCGGGCCGAGCAGGCCATGCTGCGGGCCGACCCGGCGGCGCGGCCGGCGCTCGCGCTGGCCGCGTACTTCTTCGCTTACATCCCGATGCTGCTCGGCATCGTGGCGCTGGCCGCCGGGGTCAAGCAGGCCATCGTGAACACCGGGAGCACGCTGCCGGCCGGGCCATGCGTGGCGCTGGGCTGCGGGGTGGGGCTGTTCCTGGCGGGCAGCGCGGCGTTCCGGCACGCGCTGCGGATCGGGGCCGAACGGTACCGGCTGGCCGCGGCGGCGGCGTGCCTGGCTGCGTCGGCGCTCGGCGTCGCGGTGAGCGTGGCAGCGGAGATGGCGCTGCTGACCGCGATCGTGGCGGTATCGCTAGCAGGCGAGGGACGGGTGGCGGCGGGGGGCGCTGGCGGG
>PLDT01000556.1:0-2610 GCA_003136255.1 Actinomycetota bacterium
GCATCGATCACAGCATCGATCACAGCATCGATCACGACGGACCCGCCGCGAAGGGACGTAGCCTGCGGCGGGACGCGCGGGACGTTCACCGGTGGCGCGGGTCCCGGTGGGTACGCCGCGCTCGGGCAGCTGATCGCCGACGTCACCGGATGGCCGGAGGCGGTCCGGACGGATCGGCGTCGCTGGTCGTGCGCCGCGGCGGCAGCCGGGTGCACCTCGCGATGACCAGCCGGCACATCCCGATCGAGCCGGTACGGCCGCGTCATCCGCGCGATTACCGAAGATACCGAACGGCCGGACGGGGGCCAGCTCCCGCGGGTCTTAATCGGTTACAGCCTGCCTGCGCGCCGCGCCTAGAATCGCGTGCATGCCCATCACCCGTGACGAGGTCGCGCACCTGGCGCGACTGGCCCGGATCTCGCTGCCCGACGCGGAGCTCGACCATCTGGCGCCCCAGCTGAACCAGATCATCACGGCCGTCGCGCAGGTCCAGGAGGTCGCTGCCGAGGGCATCCCGCCGACCTCGCACGCGACCGGCCTGACCAACGTGTTCCGCGACGACGTGCCGGTCCCGTGCCTGACCCCCGAGCAGGCCCTCGACCAGGCGCCCGCGGTGGAGCAGCAGCGGTTCAAGGTGCCGCGGATCCTGGGGGAGGACTAAGCCATGGAACTGACCCGCATGACCGCGGCCGAGCTATCTGCCGCGCTGGCCAAGGGCGACGTCTCCGCGACCGAGGTGACCCGGGCCCACCTGGACCGGATCGCCGCCGTCGATGATCGCGTGCACGCCTTNNCGCTGGAACAGGCCGCCGAGGTCGACGCCAAGCGAAAAGCAGGCGGCAACCTAGGCCCGCTGGCGGGCGTGCCGATCGCGGTCAAGGACGTGTTCACCACCACCGGCATGCCCACCACCTGCGGAAGCCGCATCCTGGAGGGCTGGCACCCGCCCTACGACGCCACCATCACGAAAAGGCTCAAGCAGGCCGGCGCGATCATCTTGGGCAAGACCAACATGGACGAGTTTGCCATGGGCTCGTCCACCGAGAACTCCGCGTACGGTCCCACCCGCAACCCGTGGGACCTGGACAGGATCCCGGGCGGATCCTCCGGCGGGTCCGCCGCCGCGGTGGCGGCCTACGAGGCGCCGCTGGCCATCGGCACCGACACCGGCGGCTCGATCCGCCAGCCCGCCGCGGTATGCGGGATCGTCGGCACCAAGCCNNGATCTCGGGACACGACCCGTGCGACTCCACCTCGATCGACGCGCCGGTGCCGCCGGTGGTGGCCGCGGCCCGCGAGGCCGACGTGAGCGGCATGCGGATCGGCGTGGTCACCGAGCTGAGCGGGGACGGCTATCAGAGCGGTGTCCTGTCCCGGTTCGCCGAAGCCGTCGAGCTGCTCGAGTCCCTGGGCGCCAAGGTCACCGAGGTGTCCTGCCCGCACTTCAGGTACGCCCTGCCCGCCTACTACCTGATCGCGCCCAGCGAGTGCTCGTCCAACCTGGCCCGGTTCGACGCCATGCGCTACGGGCTACGGGTCGGCGACGACGGGACCCGGGACGCCGAAGAGGTGATGGGGCTGACCCGCGAGGCGGGGTTCGGCGCCGAGGTNNAAGCGGCGGATCATCCTCGGCACCTACGCGCTGTCCAGCGGCTACTACGACGCCTACTACGGCAAGGCCCAGCAGGTGCGCACGCTGATCATCCGGGACTTCGACGCGGCCTTCGGCCAGGTCGACGTGCTGGTCTCGCCGGCCACGCCGACCACGGCGTTCCCGATCGGCGAGCGGGCCGACGACCCGATGGCGATGTACCTGGCCGACCTGGCCACGATCCCGTCCGACCTGGCCGGCAACGCGGCGATCTCGGTCCCGTGCGGGCTCGCGCCGGAAGACGGCCTGCCGGTCGGGCTGCAGGTGATGGCGCCCGTGCTGGCCGACGACCGGCTGTACCGGGTCGCCGCCGCCGCCGAGGCGGCCTTCACCGGGCGCTGGGGCCATCCACTGCTGGCCGAGGCGAGGGAGCTNNTGACCATGACCACGGACACGCTGGTTCCGTTCGACGTGGCGCTGGAGCGCTACGAGCCGCTCATCGGCCTGGAGACCCACGTCGAGCTGGGCACCACGACCAAGATGTTCTGCGGCTGCATCACCACGTTCGGCGCCGACCCGAACAGCCAGGTGTGCCCCGTCTGCCTCGGCCTGCCCGGCTCGCTGCCGGTGGTGAACCGGGCCGCGATCGAGTACGCGATCCGGATCGGCCTGGCCCTGAACTGCACCATCGCCACCTGGTGCCGGTTCGCGCGGAAGAACTACTTCTACCCGGACATGCCGAAGGACTTCCAGATCTCGCAGTACGACGAGCCGCTGTGCACCGACGGTTACCTGGACGTGGACCTGGACGGCACGACCATCAGGGTCGGCATCGAGCGGGTGCACCTGGAGGAGGACACCGGCAAGTCGCTGCACGTGGGCGGGGTCACCGGCCGCATTCACGGGGCCGAGTACTCGCTCGTCGACTACAACCGGGCGGGCATCCCGCTGGTCGAGATCGTGACCAAGCCGATCGAGGGGACCGGCGCGGCGGCGCCCGAGGTGGCCCGCGTGTACGT
>PLDT01000454.1:0-6969 GCA_003136255.1 Actinomycetota bacterium
TCCGTTAGGCAATCCTAACCGTTAGTGGATACTAACCGGGCAGGTGACGGCTGGAGCGCGCTGGCGGACGGCACCCGGCGCGCCATCGTCAGCCGCCTGGCCGACGGACCGCAGGCGGTGGGACAACTGGCCGCGGGGCTGCCGGTCAGCCGGTCGGCGGTCTCCCAGCACCTCAAGGTCCTCAAAGACGCCGGCCTGGTCAGTGAACGCGCGGCCGGCACCAGGCGCCTGTACCGGCTCAACCCGACCGCAGTGGCCGCGCTCCGCGATCAGCTCGACACCTTCTGGCAGCGGGCCCTGGCCAGCTACGCAGATGTCGCCGAACACCCGGCACAGGAGAATCCATGACCCGGACCGAGGTCCCCGTTGTCCGCAAGCAGGTGCTGGTCAACGTGCCGGCTGAGCAGGCCTTCACGGCGTTCACGCAGAGGTTCGGCGACTTCAAGCCGCCCGAGCACACCCTGCTCGCGGCGCCGATCGCCGAGACCGTCTTCGAACCTTATGCCGGCGGGCACATCTACGACCGCGGCGTCGACGGCAGCGAGTGCCGGTGGGCGCGGATCCTGGCCTACGAGCCACCCGCCCGCGTGGTCTTCAGCTGGGACATCAGCCCGCAATGGCAGGTCGAGACCGACCCGGACCTGACCAGCGAGGTCGAGGTCCGGTTCGTNNGCCCTGCTCGAGGACCGCTGACATGGCACCGGTCATCGCCAGCACTGTGGTGGGCCGGCCCGCAGCGCAGGTGTTCGCCTACGCCACCGACCCCGCACGCTTCCGCGAATGGCAGCAGGGCCTCATCGAGGGTCACCTGGACCCGCCCGGCCCCGCGCAGGTGGGCTCGAAGTGCCTGACCACCCGGCGCATCGGCGGAGCCAACCGGGTCGTCACCGCCGAGGTGACCCGCATCGACGCACCCAGGACGTGGGGCGTGCAGGGCATCGACGGACCCATCCGCGCCACCGTCGACGTGACCGTGGAATCCCTGACCGAAACCAGTTCCCGGCTGACCATCGCGGTCGACTTCAACGGGCACGGCATCGGCAAACTGCTCGTCCCGCTTATCGTCCGCCGCCAGGCACAAAAGGAAATGCCAGCCAACGTCGAAGCCCTGAAGCAACGCGTCGAGGCCCAGCAGCCACCGCACCCGGCGTAGGAGCAACCCAAAGGAGCCCGCCTCGCGGTCAGGGAACAGCCGCGGCGCCACCGCCGGGCCTAGCACACCAGAGCCGCCCCCGCTACCGGAGCCGACATGGAAGCGGGGCAGGGGCGGCCGCCCGGCGCGCTGTCAGGGCATTGCGGCCTGCCAGTGGTGGATTGCGCTGACCTGGTACGCGCGCGCTGGATGCCGTGGCGGGTGGCACGGGCATGGGCCGGGCGGCGTCCTAGTCATCCAGCACGGCGCCCCAGCCCCCGATGCCCCGCAGCGGCTGCGCGGATTGACGAGCAGTAGTTCACTGTAATAAATTTCATTGAATGGAGGACATTCCATCATTCTCGGTGGAGCCGGCCAGCCTGCCCGGGACAGGCGCGCTGCGCAAGCGCTGGCACGGCGTGCACAAGGCGCTGGCTGACCCGCTGCGGATCCGGATCCTGGAGTGGCTGGCTGAAGCCCCCCGGTCGGCGCGGCAGCTGGCCGACTGCGCCGCACTGCCGGCTGACCGCCTCTACTACCACCTCGGCCAGCTGGAACAGGCCGGGCTGATCGAGGTCACCGGCTACCGGCGGCTGGGCCGCGGCAAGGCCGAGCGGATTTACGCGCGCGCGGAGACTGAGCCGCCCGGCGACGACGCCGGCCCGGAGGAAACAGCCGCGTTCCTCGGAGCGGTGCTGCAGGCCACCGCGCTGGACATCACGGCCGCATACCAGGCCAGGCAGGCGGGCCGCCACCGGGAGGTCGACCTGCACCGCGGCGCGCTGCGGCTCACCGATCAGGCGCTGGCCGAACTGCGCGGCCATATCGAGCAGCTCACCGCCCGGTTCGCCGATCCCGCCGCAGACGGAACCTGGACCAGGGTGGTCCTGGCGCTCATCGACGTGCAAGACCGCCCCGATGCCGACCCCCCTCAAGGGAGCCCCGCATGAGCGACGCCATACAGCACGCCGACCCGGCCGTCCGCGCCTCCGACGCCGAACGTGAGCAGACCGTCGCGCTGCTGCAGCGCAACTTCGCCGACGGCCGGCTGACCCAGGCCGAGCTCGAGGAACGAGCCGGCGCCGCCTACGCCGCGCAGACCAGAGCCCAGCTGCGCGACCTCACCGCCGACCTCCCCGCCGCCCAGCAGCAACCGCCACGGCCTGGCATGGTCCTGGACCAGCGCCTGCTGATCATCCTGTTGTGCATCCACCCCCCAGCGGCCCTGATCTACTGGCTGCTATGCCGCAATCGCCAGGCTGGAAGCGGAGAAGAACGAGGAGAGTGATGACGATGCCTGACGCAACCCACTACACCTACCGGGTCACGTGGTCCGCCGAAGACGGCGAGCATGTCGCTACAGTCGCGGAGTTTCCGTCACTGTCCTGGCTCGCGCCCACCCCGGGAGAAGCACTCGCGGGCCTCGCTGATGTCGTCCGTGACGTGCTCGCCGATCTGGCTGCATCCGGCGAGCCGATTCCCGAGCCGTTGTCGGAACGCGCCTATTCAGGCAGGTTCGTGGTGCGTGTTCCGGCAGAGGTTCACCGTCGCCTTGTCCGTGAAGCTGCCGAACAGCATGTGAGCCTTAACCGGCTCGTGTCGGATCGGCTCGCTCGCGCGTAACCGTGGTCTTCGCCTGGCACATGCCGGGCACTTGATCGTGGGGCGTGCCGGAGCCCAGGCCACCCGCTGTCCAAACGGGGACTGCCCGGTAAGGAATTGCTTGCATTCGGGTGAAGCGAAGTTCATACTGGCGGGGGACGGTTCGCTGCAGCTGAGTGCAGTGAACGTATATAATCGATCATCGATCGAAGGGGCGGAAACATGTCAGGCACCATCACTACCGTCGACGCGAGCGACAACCTGTTCGTCCTAGGGGAGACCTTGCGGCCGTTGCTCACCAACGCCATGGGGTCGTCACTGGAGATCTTCGACACCAGTGGCCCTGCCGACGCCGGCCCGCCCCCGCACTGCCACCCGTGGGAGGAGGCGTAAGTGGTGCTCGACGGCGAGCTCGAGGTGATCATCGACGGTGAATCTTACGTGCTCTTGCCCGGCGGGGTGGCCCACGTTCCGGCCGGGGTAACGCACAGCTATCGGAACCTCACCAAGACCCACTTTCTGACGATCGTGACGGAGGGCCAGGCTGCCCAGTTCTTCGCGCAAGTATCCAGTGAGGTTGAGATGAGCCCGCCCGACATCCCGGGTGTCCTGCGCGTGGCCTCTAGCTACGACGTTGAGTTCAAGCTCTGACGGAAAGGAGTTCAAGCTGTGACGGCGAGCCGCCGCTACGTCAGCCCGAAACGGGAGGCACAGGCGGCGGCTACGCGCGAAGCGATCCTGCAAGCGTTCGCCGAGCAGCTCTCCGACCCCGACCGCGCCACGCTGTCACCGAGCGAAGCGGCCCGCCGAGCCGGGGTCTCGGTACGGACGGTCCACATGCACTTCCCCACCGCCGACGATCAGATCATCGGCCTCGGCGAGTGGTTCGATCGCCACTTCCACCCGGTGGGAGTGCGGGTGGCCGAAGGTCCTGACGATCTCGCTCGCTACTTTCATGACATCCACGAGAACGCCCTCAAGTCGCCGCTGGCCCGGGCGTTGGCCAACGCCCCGAGCCCGGTATGGCGCGAGGTCCGGCAGCGGCGCCGCGCCGAGCGGCTGGACGCCATCCGGCGGTCGGTCGCCGCGACCGGGGCTCCGCGGCGAGCGACCGAAGAGGCAACGGCCACCCTGCTCAGCATGTCGGGCGCCGAATTCTCGTGGACGATGCACGACCACGGCCTGCCGCTCGACAAGATCCCCGACACCATCGCCCGGACCGTGCAGCTCATCATCGATGACCTCCAGGCCGCCGCCGCGCAGGCGGCTGGTCCGGACCCTCACGCAATTGCGTGGGACGTTTCCGCGGAAACGTCCGAGTCGGCCGAAGATCCTTACCGGCGCCACGTGTAGGGCGTCGTAGTAGAGACCTTGACCAGGCCCGCCCGCTCCAGGATGGGCCGGGAGAACTCGGTCGAGTCGCTGTGCATCAGCCGCTTGCCCAGCGCGAGCGCTGAGCGGGCCCGGGCTGCGGTGAGGGCCCGGTAGATCCCCCGGCCCCGCCACTGCGGCCGCGTGGCGCCGCCCCAGATTCCGGCGAACTCGGTCCCGGCGACGAGCTCGAGTCGGCCGGCGCTGACGATTTGCCCGCGGGCCTCCGCCACCCACAGCTGCATGCCATCCCCGGTGGCCAGCCTCCGCAGCACCGCGTTCGCCGTGTCCTCGATTTCCGGGACGTCGAAAACCTCGGCCTGCATCGCGCACATCGCCCGGACGTCCGGTTCCGACGTGATCTGCCGTAGTCGGACCTCGTCCGGCAGCGCGACGTCGACGGCCAGCCGCAGTACCTCGCCGATCATGATCGACTCGGGTTCGTCCGGCACGAAGCCGCTGGACACCAGCGCGTCGTGCAGCCCTGGCGCGCGGTCATGGCCCCGCGTCTTCCACTCCACCCGCGTCATCGCCGCGTCCGCACGGTAGTGCGCGAGGGCCTCCCCGACCCACCCGGCGATCGTCACCGCGCCGGCCCCGCCCAG
The DNA here is from genome assembly GCA_003136255.1 of Actinomycetota bacterium. Taxonomy (GTDB): domain Bacteria; phylum Actinomycetota; class Actinomycetes; order Streptosporangiales; family Streptosporangiaceae; genus Palsa-504. The sequence goes on from PLDT01000454.1 coordinate 4,711, forward strand.
GTCCTGGTAGGTCACGAAACCCCGCCCGCCCGCGAAGGTCACCAGCCGCAGCGGACCAAGCCGCTCCACCGCTATCGCGCTGGGCGTCTCGGCGTCTGTCCGCAGCTGCTGGTCATAGGCCTCGAGGTACTCCTGCGAAGTAGCCATCGACGGCATACTCGCAAACCCTGCGCTGCGAGGCCACCCCCTCGGGATGCGCGGCCAGCTGATCCAGCGGAACCCGATGAAAAGATCGAGATTTAGCAAAGAATCGAACTTTTCTCTTGACACGAGAGTCAACTGCGGACGAGGCTGCGGTCATGGCTGACAAGTGGCAACTCATTTATCCCAACCACATCAACGCCATCGTGGATGGCCACGAAGCGACGATCGAGCACTTCCGGGACCGCGTCGGCTTCACCCTGGACCTGCTGATCCCGGACTCCGGCGACGGCACCGATGCCTGCCTGATGACGCTGGGCGGAGTGATGTTCGAGTTCTTCGCGCCGAAGGAGCGTGGCGAGCGGGGCCAGGGCCGGCTGCTGAACAAGTTCGGCGACCACTACATCGGCATCGAGTACCACGTGCCCGACGTGGCCAGTGCCAAGGAGTTCGCGGTCGAGAAGGAGATCAGGATCATCAACGACCTGGGCGCGGCGTTCTTCACCTACCCCGGTAACAGCTTCGGCATCGCGTTCGAGATCTACGACGGCGACTTCAAGCGGCTGGCCCAGCCGGACGGTTACTGGGAAAACCAGCAGCCGCTCGGCCTGACCGGCCTGGCCCGGCTGACCGTGGCGGTGGAGAGCGTCGAGGCCGCGTCGGCCCGGCTGAACGAACTGGCCTATATCTCGGACATCGGCCCGGTCTCACGGCCGCGGGCGGGCGCCAAGGGCGTGCAGCTGCAGGTCGGCACGGCCGTCTGGGAGCTGCTCGAGCCGACCGGCGACGGGGCGGTCGCGGACTACCTGGGCCGTTACGGCCAGCGCATCCGCAGCACCGTGTTCAAGGCCAAGAGTCTGGCCGAGGTCGAGAAGCACCTGACCGGCCAGGGTTTCGAACTCATCCCCGGCGACGCGGACGACGCGCTGGCCATTAACCCCGCGCAGAACAAGAACCTGCTCTTCGAGTTCACCGAGTAGCGCGCCGGGACCATGAGGCTCGATCTAGCCCCGGAGCAGGCGCGCGGGGAGGTGTTCACTGCGTTACGGTCAGGCCGGCCAGCATGTACTCGACGATGGCGGACATCAGGTCGTGCGGGGAGATCGCCCCGGCGGGGGTGTACCAGCGGAGCACTGAATTGGCCGTGCCCATGGCCAGCCGGGTGGCCAGGTCGGCATCACCGGGCCGGAGCTCACCGAGCCGCTGGCCTTCCACGATCACCTCGGTGATCAGCTCGTGGTAGAGCCGCTCGCCGCGCTTCAGGCGCAGATCGCGCTTGCTGGACAGCTGGTTGCGCTCGGCGAAGTAGATGCGGAAGGCGTCTACGTTCTCCAGCAGCGTGCCTACGTGCCGTTCGAACAGCAGGGTCAGACGGCGGACGGGCGGCTCGTCGGCGACGGCGATGGGCCGGGCTTGCTCGAGCAGCGCGTCACCAAGATGGCCGATGATGCGCCAGAGCAGGTCTTCCTTGGATTCGAAGTAATAGTAGAACAGCGGCCGCGTGATGCCGAGCTCGTCGGCGATCTCCTGCAGACTGGTCTCCCGGAAACCGCCCCGGCTGAAGAGCTGGATCGCGTTGCGGAGCAGTTCTTCCTCACGCGATACCTTGACGGCCTTGGGCAAGGCTCCTCGATTCGTCGGGGGCACGAGAAACTTTACTCGTCAGTGCAGATCCGGCTCCTCACCGGGAATGCCGCCGCCTGCGTTGCTTCGCACATACCGCTGTCAGCTGGCTTTTGACTGGCTGAGTTCTACGAGGTGGCCGTCAGGGTCTCGCAGGAAGCAGCGGATCTCAGCGCCCCAGTCATGCGGCGGGGTGAGGAACGCTGCGCCTCGGGACCGTAGCGCCTCGTAGGCTGCCTGGCAGTCAGCCACGCGCAGCGTCATCGCATGACTGACCAGGTCGGCGTCGGCGGGCGGCTGGAAGACCACGGTGGGCTTGTCGGCGGTCGGAGCGCCCGCGCTGACCAGCAACAGCCAGGTGCCAGCGAATCGCAGCACCACGCTGGTTCCGCCGTACTCGCGGTACAGTTCGGCGCCTAGGACCTCGACCCAGAAATCGCGCGACCGCGCCGGGTCGGTGACCACCAGGATGTGCGTGACCGCCACATCAGGCCC
>PLDT01000378.1:0-14986 GCA_003136255.1 Actinomycetota bacterium
CGGCCAGGCCCGGCCCGGTCACCTGGAAGACCCGCTCGGCGCGGCCCAGATCCCGCAGCCGCTGCTCACCCAGGTCCCGGAGCCCGATCCTGCCCGGTAGCCGCCCGGCCAGCAGCGCGTACGCCGCCGCGGTCACCAGGACCTGGCCGCCATGGCCGACGTCCAGCAACCGGGCGGCCCGGTTCACCACCGGACCGGCGTAGTCGCCGTCGCGCTCGGCGCAGGTACCAGCATGCAACGCCATGCACACCTTGATGGGCAGGCCGGCCGGCCACGGCTCGACGCCGGCCGCCCGCTGGATCGCCACCGCCGACAAAAGCGCCGCCACCGGATCGGCGAATACCGCGCGATGCGCCTCGCCTACCGTCTTGAAGACGTGCCCGCCGGATGCCTCGACCAGCTCGCGGACAATGCGGTCATGGCGGGCCGACGCCGCCGCCATAGCATCGCGGTCAGCCTCCCATAGCCAGACGCCGCCCTCGATATCGGTGAACAGCAACGTCACCAAACCAGCGGTAACCCCCACGTACACATTTTGACACCCCCCGGCTTCGCGCAATCCCGTCCGAGGCCGGCATCGTCAGGAGCGGCAGTCGACCCAGACGACCTGTCTCCACGACGAGCCGTCCGGCCCGGTCACCGGAACCCAGCCGAACGTTATGGGGACGGTCTTCCCGGGCGTGCTCAGGCAGGCGGGCCAGCCACCGAGGTGGGTCTGGCCCTGCTGGTCGACCCACTGGTCGACCCCCGAAATCCCGTACACCCAGCTTGAACCCGCGACGGTAACCGATGCCGTGTGGTCACCAGCATCGGCAATGCCGCTCACTACGGTGACCGGATGCTGGTGGTGCTCTCCGGCCAGGAAGGCCAGGAACGCGATCAGGCACGCGGCGCTGATCCCGACCGCCGCTCGCCTGACGCGGCGGCCAGGCGATGGCTGCTGGACAGGCTTGTCCTTTACCGCAGCCAGTATCGCCAACGCGACTCCTCGAAAGCCGTCTGCCGAAAATGCATCAGCGAGTACCGGTGATGTACTCCGTCAATGCGGTCCGCTCGGTTTCGAGTTCGCCGAGACGGATCTTCACCACGTCGCCAATGCTCACGAGCCCATGCAAGCTGCCGTCAACCACGACTGGCGCATGCCGGACCCGGCGCTCGGTCATCATGCGCATGACCTCGTCGAGCGGGGTCTGCGGCGTGACCGTGTGCACCTCGGCGGTGTAGATGGCCGTGACCGGCTCAGACATCACCGCGGCGCCCCGCTGGGCCAGGGCCTGGACGATGTCCCGCTCGCTGGCGATTCCGTCGACCGTCGTGCCGTCGCGCGAGACGACGACAGCGCCGATCCGGTGCTCGGCCAGGACCGCCACAAGCTGGCGCACTTTGGTGTCCGGGGTGACGGTGATGACCTGGGTGCCCTTGACGCGAAGCACGTCGCTGATACGCATCGGCCCTCCCAGACAGTGCTACGCGGCGGATCGTATGGCCGTACCGATACCCCGAGGCCGGACACTTCAATCAGTCGTCGCGGTGAACCGTGCCGGGGGTGAAGGCGGGCGCGCAGACGGATATGTACTCCGCGCCGTCCGCTCCAGGTGAGCTGTAGCGCACCCATTCCCCTGGCCTGGCGTGAACGGCCTGGCCGGCCTGGACCGTCAACTGGCCGTCGTTCGACTCCACCACCAGCGCCCCGCGCAGCACGATGGTGAATTCGTCGAACTCCGGGCGCTGCCCGGGCTCAGCCCAGCCTGACGGGCTGCGCATGTGTGCGATGCTCAATCCGGCCCGGCCGGTGCTGGCCCGTCCCACGTACTCGTCAATCAGCTTGGGCGGCTCGCCGGCCGCGGCGACCCGGGTCGGCTCGCGAATCAGTTCAGGCATGATCGCCAGTATTCCGCAGCACGGGTCTACCGTGATCGAGGGTGGCCGCAGCCCGCGGTCGCGGGGAAGGAAGCCGATGGCGCCGCGAGTGAACAGTGACCTGCTGCTGGTCGGGAGCCTGCCGGCGGACTCGACCGATTCGGCGTTGCGTGCGGCGGCGGGGTTCTTCGGTGACCTGGTGTTCGCGCTGCCGGACGGCGAGACCGGGCCGCGGGCCGCGTGGGTCGGCTACGAGCGGGAACGGCTCGTCCGGCCGAACCCCGGCGTCGTCGTGGTGCTGGAGACGGAGTCGCCCACCGGGATCCCGCGGCATGCGTACGAGACCCCGGTTTTCGGCATCGCGCCCGGCGTCACCGAACTGCGCTGGGATTCCTGGCCGCGCATCGATGACGCGATCGCCGGCTACCAGGTGTTCAGCGCGCTGCGCGCCGAAGGAGTGATCCCCGGTCATCTCCGGTTCCAGGTCGGGCTTCCGTTCCCGTCCAGCGCGCTGAACGCGTTCAAGGCTGACTTCGCCGCTGACTACCCGGTCGCGGAGCGGGCGTTCGAGGATCTGGTGGCCCGTGAGCTGACCCGGCTAACCGCGGCCATCCCGCCCGCCGAACTGGCGATCCAATGGGATCTGGCTTACGAGACACAGGACATCGAGGGCGTGCTCGCGTGGACCCCGGAAGGCGGATGGGAGCGGTTCGCGGGACCGGTCACCCGGTTGACCCGGTTGATCCCGGAGGAAGTCCTGGTCGGCTACCACTTGTGCTACGGGACGTTCCCGGAGTGGCCGATGTACGAGGCGCGCGACATGGGGCTGCTGGTGCGGATGGCGAACTTCGCGGTCGCGCACTCCGGACGCACGGTGGACTGGCTGCACCTGGCCGGGCCGCGATACCTGCGCAGTGAGGACCGCGGCTTCTTCCGTCCGCTGGCCGACCTGGAGCCCGGCGACGCCCGCGTCTTCCTGGGCATCGTGCTGCCCATCGACGGGAGCCCCGGGCTGCGGCGCAGGCACGCCACCGCATCGCGCTACCTGCCCGACTTCGGCGTCGCGATGTACTGCGGGTTCGGCCGCCAGCCGGGCGCGGACGGCACCGAGACCATGCGGGAGCACGCGCGTGTAGTCCGCACCGTCCGAGGCGCGGACCAGCGGTAACGCTGGTTACAGTCCGAGTATGCGCGTCAGCTCGGACGAAATCCGACCGGCGAGAGTGAGGTGAGGAAGGCGCGCAGCGCGGTCACGTCGGTGAACAGGTGGCCGGTGATGCCGAGCGCCTCGGCGCCGCGGACGTTCGCCTCGCGGTTGTCGATGAATACCGCCTCGGCGACGCTGATGCCTAGGTCGTCCAGCACGTGCTGGTAGATCTCGGGGTGTGGCTTGAGCAGGCCGAGCTCGCCGCTGACGTAGCACGCCACGAAGAAGTCGCCGAGCGGGCCGTGCCGCAGATAACTGCCGAAGTCCGGACCTGCGTTGGACAGCAACGCCAGCTTGGCGCCGCCGGCCTTGAGGTCGGAGAGCACCTCGATGACGTCCGGATTGATGGACAGCCAGCTGCGGAAGTCCGCGGCCCACAGCTCGTGCACTCGCGCGTCATCCCAGCTGGCGCCGACGTCCTTGGCGATCGCCCGCCAGTACGCCGCGACGCCCGCGCGGCCCTGGTCCAGGCCGTCCCGGTGGGCGAAGTAGGCCCGCCAGAACGGCTCGCTGTCGCCGCCTACCCCCGCCAGCCCGGCGATTACCTCCCGGTCGGCGGCTGACGGGGCCAGCGAGATGACCTCCCCGTAATCGAAGATGACGGTCTGGCCAGGCAGCGAGATGGGCGCACGGGTCACTCAGAGAAGCTACCGCCCGGCCCGGTCAGCCACGGGTGCGGGTGTTCCATGACGGGACGCGAGCCGCCCGGGCCGGAATATCGACTGGCCAATCGGGGGGTGGCTGGCGAGAATCGGGCTGTGGGGCATCTGTCACGTGAGCGTCTGGAGGCGGGGCTCGAGCACATCCGCGAGTCTCCGCAGAACCACGGCCGGCTGGTGCTGGTCGTCCGCCGCCCGGAGGTGGGCCAGCGAGACCTGCTGGACGAGGCGGTCCTGGACCAGGTCAGCGGGCTCGAGGGAGACAACTGGCTCACCCGTGGCAGCTCCAGCACACCCGATGGCACGGCGAATCCGGACAAGCAGGTGACGGTGATCAACGCGCGGGTGGCCGAGCTGGTCGCCGAAGGGACCGAACGGATGGCGCTGGCCGGAGATCAGCTCTTCCTCGATCTGGACCTCAGCATGGATAATCTGCCGGCCGGGAGCCTGCTCGCGGTGGGCGAGGCCGTGCTGCGGGTCAGCGAGGCCCCGCACACTGGTTGCGCGAAGTTCATCGAGCGCTTCGGGACGGAGGCCATCCGGTTCGTCAACTCCCGGCTCGGCCGCCAGTTGCGGCTGCGCGGGATGAACGCGCGCGTGGTCGTACCCGGAACCATCCGGGTAGGCGATCTGGCCGTCAAGGCGGGGCAGCCGCGATCAGGAGACCAGGGTGGCGATGATGTCGCCGACCTGAGCGGGCGACAGAGACCGGGTGGCATCGCCCACCGCTAGCTCGACCCGCTGCACGGCCGGATCGCCGGTCAGCGCCGCGGTCGGCCAGGTCCAGATCCGGCGCTCGATCGCCAGCCGGCGGGCGGCCGCGGCGAAGCGCTCCTGCGTGGTGGTCAGCAGCAGGTGCATCATCGGGACCTGGGGCGGGTCCGGCACGACCCGCACCCCGGCCACGTCGCGGAGGGTGGCCGCGATCTCGCGAGCGTGGCTCAGGTACTCGGGCATCAGCGGCAGCCGCTGCCGCAGGCAGCTCAGCGCGGAAGCGGCATTCGGCCAGAGTCCGAACAGCGTGCCGCCCATGCGGTGCCGCCACTCCCGCACCTCGGCGAGAATGTCCGCCGGCCCGGCCACGCAGCATCCGGCCAGCGCGCCGATGCCCTTGTAGAAGGACACGTAGACGCTATCGAACAAGGCCGCGATCTCGCGCAGTGGCCTGCCATACCCGGCGGCTGACTCCCACAGCCGGGCGCCGTCGAGATGCACGGCGGCGCCCCGCTCGCGAGCCCAGTCGACCTGAACTCGCAGGTCCGCCCAGTCCGGTTGCTGGCCGCCGAGGTCTCGCTGCGGCAGCTCGATGAGCAGTGCCGCGGGCAGCTCGGCGATCGAGGTCAGGTCGTCGATATTCAGCAGCCGGTCCGCGTCACCGGCGGTGCGCCCGGTCAGGCCGTGCAGGCGCTGGAACCCCTCTCCCTCGTGCCGGTGCAGGTGGCACATCGGGTGGAACACGACGGTCCGGCGCTGCCGCCGATCGGCGTGAACCCGCAGCACCGACTGCTGGGCCATCGTGCCGCTGGGCAGGAACGCGGCCGCGGGCAGGCCCAGCAGGTCGGCGACCTCGGCCTCAAGCTCGGCGACGACGCCGCCGTCGCCGTAGCGGTCCAGGGCGGTGTCGGGAGGGATGCTGCCCAGCAGCCCGGCCGCGCTCAGCGGCCCGTGACCGGCCAGGAACACCGTGCACTGGCCGCGCAGCGCGGTCTGCTCGGCAACGGAGAACTCGGTGGTGGCGTGCATCTCAGGCGTGCACGGTCCCCTGGCTGTCGAAGGCCATGGCCCGCTGCAAGGCCGCGGCGCGCAGGTCCGGCGGAATCTCCACCGGCCCGCCCAGCCCGGCGGCGTTGAGGCCCGCCTGGGCCGCCTCCTCGACGACGCTGCCGACCAGGATGGCGAGGTCCGGGGTGCGGTGGAAGATCAGCACGCCGTGGTTGGCCAGCAGCACGGCCGGGACGCCAGGGATAACCGCGCTGCGGATGTTGGCCACCGCCTCGGCCGACCCGCGCGGTCCGTAGCCCGCGACGGGTACGCCGTCCGGCAGCCCGAACATGGCCATGGCCTCGACCCAGCATCCGATGCGGCGTTGCGCCACCGCATAGGCCGTGGCGTACGGCGAGTGGGTGTGCAGGACGCAGTCGACCTCGGGGTGGTCTTGATACATGGCCGTATGCATGGCGACCACGGCACCCTGGATCGGCGGCAGGTCGCCCTCCAGCAGGGTCCCGTCCAGGGACACCCGCACGACAGCCGAAGCCGGGTGGCCGTGCAGCGAGGGACCAGCGGTGAAGTACATCTCCTGCGCGCCGGGCACCCGGACGCTGACGTTGCCGTGCCCGTTGGCGGAGATCGCCCCGCTGGCGACCACACGATGGGCGATGCCGGCTACCTGTTCGGCCAGGTCCTTGTCCATGACACCTTCCCCTCAGTCCGCGGGCTTGACCGTGGCGGCGTGACGCCGGGCCAGGTCACGGTAGACGGCGGGATTGTTTTCCACCCAGAATTTTGCCCCGCCGGCGACCTCCCCGGCAATCCGCGCCGGGACGCCCACGGCGATCATGCCATCGGGGATGACCATGCCGGGCGGCACCGTGCAGCCCCCGGCGACCAGCGCGCGGCGGCCGACCACTACGCCGTCTAGCACCGTGGCCCCGTTGCCCACCAGCGCTTCTTCCCCGATGACCGCGCCGTGGACGACGCACAGGTGGCCGATGGTCGCCCCCTCCCCCACCTCGGTCACCGGGTCATCGCCGCCGTGCAGCACCGACCCGTCCTGGACGTTGGCGCCCCGCCGGATCAGGATCGGCCCGAAGTCGGCGCGCAGCACGGCCCCGTACCAGATGGATGCCTCGGCTTCGACCCGCACGTCACCGACCAGGGTGGCGGTCGGCGCGATCCACGCGGTCGGGCTGACTTGCGGTCCGCGGCCCTCGAACTCGAACAGTGGCATCCGCTAATCATGGCCGACCCTCCCCCACCCGGACCGGGCGGGCCGTCACATCGCCATGCCGGTCAGGCTCACGGGTTAGTGTCCGGGATGTATTCCGGGTGTCTTGAGGGAGTGGGAGGGCGCGAGGCCCATGGGCCGGTAGGTCGGCCACGGAGAGTCCGACGGCGACGCGGACGGCGACGTTGAGGGAGCCGCCCGGCTGGGGCTGGTCCCCGGCGCGGGCGTGAAGTCCGCGGCCGGCTGGGCCTCCGGCGAGACCTGGGTGCCGGTGGGGCTCGCCGACGGCGATGGGTCGGCCGCGGCGGACGACTGAGCCGCCGCCGAGCTTGGGCCCACGCTGGCGGAGACCGCGGACGGTGCCGCGGCGGCCCGGTGGCCGCCACCCAGCGTGACCGTGAGCGCGATAACCACCGCGGCGAGGGCGAGCACTGCGGTGACGACGACGACGCCCGACCGGAAGCTCATCTCTTCCATGCGGGCGTTCATCACGCGCTTGAGCTTCGCGGCCCGGCCGGTCCCCTCTCTCACGACAAAGCACGATACATGGGTATTAGGCGCCTTGGCGGGAAGCTGCTGATGCGAAGCGGCGGTAGCTCTGTTCGGCCTGCTGGCTTGCTGGCAGGACGGCCTCACTATTTTGGCCCGAACGGACCGTGGTGCTCGTATCCGGGACCAGTCCGGTCGCGGCGACGGCGAGCAGCGCGGCGCCCCGGGCGGTCAGCCATCCGGCACTCGCCGGGTCGGGGTCCGGGTAGAGCGGCACGGCCAGGGCGTCGGCCAGCAGCTGACGCCAGGCCGCGTGGCGGCTGCCGCCGCCGCCGAGCCGGATCGCGGCCGGGGCGCAGCCGAGGGCACGCAGGTCGTCGAGCTTGCCGCGGAGCAGGAACGCGACCCCCTCCAAGGCGGCGCGCAGCAGGTCGGCCCGCCGGTGGGCCAGGGTCAGGCCGGTCCAGGCGCCGCCGGAGGCGCGGTGGTCCCAGCGCTCGCCGGCCAGGTAGGGCAGGAAAACGGGGGTGTCCGCCTGCCAGGGACGGGCGGCGGTGTCGTACAGCTCATCCCAGCTGGCACCGAGCGTCCGCCGGACCCAGTCCAGGGTCACGCCCACGTTCTGGGCCGCGGCCAGCCGGTAGGTCCCGCCGTCCGCGGACCGGAACAAGTTGATGGCGCCAACCCCCGGATCCGGATTATCCGAAAATGGAATATCGGAGTTCGGGGGGGTGGGGACGATGAGCTGGCCGCCGGTGCCCAGGGTGAGCAGACCCCAGGGGGCAGCCGGCGNNAGGGGCGGGGATCCCGGGAGGGGGAGGTGCGCGGCCAGCAGGGAAGCCGCCGTGTCGGCGGCGCCGATCGCGACCGGGAGGCCGGGGCGCAGGCCCAGGTGTTCGGCGGCGGCGGGCAGCAGGGGCCCGGCGATCTCGGCGGGTGAGCGGATGACGGGCAGCAGGTCGGTGCGCAGCCCGAGCGCCCGGGCGACATCGGTGGCCCAAGTGCCTTCGAGGTCGAACAGCAGGGTGCCCGAGGCATCGGTCGGGTCGGTGGCGGCCTGGCCGGTCATCCGGAACCGGAGCCAGTCCTTGGGCTGCAGCATCCAGCGGGCCTGCCAGTAGACGTCGGGTTCGTGGCGGGCCAGCCAGAGCAGGATCGGGCCGGCCATGCCGGGCGACGGGGCGTTGCCGAGCCGGGCGAGCAGATCCGCGGGCAGCCGCTCATAGTCCTGGACCTGCGCTTCCGCCCGGCGATCGAGCCAGGTGATGGCGGGGCGAAGAGCCACGGACCGTTCGGCACAAATAATGACACCGTGCATCTGTCCGGCGACGGCTAGGCCCGCGACCTCGGCCGACGCGGGACCGACCGCCGTCCGGACCGCGGTGCACGTGGCCTGCCACCAGTGCTCGGGGCTGGCCTCGGCCCAGCCGGGCCGGGGCGTGCTGACCTGGTAGCCCACCGTGCCCTGGCCGAGCACGGTCCCGTCGGGGGCGCACAGCAGCGCCTTGACCTGGCTGGTGCCCAGGTCGACGCCGAGCACCGCGGGCGAAGTGCTCAGCGGGCCTCCTCGGGGAATGGGCGCGGCTACAGGACCATGTCGAGCATCATCGGGGTGTCGGGCCGCGCGCTGCCGTCCGCGGGTTCGGCGGTCAGGGCCAGGTGGTCCCCCTGGCGCAGGCCAGAGGCGATGACCGGGCCGGTCATGCCGTGGCTGCCCGCGGGGAGCATGCCGATCGACCGGGTTCCATCCGGGCCGATCAGCCACAGCTCGTAGCCGCGCGAGGCGGGCAGCGCGTGCAGGCCCTGGGCGGTGAAGACCAGCGCGTGCCGGGAGGGGGACATGACGATGGTGGCGGTGCCGCCGCCGGCCACCGGCCCGGTGGTCATCGCGGCGTCCTGCGCGGTCAGCACCACGGCGATCTGATGGCTGCTGGCCTGGGCCTGGTCGAGTTGTTGCTGCATGCTGCCGTTGGCGACGCCGAACACGACGGCCACCGCGAGCACGGCCGCGGCGGCCGCCCCGCCCGCCGCCAGGGCGAGGCGGCCGGGCCAGGCCAGCGAGCCGAACCAGGTCCCGGCCCGGGCGCCGCGGGCCTGCCGCACCGGTTCGGTCTCCTGGGCGGGCGGCTGCTGGCGGGTCATCGCGGCGGCGGCCATGACCCGTTCCTTCAGGCCCGCGGGCAGCGGCTCGGCCGCGGCGGTCCCGAGCATGGCGGTGGCCTCGCGCAGGCTCGTGATCTCCCGCGCGCACTCCTCGCACCCGGCCAGGTGCCGTTCGAACCGTTCCCGGTCCGGCGCGGGGATCGCGTCCATCGCGTACGCCCCGGCCAGGGTGTGCGCATCGCGGTTCTGGCTTTGTTTGGTCAGCTTCATTCCGCCACCCCCAGGCAGTCACGTAGCCGGATCAGCGCGTCGCGCATCCTGGTCTTCACGGTTCCGGTCGGCACGCCGAGCAGGCTGGCCACCTGGCCGTAGGTGTAGCCGCGGTAGTAGGCCAGGGTGACCGACTCGCGCTGAACGTCGGTCAGGGAGCTCAGGCAGCGCCGCACCCGCTCACGCTCCAGGCTGGACTCGACGGCCTCGATTACCTCGTCGTACGGGATCTCGGCGGACGCGATCCGCCGCTCGCGGTCGGCTTCCTTCTGCACGGACCGGACCCGGTCCACGGCCCGGCGATGGGCCAGCGTCATCACCCAGGCTGTCGCGCTGCCGCGCCCGGCGTCGAACTTGGACGCGGTCCGCCACACCTCGAGCAGGACCTCCTGGGTGACCTCCTCGGACTGGGCCGGATCGCGGATCACGCGCTTGACCACGCCGAACACGGACGGGCCGATCTGCTCGAAGATGACGTCGAAGGCCGCGGCGTCGCCGCGGGCCACCAGGGTGATCTGACCAGCGAGGTCGGTGCCTGCCGGGGTGGCGGGGGCGGGTCGCATCCGGTTCCCGGGTTCCTGGCTGCCAGTGGGCGTCACGACTGATATTCGTAGCAGCAGGCCGCTATGGTTTGCCGTCTGGGGTCATGGGCCTGGGCCGCTCGAATATCACGGCTGGCAACGGTGGGGCTGCGCGGCAAACCCTGGGCCCGGCCGCACCGAATAAAGGACATGGACATGACGGGGAACCGACGGGGTCCCAGCGATCCCCGGGCCAGGCGCCGGGCGGGCCTGGGCGCGATCGCGGGCGTGCTGGCCGCCGCCACCGCGCTCGGGGTGGGGCAGCTGGTGGCCGGATTGACGGGCGCGAACGGGTCGCCGGTGGTCGCGGTCGGGCAGCTGCAGATCGACTTCACGCCGCCGTGGCTGAAGAACTTCGCGATCAACGAGTTCGGCTCCGACGACAAGCTTGTCCTGGTGAGCGGCATCCTCGTCGTGCTCGGGATCTTCGCGGCCGTGCTCGGCGTGGCGGCCACGCGGCGGCTGGGGTACGGCATGGCGGGCTTGCTGGTGTTCGCGGCCATCGGGCTGACCGCCGCCGCGACCCGGCCCACCGCCACCGTGGACAGCGTGCTGCCGACGCTGGCCGCGACGGCGGCGGCAGCCGTTGCACTGCGGGTGCTGATCAACCGGATCGGCCCGGCGGCGGTGGGGCCTGCGCTGGGCACCTTGGCCGACCCGGGTGTGCCCGCTGCGCCAGATGAGCCCGCTGGGCCGGGTCTGCCCGCTGTGCCTGACTTGCCGGGCGGGTCGGCGTGGGCGGGCGGCACGGGCGGGGTGATCAGGCCGTCGGCGGCTCAGGGACGGGACTGGCTGGCGGGTGCCCCCGGTTCTTCGGCCCCGCTGGAGCCGGACCGGCGGGGCTTCCTGGCCGCCAGCGCGGTCACGGCGGGCGTGGCGGCCGTAGCCGGGCTGGCCGGACGGCTGCTGGCCGAACGGGGCGCCGTGACCAGCGCGCGCGCCGCGATCAAGATCCCCAAGCCGGCGGTGACCGCGCCGGGCCTCCCACCGGGCGTCAACCTGAACATCCCCGGGCTGTCCTCGTTCATCACGCCCAACAACAACTTCTACCGGGTGGACACGGCCATCGTCTTGCCCGAGGTCGACCCGTCAAGCTGGCAGCTGCGGATCCACGGGATGGTCAGCCGCGAGCTCACGATCACCTTCGACGAGCTGCTGAAGCGACCGTTGATCCAGGACTACGTCACCTTGTGCTGCGTGTCCGACCCCGTCGGCGGCCCGTACATCGGCAATGCGCTATGGCTGGGCGCGAGCCTGGCCAGCCTGCTGCGCGAGGCCGGGATCAAGGCCGGCGCCGACCAGTTGATGTGTACATCGGTGGACGGGTTCACCTCCGGCACCCCGGTGCAGACCGTGATGGACGGGCGCGACGCCCTGCTCGCGGTGGCGATGAATGGCCAGCCGCTGCCGATCGCCCACGGCTTCCCGGCGCGCATGGTGGTGCCGGGGCTCTACGGGTACGTGTCGGCGACCAAGTGGGTGACCGACATCAACGTCACCACGTTCGCCGGGAACTACGCCTACTGGGCGCAGCGCGGCTGGTCGCAGCAGGCGCCGATCAAGACCGAATGCCGCATCGACGTGCCGGGCGCCAGCCAGATCTCGCCCGGCCGGACGGCGGTGGCCGGGGTGGCGTGGGCCCAGCACAAGGGCATCGAGGCGGTGGAGGTTCGGGTCGACCAGGGCCCGTGGAACCAGGCCCGGCTGGCCGCGGTCCCCGATCTCGACACGTGGCGGCAGTGGGTCTGGGAGTGGGAAGCCACCAACGGGACCCACCTGATCGAGGCCCGGGCCACCGACAAGACCGGCTACACCCAGACCGCCGTCCAGGAGCCGCCGGAGCCGAACGGGGCCAGCGGCTACCCGTCGGCCTCGGTCGCGGTCGGGTAGGCCGCGGCGCTCGTACGATTGTGATCAATGCCGCGTTTCGGAGCGCCGTAAGCGGTTAGGTCTCAGTCGTGAGCGGTGGGGTCTCAAACCGAGATCCTCGGGTCTAGCTAAGGCACGCCGATGACAACTCCGATGCGGAGAGCAGAAGAACCACCCCCGGAGCCTTCGGGCCCGGTTCGCTGGATCGAACCGGGACCGCTATGGGCCGGCGGAGTGGCGACGGCAATCGTCGCGGCCCTGATCGCGCTGGTCGGCATCCTGGTCGCCCGGTGGCTGTTCACCGTCCCGATCCTGGCGCCGCGCCAGGACGGCGCGTGGGGCAACGTGTCCACCGGGATGTACGTGCTGTCGGCGGCCGGGGCCGCGCTAGTGGCTACCGCGATCATGCACCTGCTGCTCCTGACCACGCCGCGGCCGCAGGTGTTCTTCGGCTGGATCATCGGGCTGGCCACCATCGTGGCTGTGGTGTTCCCGTTCAGCACCACGGCTCCGGTGTCCCAGAAGATCGCCACCGGCTTCGTCAACCTGGTGCTGGGCATCGCCATCGGCACGCTGCTCGCCGGGGTCGCGGGGCGGGCGGTACGGCGCCGTCGGCCCAGCGATGGCTACGACGAGTCCACCCCGCCCCCGTCCAGGACGCTGGGCGACCAGTACCGCTGAACGCTCCCGCGCCCGGGCCCAATGACCCGGGCGCTGCGTACATCAAGCACTCTGCTTGACATCTCAATCATGCTTGGTATAGTTTGCAGTATCAAGCTGATCAAGGAGACTATGAGCATGGCTAGCATCCCTACCCAGGAAGAGGTCCTAGCGGCGACCCGGAAGAGCCAGGAGGCTATGATGGCCGCCGTCAAGAACTGGCTCGAGACGGTCAGGACCGCCACCCCCAAACTGACCTCCGTGTACACGCTGACCGACAAGCTCCCCAAGCTGTCGGACGTCGGCCTGCCGTTCGCGGACAAGCTGCCCACGCCGCAAGACGCCGTGGCCAGCGCCTACCACCTGGCTGAGCAGCTGCTGGCCAGCCAGCGGAAGTTCGCCGAGGAACTGGTGAAGGTGACTGCGCCGCTGCGGCCCGGCTACCGGGAGAACTCGACCGCGGTCCCCAGCCGGAACGCGTGGCAGGAAGCGGTGACCGACAGCGCCCCGAAGACGCCCGCGGCCAGCACTCCCCCGAAGGCCGTGGCCAGCACTCCGCCGGCTAAGGCTCCAGTGGCCAGCGCTCCGCCGGCTAAGGCTCCTGCCGCCAGCACTCCGCCGGCGACGCCTGCGGCCAGCGCTCCGCCGAAGACCCCGGTGGCCAGTACTCCGGCGACGACGGCTGCGGTCAGCCCTCCGGCGAAGGCCCCGGTGGCCAGCACCCCGCCGAAGGCTCCGGTGACTAGCACTCCGGCGACGACGGCTGTGGCCAGCACTCCGGCCAAGGCCCCTGTGACTAGCGGTCCGGCCAAGGCTCCTGCGGCCAGCGCTCCGGCGAAGGCTGCGCCTGCTCGGTCGGCGGCCAAGAGCACGGCGGCCAAGAGCGCACCCAAGAGCGCGGCGGCGGGTTCCGCGCGGAAGAGCGCGGGCACTAAGACCGCGACGCCGAAGGGTACCGACGCCAGCTAGGCGTCCGGCCGGATGTCGTTCCGCCTGGCGCGCGCGGGGGGCTGATCAGCCTCGGGCGCTGAGCCAGGCGGCGGTCCGAGCGGACGAGGCCCGGGCCAGCCAGGCGTCCTGGATGACCTCGGCCAATTCCTGGACCGTGAGCTCGCCGATCCGGCTGCCCCGGACTAGGACCGACGGGTGGCCGTCGAAGTGCGGCGTACTGAAGAACGGTGAGCCCTGGTCCTGGACCAGGGCTTGCTTGTCGGCCTCGGACGTGACCCAGAACATGATCACGTCCGGGTACCGCTCGCCCGTATCCGGGTCGACGGCATCCGGGCGCGGGTTGCGGAAGAACACGAAGGACTTGCCGCCAACCTGGTAGATGGGGTTGCCCTGCGGTCCGTGGCCGACCGTGACGTGGGGCATGCCGATAGCCAGCTCGTGCACGTCCCCGATCCGCGCCCGGCGCGCCCGTGCCACCATGAGGGCAGCGTATAGCGTTGGTTCCGGAGGGCAGGCCGATGGAGCTGATCGTCGAAGATGCCGAGTTCGTTACGATGGCAGCGGGTGGCCAAGCTGCCCAGGGCATGCTGGTCCGGGACGGGCGGATCGTCGCGGTGGGGCCGACCGACGCGGTCCGGGCAGCGGCGTCACCGGGCGCCCGGGTGGCGCGGCTGGACGGGGCCACCGTCATCCCGGGCCTGATCGACGCGCACTGCCACGTCTGCGACGTCGGCTACCTGGCGGCGGCCGCCGACTGCAGCCAGCCGTCCGCGCCGGACATCCCGGCCATCCAGGCGCGGCTGCGAGAAGCCGCCGACCGCACCCCCGAGGGCTCGTGGGTGACCGGCGGCGGATACGTGGAGTACAAGCTCCGCGAGGGGCGGCATCCGACCCGTGCGGACCTGGACCAGGCTGTCCCGGGCCGCCCGGCGGTGGTCTACCACACGTCGCTGCACGCCTGCGTGCTGAACACCGCCGCGCTGCGGGAGGCCGGGTTCGCCGACGGGCAGCCGGATCCGCCCGGCGGCGCGTTCGGCCGTGACCGCGAGGGACGGCTGGACGGCGTGGTGTTCGAGGGCCCGATGTTCGCGTTGTTCGAGCGCAACCTGCGGCACGACCTGGCCCGGATGGGTGCCGCGCAGGCCACCCGGGTGGTGGAGATGGCCGGGCAGCGGCTGGCCGCGTTCGGCCTCACCGCGGCGTGCGAGGCCGATATGCGCCGCGACAGCTTCGCCGCGTTCGCCGAAGCGGACGCGAACGGCCGGCTCAGCCAGCGGATCTACGGGCTGGTCGTGCACGACCAGGTGGACTGGCTGCTCGGCGCCGGCCTACGCGGCCGGCGCTCCGGTCGGCTGGCCGCCGAGGCGGTGAAGATCTGGGCCGACGGCGG
>PLDT01000378.1:15023-22221 GCA_003136255.1 Actinomycetota bacterium
CGGCGGGCAATCCGCGCCGTCACCGGATCGAGCACGGCGGGGCGATGTACCCGATGCTGGCCGCCCGGGCCGCGGCCCTGGGTATCGTCGTGGCCAGCCAGCCCGGGTTCATGTCGACGCTGGGCGACGGGTTCGCCACGGCGTTCGGCGACCGCGCCGATGATCTGTACGCGTTCAGGTCCTGGCGCCGGGCGGGCATCACGGTAGCCGGGTCTTCCGACGCCCCGGTCATCACCGCCGATCCGCTGCTCGGCCTGCGGGACGCGGTCCTGCGCCGGACCGGCGACGGGCTGGTGCTGGGCCCGGCCGAACGGCTGGCCGCCGGGGACGCGCTCGACCTGTATACCACGCAGGCCGCCTTCGCTATGCACCGCGAGGGCGAGATCGGCTCGCTCGAGCCGGGCAAGCTCGCGGACTTCGTGGTCCTGGACCGCAACCCGCTGCGGACCGATCCGGAGCAGATCACCGACATCCAGGTCCTGGCCACTGTCCTGGACGGCGCGCCGGTCTACCAGTCGCAGACCATCTTCGCCGGTTAACGTACGGACAGGAACGGCTCAAGCCCTTTCCTGGTGGCCAGGACAATGAGCCGGTCGCCGGGGGCCAGCCGGTAGTCCCGACGCGGCGACCAGTCCAGCCCGGCGGACCCGCTGACCTGGCGGGCGAGCACCCGCGCCTGCCCGTCTTGTTCGGTATCGCCGAGGAGGCTCCCGGTCAGCCCGGCCTGATCGGCGACCCGGACATCGGCGATCAGCAGCACGTGGCGGCCCACCGCAATGGTCCGCAGCACCTGGTGCTCGAGCATGGCGGCGGCGAAGGCCGGCGCGGCCAGGTACGGCACACTGCGCGAGACCGTGTTGGCGATCGTCTTGCCCAGCCGCTCGGCCAGGTCGTCGTCGGCGAGGCGCAGCACGATACGCATGTCCTCGCGGAGCGAGCGGGCGTTCAGCGCGGTCTCCAGGTTGACGACATCCGAGCTGGTCACCGAGACCAGCGCGATGCAGGTGTCCAGGCTGGCCTGGCGCAGGGTCTCCTCGCGGAACGCGTCGCCGATCACCACCGGGAGACCGAGCTGGCGGGCCAGGGGGATGCCGGGGGCGTTCGGCTGGTTGTCGATGCAGACCACGTCGAAGCCCAGGTCGTGCAGTTGGCCGGTGACGCTGGTGCCGACGTTGCCGAGCCCCACTACGATGACGTGGCCGCCGGGGGGCCGCGGCGCGCGGCGGATGGTGCCAGTCAACCGGGCGCCCACGATGATGGCGGTTACCACCGGGATGAAGGCCAGTCCGTCGAAGGTAAGCAGCACCTGCGAGATCTTCTCGACTCCCGTGTCATGGGTCTGGGTGAGCGCCGACCCAGTAAGGTCCATCAGCGTGAGGTACACCGCGTTGGTGAAGGAGTAGCGGACGAAGTTCAGCGCGAAGCCCGCCACGATGATGGCGAGCAGCACGGTGAACAACACCCCGAACTTGTTCATGACCATCCGGCGGAGCACGCCCGCGGCGACGCGCACCGGATCCCGGCGCCGGGTGAGCGGGTTGCGCGGCGTCCCGTCCGCCACGGCCAGCACTAGGTCCACGCCCGCGGTGCCGGGCGGCACGAGCCGGGGCGCGGCCGTGTCGTCGGCCGGTGCCACCAGGCCGCACAGCACATGGCTGCCCGTCACGTCGCCTGGCCGCGCGACGTATATGGTGCGCCGCTGGACCCGGATGTGGCTGGGGGCCGGCTCGCCAAGCGCGGCGGCCACGAACGACGGTGCCGACATCGCGGTCCCGGACAGCACCGTGCAGTCGGGGAACAGCATCCGGATGTGGTCGCCGAGGCGCCGGTTGTAGATGGCGAGCACTAGGCGGAGAGCGGGATTGAGCTCCTGGGCCCGCAGGCCGGCATGGAAGTTCC
The DNA here is from genome assembly GCA_003136255.1 of Actinomycetota bacterium. Taxonomy (GTDB): domain Bacteria; phylum Actinomycetota; class Actinomycetes; order Streptosporangiales; family Streptosporangiaceae; genus Palsa-504. The sequence goes on from PLDT01000378.1 coordinate 16,923, forward strand.
CGACGTCGTCCTGCCAGAGGACCGCCAGGGCGCGGGCGGCCTGGACGTCCGCGTCGGTGAAGGCCTGGATGCTGAGCTCAGGATGCTCGAGCACGCGGACCCGCGGCAGCGCGCCGATCTGGGGCCCGTAGTTGCGCTGCCTGGACGGCAGCAAGACGGTCACCCGCTCGGCGTACCTGGAGGTCAGTTCTTGCGTGATGCGATAGGCCAGCGGCCCGTCGCCGCACACGATGAAGTGATCGCCGTGACGCTCCGCGCGCCGGGAAAGCGCAGGCATGCGGCGATCATAGTGGCCACCACAACGGGCGATACGGGCTCCGGGGACGCGGTGCGGGTCAGATGGTTAGCGAGGGAAATGAACGGACAGGTCGAGTTGTTGGCTTTGCTACGGGGAAAGTCAGCGAGGTGGGGCGGTAGCACTGTCAGCGAGGACAGGGAACACGACGGTCAAGAGGGATCCGGAATCCGGGTGGCTGCGGCGGCTGGCCGCGTACAGCTGGCGTTACCGCAGGAACGTGTTGATCGGGCTGGGCGGCGCGCTGGTGACCGCGCTGGCCACGGCGGCGATCCCGCTGGTACAGCGGCGGATCATCGACGACGTCATCGTGACGCACCGGGAGTCGATCTGGCCGCTGGCCGGGTTGCTGCTGGTGGTGGCCGCGGTGAACTTCGTCGGCATCTACCTGCGCCGGTACCGCGGCGGCCGGGTGTCGCTTGACGTCCAGCACGACCTGCGGACCGAGCTGTTCGACTCGCTATCGCGGCTGGACGGCGCGCGGCAAGACGAGATCCGCACCGGGCAGCTGGTCGGCCGGTCCATCTCCGACCTGAACATGGTGCAGGGCATCATGTCGATGGTCCCGGTCACGCTCGGCAACGTCGTGCTGTTCGTCGTCTCGCTGGGCGTCATGGTGGTCCTGTCGCCGGTGCTCACCTTGGTGACCGTCGCCGTGACGCCCGCGCTGTGGCTGATCGCGCTGGCGTCCCGGCGCAGGCTGTTCCCCGCGAGCTGGGACGCGCAGCAGCAGTCCGGCGAGGTGGTCGGCCTGGTCGACGAGGCCATCGGCGGCGTGCGCGTGGTCAAGGGCTTCGGCCAGGAGGAGCAGGAACAAGAGCAGCTGGAAGCGGCGGGCGCGCACCTGTTCGCGTCCCGGCTGCGGATGATCCGGCTGACGGCCAGATACAACCCCGCGCTGACCGCCATCCCGTCCCTCGGCCTGGTCGGCGTGCTCGCGCTGGGTGGCTGGCTGGCCATCCACGGCTCGATCACACTGGGCACGTTCCTCGCGTTCTCCGCCTATCTGGCCCAGCTGGCCGGCCCGGTGCGCATGCTGACCTACATGATCACGCTCGGGCAGGAGGCCCGGGGCAGCGTGATCCGGGTCTTCGACATCATCGACGCACAGCCCGTCATCGCGGACCTCCCGGACGCGATCGAGCTGCCGCCGGACGCGGCCGGGCTCAGCTTCGACGACGTCCGGTTCGAGTACGTGCCCAACGAGCCGGTGCTGCGGGGCCTGTCCTTCGAGGTCGAGCCCGGCGAGACGGTCGCCGTGGTCGGCGCGTCCGGTTCGGGCAAGTCCACCTTGGCCCTGCTGCTGCCGCGGTTCTACGACCCGCAGGCCGGCTCGGTCCGCATCGGCTCCTACGACGTCGCCGACGTGACCCGCGACTCGCTGCGCGCCGCGATCGGGCTGGTCATGGAGGACAGCTTCCTGTTCTCCACCACGGTACGGGCCAACCTCGCCTACGGCCGGCCGGACGCCACCGAGGCAGAGATCCTCGCCGCGGCCCAGGCCGCGCAGGCCCACGAGTTCATCGTCAAGCTCCCCCAGGGTTACGACACAGTGGTCGGCGAACAGGGCCTGACCCTATCCGGCGGGCAGCGGCAGCGGGTAGCCCTGGCCCGGGCCCTGGTCACCGATCCGCGGGTGCTGATCCTCGACGACGCGACCTCGGCCATCGACCCGCGCCTGGAGGCGGAGATCCACACCGCGCTGCGCGAGGTGATGCGGGGCCGCACCACGCTGATCATCGCGCACCGCAGGTCGACGCTGAACCTGGCCGACCGGATCGTGGTCCTGGACCAGGGCCGGGTCGCCGACAGCGGCACACACGAGGAACTGACCGAGCGCTGCCCGCTGTACCGGCAGCTCATCACCGGCGAGGAGGCTGGCGCCGAGTCCGGCGTGCGGCTGATCCGGCCGCGTCAGACGCAGACCGTGGAGGACCTGCTCGGCGGGGAGGGCGCGGGCGCTTCGGCGCGCGCCCGGGCCGCGATCGGGGCCGCCCGCGGGCAAATGGGCGGGACGTTCGAGAGCCTGCCGCCGTCGCCGGAGCTGCTGGCCCAGGTCGCGGCGCTGCCGCCGGCTAAGGACGTGCCGGACGTGGACATCGCCCGGGCGCGTGCCGAGGACCGGCACTTCACGCTGGGCCGGCTGCTCAAGCCGCTCGCCGCCGCGCTGCTCATCGGGCTGGTCCTGGACGGCCTGGACGCGCTGGCCGGACTGGCGCTGCCCGCGCTGGTCAGGGGCGGCATCGACCAAGGCGTGCAGACCAAGGTGTTTCACGCCGTCGTGGTGGTCTCGCTCATCGGGCTGGCCATCGTGCTGGCCGACTGGGTGGTGAACATCTTCGAGACCATGGTGGTCGGCCGCAACGGCGAACGCCTGCTGTACATCTTGCGGGTCAAGCTGTTCGCCCAGCTGCAGCGCCTCGGCCTGGACTTCTACGAGCGCGAGCTGTCGGGCCGGATCATGACCCGGATGACCACGGACGTGGACGCGCTGTCCACGTTCCTGCAGACCGGCGTGGTCACCATGGTTAGCTCGGTGCTCACCTTCTTCGGCGTGCTGGCCGCGCTGCTCATCATCAACCTGCGGCTCGGCCTGGCTGTGCTGTGCATCTTCCCGGTGCTGGTGGCGGCGACGGTGGTGTTCCGGGCCAAGTCGGCCAAGGCGTATACCGAATCGCGGGAGAAGGTCGCCGTGGTCAACGCCGACTTCGCGGAGAACGTGGCCGGGCTGCGGGTAACCCAGGCGTTCCGCCGAGAGGGCATGAACCGGGACCGGTTCGGCACGCTCAGCGGCGCGTTCCGGACCTCGCGGCTGCGGGCGCAGCGTTACATCGCGCTCTACTTCCCGTTCGTGCAGACCCTGTCTACCGCGGCGGGCGCGATCGTCCTGGTCATCGCCACCGGCGAGGTGGCCAACCGGACGCTCACCGCGGGCGCGCTCATCGCCTACCTGCTGTACATCGACATGGTCTTCTCCCCGGTCCAGCAGCTGTCCCAGGTCTTCGACGGCTACCAGCAGGCCATGGTCGGGTTGCGCCGTATCACCGAGCTGCTCCGGCTCGATACCTCCACGCCGCCCGCGGCCCGGCCGGTAACACCGGGCCGGCTGCGCGGCCGGATCGAGCTGCGCGACGTCGACTTCGGCTACACCGGCAGCGAGGCCAACGCGCTGACCGGGATCAGCCTGACCGTCGAGCCGGGCGAGACCGTGGCCCTGGTCGGCCAGACCGGGGCGGGTAAGTCCACGCTGGTCAAGGTCATCGCCCGGTTCTACGACGTGACCCGCGGCGCGGTCCTGGTCGACGGGACCGACGTCCGCGACTACGACCTGGCCAGCTTCCGGCACCAGCTCGGCGTGGTCCCGCAGGAGTCGTACCTGTTCGCCGGGACGGTGCGGGACTCCATCGCGTACGCCAGGCCGGACGCCAGCGACGACGCGATCCTGGCCGCGGCGCGGGCCACCGGCGCGCACGACATGATCACGGCGTTGCCGGGCGGCTACGACCACCTGGTATCCGAACGCGGCCGCAACCTGTCGGCCGGCCAGCGGCAGCTCATCGCGCTGGCCCGCGCGCAGCTGGCCGATCCGGCCATCTTGCTGCTCGACGAGGCCACCGCGGCCCTCGACCTGGCCGCCGAGGCGGCGGTAAACCACGCCATCGGCGAGCTGACCGCGGCGCGGACCACGCTGGTCGTCGCGCACCGGCTCACCACCGCCGCCCGCGCGGACCGGATCGTGGTGCTGGACCAGGGCCGGATCGCGGAGATCGGCAGCCACGACGAGCTGCTGGCCGCGGACGGCACGTACGCCTCGCTGTGGCACGCCTTCACCGGGGAGGCCGAACTCGTTGCGTAGCAGACCGCGAGCAAAGGCCGGGCCACTCCCTAGACTCCCCTCGTGAGCCAAAGGGCGCGGCGCCGACTGGACCGACGAGCGACGAAGGAGCGAGGAGGGAAGGAAGCGCGTCAAGAGCGCCCGGAGGCGAGCAAGGCAACACTGTACCGGCTCCTGTTCCGGGTGGTGCTACGGCGGCTGCCGGCCGAGACGGCGCATCGGGTGGGCTTCGCGCTGATCCGCGTAGCCGGTGCGACCGGAGCCGCGGGGCTGCTGGGACGGTGGCTCGGGCCGCGCGACCCGGCGCTGCGGGTGCGGGCGCTGGGGCTGGAGTTTCCCGGGCCGCTCGGGCTGGCGGCCGGTTTCGACAAGGACGCGCGGGCGACGAGCGGGCTCGGCGCGCTGGGGTTCGGGTTCGTGGAAGTCGGCACGGTGACCGCGCGGGCGCAGCCGGGGAACCCCCGGCCGCGGATGTTCCGGCTGCCGGCGGACCGCGCGCTGGTCAACCGGATGGGGTTCAACAACGAGGGGGCTCAGGCGGCGGCCGCGCGGCTGCGCGGGCGCAAGCGGCGGGTGATCATCGGGATCAACATCGGCAAGACCAAGGTCGTGCCCGAGGAGGCGGCGGCCGCTGACTACGCGGCGAGCGCGCGGGCGGTGGCCGGGGTCGCCGACTACGTGGTGGTCAACGTCAGCTCGCCGAACACGCCCGGGCTGCGCGACCTGCAGGCGGCCGGACGGCTCCGGCCGGTGCTGGTGGCCGTGCGGGAGGCGCTGGACGCGACCGTTCCCGGACGGCGCGTCCCGCTGCTGGTGAAGATCGGGCCCGATCTGGCCGACACCGACGTCGACGCTGTCGCGGACCTGGCGCTCGAGCTCGGGCTCGACGGGATCATCGCGACCAACACGACCATCTCCCGGGCCGGGCTGGCCAGCCCGCCGTCTGAGGTGGCAGCCGCAGGCGCCGGGGGCCTGTCCGGGGCGCCGCTGCGGGACCGGGCGCTCGCGGTGCTGGTCCGGCTGCGGGCCCGCGTGGGCGACCGGCTGGTGCTGATCGCGGCGGGCGGGATCGAAACCCCGGACGACGCCTGGGCCCGGCTGCGAGCCGGAGCCACGTTGGTGCAGGCCTACACCGGGTTCATCTACGGCGGGCCGCTGTGGCCGCGGCG
>PLDT01000406.1:0-24060 GCA_003136255.1 Actinomycetota bacterium
GAGCCATCACTGCCGAGCGAGCCGTCAGCGACGTGCCCCGAGTCGTCACCGGCCTGAGCCGGACGGGGCAGCACGGCCTCGCTGCGGCCGGTCAGCCAGCGGTTGACCAGCTCCACGCGCTTGGTCCGCCAGCCGCGGGTCCCCACGCTCAGCTCGCCGGAGGCGAAGGCCAGCTCGAGCGCGGCCGCGCAGGCGTCGTACGCCGCGCGCTCCTGCGGTCCCATTACCGAACCCCAGGCCAGCAGGTCGGTGTCCGGCGGGGCCGCATTCGATGCTTCGATGGCCTCGGTATAGGAGGCGATGCCCTCTTCGTGCCCGGCCGCATAGGCCGTGATGATCCGTTCGGTCCCGGCCGACGAACACACCCCCGCGTACCGGTCCAGGCCCGCCAGCATGAACAGGCGGCCGAGCGCCTTGGCCACCCCGACCCGGCCCGGCGTGGACATCGGCCACTTGACCGGGAGCGCGTACCAGAGGAATTCCTGCAGGCGCAGCAGCGAGATGGTCTCCAGGCCCTCGTCACCGGTCAGCCAGGCCAAGGCCGCCTTCGCGTCTCCGGCTGCCTCCGGATCCTCGCGCGTCAGGGTCTCCAGCGCCTGGCTTTCTGTCATCATGACGGACAGTCTGCCGCAGCGCCGCTGCGCGCGGCTAGTGCGCGTTTTGCCGCGCTGAGCCGCGGTCGGCGGCGCGGCCAGGGGGCCCGGTCGGGCATCATGGTCGGGTGCCTGGAATCTATGAAGAACCGGAGCTCTACGAGGCCGCGTGTGCCTACCGTGACGTGCCGGGCGAGGTGAGTGCGCTGCTCCGGTGGTCCGGCAAGCACCGGGGCTCAGATACCGGTCCGCTGCGCTCGGTTCTGGAACTCGCGGCGGGACCGGCCGAACACTCCCGCGAGCTGGCGCGCCGGGGCCTGGACGCCACCACGCTGGATCTCAGCCCGGCGATGTGCGCGCGGGCCCGGGAGCTGGCGGCGGCGGACGCGATCAGCCTGACCGTCATCCAGGCCGATATGCGGGACTTCAGCCTCTCCCGCCAGTTCGATCTCGCCATCACCATGCTCAACTCGCTGTGCCACCTGCTGACGCTCGACGACCTGCTCCAGCATCTGGCCTGCGTGGCGCGTCATGTGGCCCCGGGCGGCCTGTACATCGTCGAGTTCGCGCATCCGGCTGACTTCTTCGCCGCCGAGCGCCGGACCAGCAGCGAGTGGCGCAGCGAGGTCAACGGCGGGGCGGTCAGCGTGCGCTGGGGCGGCGGGTCGGACGAGATCGACCCGATCACGCAGGTCACCAGGGAACACGTCAGCGTCACCTATCGCAAGCGGGGCGGCGGCGTGCGCACGGTCACCGACCTGGTGCCCAACCGGTTCTGGACCGCCACCGAGCTGACCGCGGCGATCCGGCTCGCGGGCGGCTTCGCCGTCGTGGCCAGCTACGGGAACTTCGAGGCCGACGCGCCCGTGACGGCGCCGGACGCCTGGCGGATGATCCTGGTCCTGCGCCGCGAGGACACGTCCCCGGCTAGCTGAGCGCGGTCCTCGATGACACCATATTTATGCCGAACGAATCGTGGTGCGTGCCCCGGGATCCCTCGGCGCACCGCCCCGGGCCGCTCATCCCGGCAGGCAGCGGAGCTCGACCAGCTCCAGCCCGAGCGCTTCGAGCCTGGCGATCACGCCGTACAGCGCCGCCTGGTCCTGGAGGCAACCCGTCAGCAGCGTGTCCCCGCCGTCGGACTGAACGGCCAGGGCCAGGAATGCGCGCCGCATTTTCGGTCCGAGGTGGCCGCGAACCCGGATCTGGTAAATCTGCTGCCGCGGATCGCGGGTCATCGCGCCCCTTCCCGTGCGTTCCGTGTACTCGACTGGCGCTGCCCAGCATGGCCGGACCCTGGGTGAGCAGTCATCGCACGCACTGTGCTATTCGCGGGAGTTTTCCGCGCTCGAGGCGTGTTGGTGATAAACATGCCGGGTGGTAGGCAGCCTGCCGGGGGAGTCGTTTCCCGCCACGCCCTGTTCTCCCAGCTCACCGGAGCGGGACGGGTGACGGTGCTGTCGGCGCCGGCGGGGAGCGGGAAGACGGTCCTGCTTCGCTCCTGGATCGCCGAGGCGGGCCTGGCCGAGCGGGCCGCCTGGGTGTCGGTGCACGGCGAGGATCGCGACCCGCAGCGGTTCCTGCTCTCGCTGGCCGACGCGCTGCGCGACACGGTCACCGGGTCGAAACTGGTGCGGCCGCTGACGGCCACGCCCGACCTGGACGGCTGGGCCATCGTCGAATGGCTGCTGCACGACCTGCACTCGCTGTCGGACCCGGTCTGGCTGGTCATCGACGACCTGCACGAGCTGCATTCAGACCGGGCCCTGCGCCAGCTCGAGCTGCTGGTCATGCGCGCCCCGGTGCAGCTGCGGTTCGTCTTCGCCAGCCGCCATGACCTGCAGCTGGGGTTGCACCGCCTGCGCCTGGACGGGGAGCTGACCGAGATCCGCGCCGCCGACCTCCGTTTCACCCTGGGTGAGTCCCGCGACCTGCTGGACGCGGCCGGGGTACAGCTGCCCGACCCGGCCCTGGCGCTGTTGTACGAGCGCACCGAGGGCTGGGCGGCCGGGTTGCGGCTGGCGGCGTTGTCGCTGGCCGGGCACCCCGACCCAGAGCTGTTCGCCACGGGCTTCTCCGGCAGCGAACGAACGGTGTCCGAGTACCTCCTGGCCGAAGTCCTCGGGCGCCAGCCCAAGCAGGTCAGGCGGCTGCTGGTGCGGACCTCGGTGCTGGAGCGGGTGAACGGCGAGCTCGCCGACCTGCTGACCGGGAGCTCCGGCGGGGGCCGGATCCTGCGGGAGCTGGAACAGGCCAACGCGTTCGTGGTCGCGCTGGATGCCCAGCGGTCCTGGTTCCATTACCACGCCCTGTTCGCCGACCTGCTGCAGCTCGAGCTGCTGGATACCACCGCACAGGACGAGCTGGCCCGGCTGCATGGCGCGGCCGCCGCTTGGTTCGGCGAGCACGGGTTCCCGGTCGAGGCGGTGCGCCACGCTCAGGCGGCCCAGGACTGGCACCTGGCCGGCCGGCTGCTCGCCGATCACTGGTTCGGCCTCGCCCTGGACGGAAAGGCCGCCACCGCGGACGATCTGCTGTGCGGCTTTCCCCACGACGTGATCGCCGCCGATCCCGAGCTGACCATCCTGCTGGCCGCCCGCGAGCTGAACCAGGGAGCGCTCGCCGACGCCGAGCGCCACCTCCAGCTCGCCGCCGAAGGATCGGAGTCGGTGGCCGCCGGCCGGCGCGGGCACCTGCAGATCGCGCTCGGCGTGCAGCGGCTCACCCTGGCCCGGCTCCGCGGCGACCTCCCGGTCGCGCTCGAGGAGGCGCGGCGCCTGCTGACGCCGGCCGGGACCCAGGCCGCCGCGCAGTTCGGGCCGGGCGAGGAGTTGCGCGCGGTGGCGCTGCTCAGCCTGGGTGCCACCGAGTGGCGGACCGGCCGGCTCGAGGAGGCCGAGCGGCATCTGGAGCAGGCCAGGGAGCTGGCGGTCCGCGTCGGTCGGCCGTACCTGGAGTTCGCTAGCCTCGTCTTCGGGGCGAGGGCGGTCACGGCGCGATCGTTTGCGCTGGTCACGGAGTTCAGCATGCAGGCCATCCAGCTGGCCGGGCGGCACGGCTGGACCGACGACCCGCTCACCGGTGACGCCTACCTGGTACTAGGCGCCTCGCTGGTGTGGCGGGGACGCCTCGAAGAGGCGGAACCATGGATCGAGCGGGCCGAGCGTGCCGTGCGAGCCGAGGCCGAGCCCGCCGCGGCGCTCGGGCTGCACTACGTCCGGGCGCACTTCGAGCTCGCGCACGGCCGCGCGGCGGACGCCCTGGCCGCCTTCCAGGCCGCCGAGCGGCAGGCGGAGCGGCTCGTCGGTCCGCATCCGCTCGCCACCCAGGTCCGCGCGGCGCTGCTGCAAACCCTGGTCCGGATGGGCGGGGCCGAACGCGTCGAGCAGACCCTGGCCGAGCTCGATGACAAGGAACGCGAAACCGGGGAGATGCACGCTGCCCTGGCGGTGCTGCGGCTGGACCAGGGGGACCCGCGGGCGGCGGCCCTGGCCCTGGAGCCCGTCCTGGACGGCTCCGCCCCCGTCACCCGGCGGGCCTCGCTGAGCGAGGCCTTCGTGCTGGAGGCGGCCGCGCGCGACGCGCTCGGCGACTCCGCCGCCGCCGCGCGGGCCCTGGAGCAGGCGCTGGATATCGCCGAACCCGACGGCGCGGTCCTGCCGTTCCTGCTGCATCCCGTTCCGGGGCTGCTCGAGCGCCATCCCCGGCATCGCACCGTGCACGCCTCGCTGATCGCCGAGATCATGAGCCTGCTCGGCGGCGCGAGCAGCTCCGCCGCTCCGGCCGAAGACAAGTCATCGCCGCGCGAGCCCCTCAGCGAGAGCGAAACCCGCGTCCTGCGCTACCTGCCCACCGACCTGTCCGCCCGCGAGATCGCTGATGAGCTGTTCCTTTCGTGGTACACGGTCAAGACACACATGCGTCACCTGTACGCCAAGCTCGGCACGCATACCCGCCACGAGACCGTGCAGCGGGCCCGCGCCCTCGGCTTGCTCGCGCCCTCGCCGCACCGGCTTACCGGCTGAACCAGCCAGACATCGCACAGTCTGTGCGACGGCAGCTCACCCCGTCCGGCGTGACGCTTGTGAAAGCGAGCGAGTAACACGCAAGGAAGGAACCTGTCATGTCGACTCCCCTTATCCGCCGTCCGGAGTCCAACGGCGCCTCTACCTCCAACGGCACCCCCGCCCCCACCGTCATGGCCGCGGCCCCCGGTCTGGCCGAGTACGGCCTGCCGGCCACCTCGCGCGACCTCGGCGCTCAGGCGTCCGCCGTGCTCGGCCTGCTGACCGGGCTCTGGGTCGCGCTGTCCCCCTGGTTCATCACGCTCCAGAACACCGGCACCAACGCCACCACGGTCAACCTGATCTCCGGCCTGGCGGTGGCGGGGGTGGGCGTCTTCGCGCTGGCTAGCCCGCGCGGGTTCGCTGGCCTCCAGGTCACCAACCTGCTGCTGGGCGTCTGGCTCATCATCGCCGGACCTATCCTCAGCCAGAAGAACCCGATCACCGACTCGATGTTCTGGTCCAACAGCTGGGCCGGCGGCGTGCTCATCGCCGTGGCGGCTATCGGCCTGGCCGCCGCCGCCATGCGGCGTCCCGCCCGGCGCTGAACCTCCGCGGGTGCGAGTCCTGGGCCTACCCAGGGCCCGCACCCTCGGCCCGCCGTGAAGGAGGACACCGGGCCGTCGCGACGGGCGATCGCACCCGGCCGTGGGTCGAGGGAGCGTCACCCGCCGAGCCCCGGCACGACGATCAGGGCTGGAACCCGGCCCAGGGGTCGTAGTCCACTTCCAGCGGCGCCTGCGCCGGGCGTTCGGCCTCGGGCACGTGCTGCAGGTTGATCCGGATCCGGTACCAGACCGAGCTGCGCCCGCGCATCCCGTCGACCAGCACGTCGTGCGGCTCCAGCAGTGACCAGACCGACGGATGCCGGGCCTTCCAGCGCTCCAGGCCCGCCATCGCCTCGTCCTTGGTCTGCGCCCGGGCGATCTCGATCAGCGGCATCGTGCTCCGCCGCCGCCCCGTCGGCCCAGCCGTCTTCCCCGGCGCCGGCGCCGCCGCCACCCCAGGCGCCGCCACACCGCCCGCGGCACCGGAACCGGCACCGGAACGCCGCTTGGACGGCTGCACCCGCGGCGCCTCACCGGCCTGCTTGTCGTACATCGGCGGCCACGGCGCGTCCGGCAGGCCCGCCGCCTCGTCCCGCGCCGCCTGCCCGAGCAGCGCGTCCAGCGACCCGGCCGCCTCGTCCATCCCGGCCCACGGATCACCCAGCTCGGCGAACCGCGAGGGCACCGTGAACATGGTGTACGCCGCCGGATCGCACGTGGGCACCTCGTCCCAGGTCAGCGGGGTGGAGACGCGAGCGTCCGGCACCGGGCGGATGGAGTACGCCGACGCGACCGTCCGGTCCTTGGCGTTCTGGTTGTAGTCGACGAAGACGCCGTGCCGTTCCTCCTTCCACCACTTGGACGTGGCCAGGTCTGGCGCCCGCCGCTCGATCTCCCGCGCCACCGCCACCGCCGCCAGCCGAACCTCGCCGAACGACCAGCGCGGCTCGATCCGCGCGTACACGTGCAAGCCGCGCGACCCGGAGGTCTTCGGCCAGCCGGTCAGCCCGAAGTCGGCCAGCACGTCCCTGGCCACCAGGGCCACGTCCCGGATCTGCGCCCACTCCACCCCGGGGACCGGGTCCAGGTCAACCCGCAACTCATCCGGGTGGTCCAGGTCGCAAGCGCGCACCGGGTGCGGGTTCAGGTCGATGCAGCCCAGATTCACGACCCAGGCCAGCGCGGCCTCGTCGCTGACCACCACCTCATCGGCGGTCCGGCCGGACGGGAACCGCAGCTCGACCGTCTCGATCCAGTCGGGTCGCTTATCCGGGGCCCGCTTCTGGAAGAACGCCTCGCTCTCGGCCCCGTTCACGAACCGCTTGAGCGCCATCGGCCGCCCGCTCACCCCCGCCAGCGCACCAGAAGAAACGGCCAGGTAGTAGCGCACCATGTCCAGCTTGGTGATCCCGGCCCGGGCGAAGAACACCTTGCTCGGGTTGCTGATCGCGACCTCTCGCCCCGCCAGCTCGAAAACCTGCTTCGGCTCAGCCATCAGATGACCCCCCGCGCAAGATCTCGGCCAGGTCGAAGCTGACCGGCTCCTCCAGCTGCTCGTACGTGCATGACCGTGGCGAACGATCCGGCCGCCACCGGACGAACTGGGCGGTGTGCCGGAACCGCGAGCCTTCCATGTGGTCGTAGCGGACCTCGAGCACCCGCTCGGGTCGCAGCGGGACGAACGACAGGTCCTTGCTCGCGTTCCACCGGCTGGCCATGGCCGCCTGCGGGGTCCGCTGCCCGGCGTGCTGCGCCCCCCAGTCCCACGGGTGCCCCTCAAAGCCGGTGACCAGCGGCTGCATCTCGGCGAAGAGCGCGATCCGCTGCTCCATCGGGAACGCGCCGACCACGCCCACGCTGGCCAGACGGCCGTCGCCGGAGTACAGCCCGAGCAGCAGCGAGCCGATGCGGTCCGGGCCGCTCTTGTGTACCCGGTACCCCGCCACCACGCAGTCCGCGGTGCGCTCGTGCTTTATCTTCTTCATCACCCGCTTGTCCGGCTCGTACACCCCGGCCGCGGGCTTGGCGATCAGCCCGTCCAGCCCGGCCCCCTCGAACTGGCTGAACCACCCAGTCGCCACCGAACGGTCCGTGGTCGCCAGGGTCAGGTGAATGGGGGAGCGGACCCCAGCCAGGACCTTCGAGAGCAGAGCCCGGCGCTCGGCGAACGGCCGTTCCATATAGTTCTCCGAGCCGAGCGCGAGCAGGTCGAACGCGATGAAGTGCCCCGGCGTCTGCTCGGCAAGCAGCGCCACGCGGCTGGCCGCCGGGTGGATGCGCAGCTGCAGCGCCTCGAAATCCAGCCGCCGGCCCGACGCGTCCGGGACTACGATCTCCCCGTCGATGACGCAGCGCGCCGGCAATTCCGCGAGAACCGCCGCGACCAGCTCGGGAAAGTAGCGCGTCATCGGCCGTTCGTTCCGGCTGCCGATCTCTACCTCGTCGCCGTCGCGGAACACGATCGACCGGAAGCCGTCCCACTTCGGCTCGAAGACGTAGTCCCCATCGGGGATGGCATCGGTCGGCTTGGCCAGCATCGGCGCCACCGGCGGGTTGACGGGAAGATCCATTGGCCCAGCTTAAACGGTGGTCCACGCCTCGCTCCGCTCCCATAGTGCCCGGCCCAGCTCGGGCGTGGCCACCTCGCTGGCCTCCCGCAACGCGCACTTGTCGTAGAACAGCCCGCTGTCCGCCGCCACCGAAGCCGACGTCGCGCAGTACAGCGAGGTTTGCGCGCCCTGATCCACCGTGAGCATGCGCCGGGTGACCAGCGGCCGCACCGGCCACGGCACCCGCCGCCAGATGTCTGACGCCACCACGCCCGGATGCAGGGCATAAGCGTGCACCGCCGTCCGCCGCGCCAGCTCCTGCGAGAACAGCACGTTACACAGCTTGGACACCGCGTACTCACCCAGCCCCGTGATCCCCCGCGCCGGCCGCCGCAGCGCATCCCAGTCGATCCCGCGCGCGTTGTAGTGCGCGTCACTCGACACCGTCACCACCCGCGCAGGCGCACTCGAAACCAGCCGCTCCAGCAACAACTCAGTCAGCAAGAAGTGCCCCAGGTGATTAACCCCGAACATCAGCTCAAACCCCTGCTTGGTCAGCCCCCGCCTGCCCCCCACCCCGGCGTTGTTGACCAGCACGTGCAGCGGCTCCCCCCGAGCCAGAAACTCAGCCGCGCACGCCCGCACCGACGCAAGGTCCGCCAAGTCCAGGGCCAGAGAAAACACGGACTCTGAGCCAGTAGCCGCCTTAATACCAGCAACGGCCGCAGCACCCTTATCCGCCGACCGGGCAGCCACATAAACCCGCCAGCTCTCCCCAGCCAGCGCCAACGCCGTGGCCCGCCCGATCCCAGTATTCGCACCAGTCACAACGACCGTGCGCTCACCCACCGCAGCGCCTCACAAAATAGGGATCGTGTGTCGTTACCCCTTCCACAACGAGGTAACGACACACGATCACGAAAGCGTTACTCGACCGGGATCTCCTTGTTGATCAGGCCGAGGTCGATGCCCTGGCGGGCCCGGACCACGCGGGCGATCACGTAGATGATGATGGCCAGCACGTACATGCCGCCCATGTAGTACAGCGAGTCGTGGTTGTTGACGAAGTACGCGTCGTTGGACAGCCACTCGTACAGGTTGAACACCAGCAGCCCGATCGTGACGACCCCGCCCACCAGCACGATCGGCACGCCGAACACCTTGACCTTGCTGGCCGGCGAGGCGAACCACAGGTCCGGCTTGCGCAGCGGCAAGATCACCACCGCGATCGCGCTGAACAGGTACGTCACCGCGATGACCAAGGTCGCGTCCAGGGTGTACGACGCGAACGTCGAGTTGAACGCGTACAGCGCGCCGAACCCCACCGCGGGCAGCAGCATCAGCACCAGCGAGTAGAACGGCACCCGGCGCTTCTCCGAGACCTCCGCGGCCCGGTCCGGCAGCACCCGGTCGAACGCCGCGGCGAAGATCACCCGGGTCGAGGACAGGAACAGCGTCCCCACCCAGCCGAAGAACCACAGGCTGAACAGCAGGATCAAGATGACCTGGAACGCGGAGTTGTGCACCAGCCAGGCCGCCATCATCACCGGGTACGGGAAGATCGGCAGCACGGCCTTGCTGACCAGGTTCTGCCCCGCGTTGACGTTCATGTAGAACGCCCAGCCGAACGCCTTGGCGAACAGCAGCAGGAACACGACCGACAGCGCGATGGTGGTCCACAGCCCGATGAACATGCCGCTGAACACCCGGCGGAAGTCGTTGGCCCCGCGGATCTCGCCGTACAAGGTGGTGCCCCAGTTCGGCCACAGCAGGTAGAACATCATGAACGGCACCAGCAGCAAGCTCTGGCCGAACGTGCCGCCGCCGAACGTCGGCGCGACGTAGCCGGCCGTTTTCGCCGAGGCGTTCACCGCCTGGTAGGCGTTGTTGAGGCCGAACAGCTTGTGCGTCTCGAGGTTGAACGAGGAGATGAAGCTGGCGTGGCTGGCCGACAGGAGCAGGATCACCAGGACCAGCACGCCGACCAGGCCACCGTAGAAGCACCACTTCTGCACCCGGGCGTAGCCGGCCATCCCGATCGAGACCAGCATCCCGGCCAGCACGATGGTGATCAGCGTGACCACGAATTTCCCGGTGTCGCTGACGAAGAACGTGCCGTGGTAGCCGAGCGTGGCCCAGATCGGCTCGAAGAATTCCTCGGCCAGCACGGCGCCGTAGATCGGCGCCCACAGCCACAAGATGAACCACCATCCGGTGGCGGCCATCACGAAGCCGATCCCGCTGCCCAGGATGCGGCTCTGCCAGACGTAGTCGCCGCCGGCCCGCGGGATGGTCACGACCAGCCCGGCGTAGGCCACGACCAGGAACGAGACCCAGACCCCGGAGATGAGGATCGAGTACAGCAGGTTGCCGTGCGGGAAGGACGATTGCACGGTCCACTCGACCAGGCCCAGCGTCACCACGTTGGTGGACAGGCAGGCGTAGATCATCGAGTCCCTGACGGACCAGCCGCGGACGAGGCCCGTCGCGTTGCGGAGGAAGAGAGTCGGTCTCTCTTCGCCCAGTGCCCCTGCCGTCATATGTATCCTCCGGTTATCCAGGTTTATCCGTTTAATCCGATTTTTGCGGGTTGGGACGGTTGGATGATAGGTAGAGGGTTACATCAGTGTTTGTGGATTATCTGGGTCAATATAGGGCTTGGGGAGCCCTTATGACCTGTAGTTCCGCGAAACGGCAAAGCAGGGTCAGCCGTTGACCATGATGTACCTGGTGACCTTCCCCTTCTTCTCGTTCAGGTCCAGGACCGCCCCCTGCAGCACGCCGTCGCTGTAGGAGCTGCCCGGGTTCATGGTCAGGGTCCGGCCCAGCCGGCAGACGCCCTTGCTCTCGTGGATGTGCCCGTGCACCGACAAGATCGGCTGGTACTTCTGGATGGCCGCCTTGACCGCGGTGGACCCGACCGGCTTCATCACCGCGCCGCCCAGCACCGGGCGCATGTTCTCGTCCAGCGACGGCGCCTCGTCGAGCCCGGTGCCGTACGGCGGCGCGTGGAAGTTGAACACCGCCCGGCTCATGTCCGGGATCGAGGCGACCACGGCGTCGATCTTCTCGGCCAGCACGTCCTCCGGGGCCTCCCGGAACGTGTTCCACGGCGTCGGGTTGGTCCAGCCCATCGAGGCCAGGTAGAAGCCGCCGATGTCGAGCACCTTGCTCTCGGCGAAGCTGACCGACGGGGAGGCCTCGATGATGTCGTCGATCTCCCAGATGTCGTCGTTGCCGCCGTTCAGGATGCAGGGGATCTCGCCGCCGCGCAGCTTGCTGTCGGCCATGTCCAGCCACATCTCCAGGCCCTTGGTCATCTCCTGGGTGAACCGGCGGTCGATCGAGCCGTCCTCCTCGTTGAGCGCGTCGAGCTCGTCGGTGGACATCACGGCCGGGTAGTACCCGCGGTCGCGGATCTTGCGCTTGATGTCGTCCAGCTCGGCCTCGGTGTCCAGCTGCACCTTCTGGCCGCCGAACGTGACCTCCCAGTGGCCCGCCCGCGGCGAGGTGATCGGCACCATGACCTTGCCGGTCACGTCCCCGCCCAGGATCACCATGTCGGCTTTGTAGAAGGCGGCGGAGTTCAGGAATTTGCGCCAGCAGATCTCAGAGCCGTGAATATCCGTGGCGAAGAAGACTTTCATTGGTGATGCCCGCGCCTTCCGGTAGTACCTAGTGGCCGACTTCTTCGGGTAGCTCGTACCAGCGGACCCGGTCGCCGACCCGGGCCCTGGTCTTCCACTTGAGCCCCTTGGGTACCGTGTCCGCGATCTCGAGCAGCTGCTTGGCCTGGGTCAGCGCGTCGTACTTCGGGTACGGCGGGGCCAGGTTCGGCTGCGAGGCGAGCAGATCGGGCAGCTTGTTCAGGCTGCCGGTCACGGTGCGCCACCAGCCCCAGTCCCCGGCCAGCACCGAGCCGAACCGGTCGGGGTCGATGAACGGCCTAGTGGCGTCGCTGCCGACCCGCACGCCGGACAGCAGGTGGAAGATGTCGTGCGCGTCCTTTTCGTTGATCTCGACGATCTGCAGCTTGGACAGCAGCAGGTCAGCCGGGTCGAGGGTGGCCGACGGCGAGCCGAACGACGAACGGAATTCCAGCGTGTGGCACATCGACAGCCGGTCCACCATGACGTCGACCGGCCGCCCGGACGGGGCGTTGAAGTACATCTGCCGGTCCCCGTTGAGGTTGTTGAACCGCTTGTCGGGGATGCAGCCCGCCTGCTCGAGATGGTCGGCCACCTTGCGTCGGGTCTTGCCCAGGCAGGCCAGGTCCATGTCCTGGCCCGCGCGCATCCGGGGCGGGAAGTCGGGGCACAGCACGCGCACCCCGAGGCCGCCCAGGATCTTGAGCTGGTAGCCGGCCTCCGACGCGCTCCGGACCAGCGCCATGGCCTCGGGCAGCGGATCGTCCGCGGCGCCCACCGCGGGCCCGTTCGGTATGGTCATGCCCGGTTCGCTCCTCGCTGTGCACGCACCGATGCCATATGCCACCGGTGCAATTCGATCATGGTGACGTGATAGCGGTCTGTCTAGTTTCTGGGTAAAGAATCCCACGTTGTGGTGCGGACCGCACACGACGATCCGTCCGGCGCCGGGTTGACCAAGACCTTTTAATCCCCCGAACGGCCGTGGTTTCGCCCGGCCCGTTCCACCGCGTGCTCGCGGCGGTAGAACTCGACCCGCTCGGGCGGCAGCGGGGTATTGCCCAAGATCAGGTCGGCGGCCTTTTCCGCGGCCATCATGACCGGCGCGTAGATGTTGCCGTTGGTGACGTACGGCATGACCGACGCGTCGACCACCCGCAGCCCGTCCACGCCGTGGACTCCCATCGTGGCCGGGTCGGTCACCGCCATCGCGTCGGTGCCCATCTTGGCCGTGCACGACGGGTGCAGCGCGGTCTCGGCGTCGCGGGCCACCCAGGCCAGGACCTCCTCGGCGGTCTGCACCTTCGGGCCGGGCGACAGCTCACCGGCGTTGTAGTCGTCGAAGGCCGGCTGGGTCAAGATCGTCCGGGAGATCTGCACCGCCTCGACCCATTCCCGCCGGTCGGTCTCGGTCGACAGGTAGTTGAACCGCAGGGCCGGGTGCGCCTTCGGATCGCCAGAGGTGATCTTCACCGTGCCGCGCGAGTCGGAGTACATGGGGCCGATGTGCACCTGGTAGCCGTGTCCGCCCGCGGGCTGTGTGCCGTCGTAGCGGATCGCGATCGGCAGGAAGTGGAACATCAGGTTGGGGTAGGCCACGTCGTCGTTGCTGCGCACGAAGCCGCCGCCCTCGAAGTGGTTGGTCGCGCCGGGCCCGCTGCGGTGCAGCAGCCACCTGGCGCCCACCATCGGACGGTTGCGCCACTTCAGCGCGGGCGCGACCGATACCGGCTGCTTCGAGCCGTACTGGATGTAGACCTCCAGGTGATCCTGCAGGTTCTCGCCCACGCCGGGCAGGTCGGCGACCACGTCGATGCCGAGCTCGGCCAGCTCGGCGGCGTTACCGACCCCGGACAGCTGGAGCAGCTGCGGGGAGTTGATCGCGCCCCCGGACAGGATGATCTCGCTGGCCCGGACCTTCACCAGGCGTCCCTGGTGCCTGAACTCCACGCCGACCGCGCGCGTGCCGCGGAAGATGATCCTGGTCACCATGGCCCGGCAGGCCACGGTGAGGTTGGCCCGGCTCATCACCGGATGCAGGTAGGCACGGGCCGCGGACAGCCGCATGCCGTGGTGGATGTTCCGGTCGAAGGCGNNGCGGGGCCGCGCTCGAGCACCAGCGGCCCGTTCCTACCGCGGAACGGGTCGGTGTCGTCCGCGGCCAGGCACGTCTCCATCCGCTTGAAGTACGGCAGGCAGTGCGCGTAGTCCCACTCGGCCATCCCCGGGTCGGCGGCCCAGCGCTCGTAGTCCATGGGGTTGCCGCGCTGGAAGATCATCCCGTTGATGCTGCTCGACCCGCCCAGGACCTTGCCCCGGGCGTGGTAGACGCGGCGCCCGTTCAGGTGCGGCTCGGGCTCGCTGGAGTACTTCCAGTCATAGAAGCGGTTCCCGATCGGGAAGGTGAGCGCGGCAGGCATGTGGATGTACGGGTCCCAGATGTAGTCGGGCCGTCCCGCCTCCAGCACCAGTACCCGCGTACCGGGGTCGGCGGACAGCCGGTTGGCCAGCGCGCTGCCCGCCTACCCGCCCCCCACAATGACAAAGTCGTATGTTCCCACTAAGACCTCCGTGCTCTCCGCGCCCTTTATACCCAGAAATGTCACGCCTGGGTGGCGGCATCTAGGTTCTGGCGGACGGTCTGGGTCATCTGGTGATCTGGTCCCAGGTAGCGTTCGCAGTCGGTCAGGGCGCGCTGCAGGACCGAGACGACGTCGGACAGGCGGCCCGCGGTGTAGTACGCCGAGGCGAGGTTGCACCGGGTGGTCAGCGTCTCGGTGTCGCCGGCCCCGAGCATCCGCTCGCTGTCGGCCAGCGCCCGCTCGTACTGAGGGATCGCGTCGGTCAGCCGGCGCGCCTGCTGGTAGCACCCGGCCAGGTTCGAGCGCGCGATCAGGGTGTCCCGGTGATCGGGCCCCTGGACCTGCTCGCGGTCGGCGAGGGTGCGTTCGTAAATGGGGACCGCCTCCCGGAGCCGTCCCGCGCTGCGGTAGGCGTAGGCCAGGTTGGCGCGGGCCGCGATCGTGTCCGGGTGCGTGACGCCCTCGACCCGCTCCCGGTCGGCGAGCACGCGCTCGTACTGCGCCACCGCGTCCTTGAGCTTCCCGGCGGACCGGTACGCCGAGGCCAGGCTGGCCCGGGCCGCGATGGCGTCCGGGTGGTCGCGCCCGTGCATCCGCTCCTGGTCGGCCAGGGTCCGCTCGCACTGCTCGATCGCAAGCTTGGCCTGCCCGTTGGCCGCGTAGGCGGCGGCCAGGCTGGCGCGCGCGCTCAGCGTGGTGGGGTGACCCGCGCCGAGCATCCGCTCGGCGTCGCCCAGCACCTGTTCGTAGCCGGCTATGGCGTCCCGGAGCTGGCCGGCCTTCTGGTAGGCCTCGGCCAGGTTCGCCCGGTTGCCCAAGGTGACCGGATGGCCGGCGCCGAGCAGCCGGTTGGAGTCGGCCACCGTGCGCTCGAACAGCCCGACGGCGTCCGCGGGCCGGCCGGCGCTCTGGTAGGCGTGGGCCAGGTGGCCGCGGGCCGCGATCGTCTCCGGGTGTTCGGGTCCCTGGTTGCGCTCCCGGTCGGCCAGCGCGGTCTGGAACACCGAGATCGCCTCGGCCGAACGCCCAGCCGATTCGTACGCCGCCGCCAGCCGGTCCCGAGCCACCACGGCGTTCGCGTGCGCGGGTCCGAGCAACCGGGTGCTGGTGGTCAGCATGGCCTGCCAGTACGCGATGGCGGCGTCGGACAGCCTGCTGCTCTCCAGCGACAGCCCGGCGCGGAACAGCAGCGGATGGGCCTCGGTCTTCCACAGCACGCCGCCGTCGTTGGCCCGCAGCGCCGTGGCGCAGTCCCGCAGGGCCTGATCGAGCTGCGGCCCGCCCTCGCCCTCCGGCCAGGTCTCCAGCAGCGCGTCGGCGGTGGCCAGCGCGACCTGCTCGAGATCGGCCGGCGGCAGGTAGGACCGCACCGCGGCCTGGACGCTGGCGTGCATCTGCACGGTGCGCACCGGGCTGGCCGGATCGACGGTGACCAGGCCCACCGCGGCCAGGTTGTTGATCGCGGCCCGGACCATGTTCTGGTCCGCCCCGCCCGCCGTGCTCGGCCGGCCGGTGATGTAGCTGCAGGCGGTCGGGCTGGTCAGCACGGCGCCGGGGATGCCGTGGTGGTCCATCATCGCGGCCAGCGCCAGCGTCGGCCAGGCCAGCCCGCCCGGCGGCAGGTCGTGCGCGCACTCCGCGGCCAGTGACCAGGTGGCCAGCACCGTGGCCGACGCCCCGTCCACCCCGGTCATGTGCCTGCGCCGCTCGGTCAGCGCCACCCGGTACTCCCGGCAGCCGTGCTGGCGGGCGTTGATCACCGCGGTGGCCTGGCTGAGCGCGAGCGGCAGGCCAGCCAGGTCCTCGCCCAGGTCCAGCGCCTCGATCCGCTGGTCGGGATGGTCGTTGAGCCGGGAGCTGAGGTAGGACAGCGCCTCCCGCCGGCTCAGGCCGGGCACCGGGACGACCCTGACGTCCCGGGCCTCCCAGGACTCGGCCGGCAGCCGGGTGGTGATCAGGATCCGGCCGGCCGCGCCGCCCGGCCACAGGCGGTCGAGGTCGGCCAGGTCGTTCAGGTCGTCGATGATCAGCGCCCACGGCCGCTTGGTATGCGTCAGCCAGGACACGAAACGCGCCGCGGCCGTCTCGGCGCCCTCGCCGGGGTTGGCGGCGTCGACCGTGTTCGCCGCCTGCGCGAAGCCGGTGATGATCGATTCGGCGTTGGTCGCGGTCACCCAGACCAGGATCTCGACCACCTGGTCGTTCCACATGTCGTGGGCGAACTCGACCGCGAGCTGCGTCTTGCCCGTGCCCCCTTGGGCCAGCGGCGCCGCGTCGGTCTCGTCGCCGTGCACCAGCACCACGGTCTGCCCGGCCTGCAGGCTGCTGGCCAGGTCCGGCCCGGTCTCGGTGCGCGTGTAGTAGCCGTCCGCGAGCGGCGGCACGATCCCGGACAGCACGATCCCCGGGTCCTTCGACGTTCCGGGTTGCTGCGCGACCACTTTTCGGGAGCCTCTCTTGCCTGCTTTCTCATCCGCGTCACGGCGGACTCACGGGGACCAGTCCGCTGAGGCGGTGCAACCGGGCCCAACTCGCATGATAATAAGGATCTTCGCGGCGTGGCCATATGTCGTGATAAGTCACGCTATGCGCCCGGCAACCGTACCCCGCCGGGCACCGTCCGTACTCGCCTCCTACTGGCCGAGTCTAGCTACTCATCCCAGGCCGCATGGGCGATTAACTCCGCTTGGTCGTCTTTGACGGCTCTTTTACCGCTTACCCCGCGTGGTGGCGTTTACGTCTTCACCGTGAATCTCTCCGGCCCCACCCGTCTTTAATTCAGGCTCGCCTCGCGCCCTCGAGGTTGCCGCGTACGGTCTGGGTCATCGGGTGATCCGGGCCGAGGTAACGCTCGCCGTCGGCCAGCGCGCGCTCGTACTGCTGGACCGCCTCGTTCAGCCGGCCGGCCTGCTGGTAGGCGAAGGCCAGGTTGGCCCGCGCCGCGATGGTGTCCGGATGGTCGGGCCCGGCGGTCCGTTCCCGGTCCTGCAGCACCCGCTTGTACAGCGCGATCGCGTCCTTGGGCTTCCCGCTTCGGCGGAACGCCGAAGCCAGCCGGGCCCGGGCCGAGATCGTGTCGGGATGATCCCGGCCGCTCGTCGCCTCATAGTCGGCCAGCAGGCTCTTGTAGCGGCCCAGCGCTTCCGCGGTCTGGCCGTTGGCCAGGAACGCGGCGGCCAGGTTGTCCCGCGCGGCCAGCGTGGTCGGGTGCCGGGGGCCGAGCAGCCGCTCGGTATCGACGCTGAGCATCTGGTAGGCGGTGAGCGACTCCCAGGCCCGGCCGGCCTCGGCGTAGGCGTCGGCCAGCCCGGTCCGCGCGCTCAGCGTGACCGGATGCCCGAGGCCGAGCTGCCGGCTGGAGTCCGCCACCATGCGCTCGTAGACCTCGACGGCCTCGGCGGGCAGGCCCGCTCCGGCGTAGGCGTGCGCGAGCCGCCCGCGGGCCGCGATGGTGTCCGGGTGTTCGGGTCCGTGCAGGCGTTCCCACTCGCCCAGGGCGCCGGCGAACATCGCGATGGCGTCACCGAAGCGGCCTGCCGACTCGTACGCGACGGCGAGCCGTTCCCTGGCCGCGAGCGAGTCGTCGTGCACCGGCCCGAGCCGGCCGCTGGTGGCGGCCACCACGGACTGCCAGTAGGTCATCGCGGAATCGCCGAGCCGGTTGTCCTCCAGGCTCCGGCCCAGGCGGAACAGCAGCGGATGCGCCTCGGGCAGCAAGAGCGCGTCGTCCGCGCCGGGCTGGACCCCCTGGACCCCCTGGACCCCCTGGGCCCGTTGGGCCGCGCGGAGGCTGACCGCGCAGTCGCGCAGGGCCTGATCCAGTTCCCGCGTGCCGTTGCGGTCATGGCCCGGTTCCGGCCAGCTCTGGACCAGGGCGTCCGCGGCGGCCACCAGGACCCGGTCGGTATCGGCGGGCGGCAGGTAGGCGCGCACCGCGGCCTGGACGCAGCGGTGCATCCGTACGGTCCGGATCGCGTTCGCGGGATCGATGCTGACCAGGCCCGCCTGGGCCAGGTTGGTGATGGCCATCCGGGCCAGGTCCTGATCCGCGCCCGTGGCGCTGCTCGGCCGGCCCGCGATGAAGGCGCACGCCGCCGGGCTGGTCAGCACCGCTCCGGGGATCCCGTGCGGATCGAGCGTGGCGATCAGGGCCAGGGCCTGCCAGGCCAGGCCCGCGGGCACGAGCTGGTGAGCGCACTCGGCGGCCAGCGACCAGGTGGCCAGGACCGCGGAGGATGCGCCCGGCACCGGCCGGCCGGACATGTACGCGCGCCGTTCGCCGAACTGCGCGCGGTACTCCTGGCAGCTCATCCGGTTCGCGTTCATCACCGCGGCCGCCTGGGCCAGGCCGATCGGCAGCCCGTCCAGGTCCTCGGCCAGATCGAGCGCCTCGATCCGCTGCTCGGCGTAGTCGGTGAGCCGGGAGCTGAGGTAGGACAGCGCCTCCCGGCGGCTGAACCCGCCCACCGGGGCGATCCGCAGGCCGCCGGCCGCCGCGTGCGCGCCGAGGCCGAAGGCCGCGGCGGGCAGCCGGGTGGTGATGACGACCTGCCCGTTCGGGCCGGCCGGCCACCGGCGGTCCAGGTCGGCCAGGTCGGCCAGGTCGTCGAGGACCAGGGCCCACCGTCGCTCGGTGCGCGCGAGCCAGGCGGTGAAGCGGCCCGCGGCGTCCCGCGCGTCCGCGTCCGGATCGCCCGCGCCGACCGCGCTGGCCGCCCGCGCGAACCCGGCGCTGACCGCGTCCCGGCTGCTCGCGGTGATCCAGACCAGGACGTCGACCGCCCCGGTGTTCCGCAGCGCGCGAGTGAACTCCACGGCCAGCTGGGTCTTGCCGGTGCCGCCCTGGGCGGCCGGGGCCGACTCGGTCTCCTCGCCGTGGGTGAGCACCACGGTCTGGCCCGCAGACAGGCCCGCCTTCAGGTCGACCCCGGTCTCCATCCGCTCGAGGTAGGAATCGACCAGCGGCGGGATGATCCCCGACACCAGCGGCTCCGGGGGCGGCGGCGCTCCGGCCCGCTGAGCGACCACGTTGCCAGCCTCTCCCGCTCGAGCCTGCCCGCCGGCTTCACCTGGCACTCACTGGGTTCATTCACCAGATCTGTGGTCACCAGATCACTGCGGGCCACCATTCTGCACGTGCAGCGCAGTCAGGTCTTGTGGGCATGTTAGTGGCGATTCCCGCGCCTGGCTATGCGTTGCGACAACTTGGGAAAGAGTCATGAATAGGGTCGCCAAAGGGGTTTCCGGCAATCCGTTTCCGGGCCGGGAACGACAAAACCGGGCCGGCCGGCCGCGGCGCGGAAATGGCCCATTGTCGCGTTAGGCAACCAACTCCAGTCCACCTCCTTCGTCCTCCTTCTCCGGCCTCCTTCTCCGTCCTCCTTCGTAGCCCGGCCGCTCACCCCTGCTTGACCCGCCCGCTCACCGGCACTGCTTGAAACATGTGGATTACTTCTGGCCCATTCGGCCCGGAAATCGCGATGACCTGTAACGATATGGCTGCTTTCCGTGGCCTGCGCGGTCCCGGGGACCCATCTGTTCAGCACGGGGATCGAAACCGTATGTTTGCTGAGGACGTGCATCATCGGGCCGCGGATCATCCCTCAAGACCCCGAACCCCTGGAGTGAACGATGGGCGGCGACCTCGTCGCAGGCAGGCATGGCAGGCGGCGGCAGCCAGCGGAGGGGACCCCCCAGGAGTACGCCGCGTTCAAGATCGAACAGCGCGGGATCGACCTGATTCCCGACGCCGAGCGGAAGATGACCCCGGCCGGCCTGTTCTGGCTGTGGTCCGGCGCGGTGTTCAACGTGGAGTACTTCTTCTACGGCACGCTGATCATGATCTTCGGCCTGTCGGTGCCGCAGGCGGTGGCCGCCATCTTGATCGGCAACCTGTCCTATGCCCTGCTCGGCTTCGCCAGCCTGCAGGGGCCGAAGACGGGCACCACCGCGTTCATGATCAGCCGGGCGCCGTTCGGCCAGAACGGGAACCGGCTGGTCGCGCTGTTCAACTGGGCGACCCAGGTCGGCTTCGAGATCGAGGGCATCTACTTCGTCGTCGCCACCGTCATCCTGCTGTTTTCCCTGCACGGGACCACCCTGGACGGGCCGGCCAAGATCGTCGTCATCGTTCTCGCCGCCGTGGCGGAGATGGTCCTGCCGCTGCTCGGCCACGCGACGATCAGCAAGATCCTGCGCTACCTGGCCTATGTGTTCATCGTGTTCTTCGCGGTCCTGGCCGGGTTCACCTTCGACCGGATCCACCTGTCCACGTTCCACGTCAAGCCCGTGTCATTCGCGGTATGGACCACCGCGCTGGTGCTGATCATCTCCACCGGCGGCCTGGGCTGGACCGAGAACGGCAACGACTACTCGCGCTACCTGCCGCGCAACACCCCGGCGTCGCGGACGTTCTGGGCCGCCGCCCTGGGCACCGCGATCCCGTCGATCATCTTGGAACTGCTCGGCGTGTTCGCCTTCACGATCACCACCAAGCTGGTCGGCATCGCGCAGCTGGGCGTCCCGCAGTCGTTCCCGTCCTGGTTCGTGACCCCGTTCCTGATCTTCGCGGTCATCCAGCTGCTGGCGATCAATACCCTCGACATGTACTCCTCGGGCGTCACGCTGCAGGCGCTGGGCGTGCCCGTCAAACGCTGGGGCGCGGTCATCATCGATACCGTGGTCTGCGCGGTGGCCACCGGCATCATCTTGTTCCACGGGAACTTCTATTCTGACTTCGCCGGCTTCCTGCTGTATATCGTGGCCTGGCTGGCGCCGTGGTTCGGCATCTTGATCACCGACTACCTGCTGCGCGGCCGCAACTATGACTCGTCGTCGCTGTGGTCGGGGCGAGCGGGGACCTACTGGCGGCACGGGGGCATCCACTGGCCGGCCATCATCGCCCAGGCGGCGGGCATCGTCGCCGCGCTGATGTGGATCGACGCGGCCTCCGCGGTCCCGTCCTATACCGGGCCGATCTCCAACCACTTCCCCGGCCTGCACGGCGCGGACTTCAGCTGGGCCATCGGCATCGTGGTCGGATCCGGCGTCTACTGGGCCCTCGCCGCCCGCGGGGTCCGGCGGGAGGCGGCCCAGGTCGCCCGCTCGTTACCCTTAGGTCACGCAGAACTCGTTGCCCTCCGGGTCGTACAGCGTGACCGAGCGGCCCCGCACGTCGTCGGTCCGCCAGGCCAGCGAGGCGCCCGCCTGGACCAGTCGCTCCACGTGCTCGCTGACCAGCCGCTTGCGTTCCTCGCCGCGGACCTCGCGCCCGGCCACCCGGACGTCGAGGTGAACGCGGTTCTTCGCCGTCTTGCCTTCGGCTACCCGCTGGAAGTACAGCCGCGGGCCCTCGCCCGCCGGGTCGACCCGGGAGGCCACCTCACCCCAGTCCGCTTCCGGTATCCCGGCCGACCCGGCGAAGTCCTCCCAGCTGGCGAAGCCCTCCGGCGGCGCCTCGATCACGTAGCCCAGGGCCAGCGCCCAGAATTCGGCCAGCTTCTCCGGCTCGGCGGCGTCGAAGGTGACCTGGATCTTGGTGTACATGCTCACGCTCCCGACGCGGCGGACGTTTCTGCCCTGTCATAGTGCCACAGGAGGTCCGTTCACCAGCGGATCCTGCCGGGCCATCAGGGACCACGGCACCAGGGCCACCGCCAGGACCGCGAACACGGCACCCAGCGCCAGCGCCGTCCGTGGCGAGGCCAGGCGGAACCGGCGGCCATCCCCGTCCGCGACCGTGCTTCGGTCCTCGCCTGCCGTATCAGCCTGGCTCACGCGTCGACGCTATGCCCGTCCCGTTCCGGGAACGTTACGGCAGCACCCAGCCCTTATCCCCCTGAGTCGCACCGCCCGGCGGCGGCGGGCCCGGAGTTCGGTGAACTAATCTCCGGCCCGGTCGTCCACATGGCCGGAGCGGTTCTCCACAGTCCGGGCGGCCGACCAGGCAGGGCTCGCGCCCGCCAGTGTCCACAGCTTCCGGGCGGTTTGCCGGCCGTCGTCCACAGGTTCCCCGGGATTGTGCACATGGCGATCCACAAGCCGGCGGAGGTAGCGTGCTCATTCCTGGGCAGTGCGTATGAGGGCTCAATGCGCCGGGCAGGGGCTCAGGATCGGGGTGGCGCGGCGAGGCGATCAATATGGGCAGAGCGGGCGACGATTGGATCGCTTCCGACGTGCCCGCACGTCGCCGGGTGGTCGTGGACGTCATCCTCCTGCTGAACAGGAACGGGCGCATCCTGCTCCGGGAGCGGGCCAACACCGGTTACGGCGACGGCGCGTACGAGCCGCCTTCGGGCGAACTCGCCGACCGGGAAACGATCGTGGAGACGGCGATCCGGGTGGCCTCGGCCGCCGGCCTCGTGATCGGCGGCGAGAACGTCTCGCTCGCCCACGTCATGCACGACGTCTCCGGCAGCGGGCGGATCGCGTTCTTCTTGTCCGTAGCCCGCTGGACCGGCCAGCCCGCGTCGCCTGACGTGAGCTGGTTTCCGCTCGGGGACCTGCCGACCAACATGCTCGACCGGGTCCGGGTGGCGCTGCGCAACTGCGCCGACGGAATGCGCTTCTCCACCTATCCGGCGTTCGTACCCGCGGGCACCAGCGGAACCAACGGCTTTCCCGCGGCCAACGGTTCCTCCCTGGCGTCCTTCGGGGAGTCTCACGATATTAATGGGCTATTTGAGGCGGGTGAGTCAGATGGGGCTAATGGGGTTTCTGAGACTAAGGGATTCACGTCGCGAAACGGTTCCCGAACGCGGCGCAAGGAAGCCTGCAGCAGGCGCGTCGTGGGCTGACGAATCGGCGGCCAAGTGGTCGTCACCACCCGCAGCGGCCCCGTGGCCGTCACCACCGGCGGCGGACCTGACCGCGCCGGACCGCCGCGGCGGCGGCCGGCACGCCCGGCGTAACCCCGGCCATCACGGCGCTGGCCAGCACGCCCGGGCCAGCTTAGCGGCCGTCGCGTTCGGATAGGCTGGCCCGCGATGGCCGAGATCCTGAACGCCCATGGCTCGCTGAACGACATCTTCGTCGCCGAGCTCACCCCCGGTGACTTCGCGTCCGAGACCGACCTGGGCACGTTCGTCCGGCACCTGTGCGACCGCGGCGGCCCGTTCGGCGGCGACGGCGTCTACTTCTACGACGCGTCCCGGACCGTGCCCGAGGCCTGGTTCTTCAACCCGGACGGCTCGGCCGCCGAATTCTGCGGCAACGGCATGCGCTGCCTGGGCCGGGTCATCCTCGACCGGCGCGGGATCGAAACGGCCGAGGTTCACAGCGGCACGCGTGACTACACCGTGCGCCGCGGCACGACCACGCCCGAGGGCGTGCGCCAGATCAGGCTCGAGCACCCGGCGGTCGACTTCGACCCCGCCTACCCCGACGCGCCCGTGGTGGCCGGCCGCAGCCCGGTGATCCAGGCCCGCCTGCCCGAACTCGACCCCGCCCTGACCTTCACCGCAGTGACCATCCCGAACCCCCACCTGGTCAGTGTGATCGACGAGTACGTCGAATCCGACCTGGTCGCGATGGGCGAGCAGGTGGCGGCCCGGCCCGAGCTGTTCCCCGCCGGAGCCAACCTGTCGGTCCTGCTCCCGTTGGCCTCCGATGAGGTCTTCGTCCGCACCTTCGAGCGCGGCGCCGGGCTGACCGCCTCCTGCGGGTCCGGCATGGTCGCGGCCCGCGCCGTCTACTCCCGCATCGGCCGCGCCGACCCCGAGCGCGACATCCTCATCCGCAACGCGGGCGGGGTGGCCACCGCGTCGCTGCGCGTGCACGACGGCCAGTGGCTCCCCGTCCTAGAGGGCAACGCCACCTTCGTCTACCGCGCCGACGTCGACCCGGCGGCCATGGCCCGGGCCCAGTTCGCCGCCGCCCGCGAGCCCGCCGCCCGCGACCCCTACCCCGCCGAGATCCGCGCCTACACCACCCTCGACGAGCAGAACTCCGCCCGCCTCCGCTCGCTCGCCCTGGTCACTGGGTCGATGGCACCGTCGTACCAGCTCTAAACCAGCCCGATGCCATAGTCCCGCTGTTCCGCCCCCGCCCCCGCCCTCAACGGGACTCTCCGGGCCAGGG
>PLDT01000597.1:0-15922 GCA_003136255.1 Actinomycetota bacterium
CTGCTCGAGCCGCTCGGAGTGGCGGTACACAGCGTGGACCTCGGACACCTTCCGTTCGCCGGCACCACGTCGGTGATCGGATGCGGGCCGATCGGGCTGCTGCTGATCAGCGTGCTGAAGGCGGCCGGCGCGAGCTCGGTGCTGGCCGTCGAGCCGCTGGCCCACCGGCGCGAGGCGGCCGCGCGGTACGGGGCGGACCTGGTGGCGGAGCCGGGCACGTTGGACCTCCGTGAGCTCGTTGGTGCCGGAGTGGACGTGGCGTTCGAGGTGGCGGGGAATGACGAGGGGGTCGGGCTGGCGGTGGAGTCGGTGCGGCCCGGCGGGCGGGTGGTGCTGGCCGGCATCCCCGGCGACGACGCGATCACGCTCCAGGCCTCGGTGGCGCGGCGCAAGGGGCTGACCATCGCGATGGTACGGCGGATGAACCACGTGTACCCGCGGGCGATCAGCCTGGCCGCACGCGGCGTGGTGGACCTCGGCGCCCTGGTGAGCGGGCGGGCGGGGCTGGGCTCGGTGGCCGAGGCGTTCGGCGACGCGGCCCGTCGCACCGGGCTCAAGGTGCTCATCGAGCCGCAGCGCTAGCCTGTGATCTGTGCGTGCGGCGTGGCTGGCGGGGATCGTGGACTGCTGCTGCGTACTGGCGTTCGTGATCATCGGGCGGACCAGTCACGCGGACGGCCTCGGGCTGAGCGGCGTGGTGTCGACGGCATGGCCGTTCCTGGCCGGGCTGTGCGCCGGATGGCTGGCCACCCGGGCCTGGCGGCGGCCGTTGGCGTTGTCGCCTGCTGGGCTAGGCGTGTGGCTGGGGGCGGCCGGGCTCGGCATGGTGCTGCGGGTGGCGGCCGGTCAGGGGACGGCGCCGGCCTTCGTGGGCGTGGCGCTGGCGTTCCTGGGGTTGTTCCTGCTGGGCTGGCGGCTGGTTGTGCGCCTGTTCAGGCGGTTACCGCCGGGGCCGCCGCGGTCTTGGGCGGCTCGATGGGCGCAGGGGGTTGGGAGGGGGCCTATCCGTGCCCTGCGGCCTTCAGTCCTGAGCGAACGGGCGGAGCTCGAGAGTCCCGAACCGGGCGGTCGGATGCTGGGACGCGATCTTGACGGCCTCGGCCAGGCTGGGGCAGGTGAGGATGTTGAGGCCGGCTACCTGCTCCTTGGTCTCGGCGAACGGGCCGTCGGTGACCAGCATCTCCCCGTCGCGCACGCGGACCGTTCGGGCTGTACTGGGCAGCTCCAGCCGGCCGCCGGCCAGCTTCACGCCGCGAGCGTAGGTCTCGTCGTCCCAGGCCTGCTGGGCCCGCGCCGCCGCAGAACCCAGCACGTCGCAATCGTCGGCCGGGTCCAACGTGGCGGTTTCGTCCACACGGTGGACCATCAGGTACTCGGGGCCGTCGCCCGACCCGCGGCGAACCGCCGACCGCCACCAGCCGCCGGGGTTGAACGGCCGGACCTCGATTGAGCCGAACCGGGCGACCGGATGCTTGGCCGCCACCTCGATCGCCTCGGCCGGGCTCGAGCACTCGATCACGTCGTACCCGGCGATCTGCTCTTTGGTCTCGGCGAACGGCCCGTCGCTGATCAGGACCTGGTCGTCGCGCACCCGTACGACGGCGGCCTCGCGCACCGGCCGCAGCGGCCCGCCCTCCCGCCGGACACCCCGGCCGTCCATCTCGGCGACCCAGGAGTCGGTGGCGGGGCCCACCGCGTCGCTCTGCTCCGGGCTGAGCTGGACGTTCTCGGCGACGCAGATCAGTAGCAGGTAAGTCATGGCCTTCCTTATCTGGAGTCTCAGGCTAGCCTGGCCCGCTCGGGCCAGCTCATCAAGACGACGAACAGCCGCAGCCGCCATGGACCCTTAGCTGTCGATTCGGTGGTGTCATCGTGGATGGGTGAAGTGCGCGGCTATGACGACGACGCCGGAGTGGGAACAGGCCGCTATGTCCGTTTAGCGGCCGGGGCGGTCTGAGCGGGCGGGGCGGTCCAGATCGAGATGTGGGCGGGCTCGACGGTGGCGTTCACCACGGCCAGCAAGTCGGACCGAACCACGTCGAGGACAGCGCCCTGCTGCAGCCGGGCAGCGAAGGCGGCGACGGTCTGGTCGGCGTCGTAGCGGACCCGGTTGAACCGGCGGTCCACCACCTGCTGCACCCGCCGGCGCAGCGGAGCGAACAGCGCCGCCGCGACGAGCGTGGACGCGGCGACCGCGACCGGCGACGTGATCGACAGCACCTGGGTCGCCAGCAAGACCAGCCCTGCGTACAGCCCGACCAGCAGCCCGGTCACGATCGCGTAGGCCAGGGTGCGGCTGATCAGCCGGTCGATGTCGTACAGCCGGTACTTCAGGATCGCGACGCCCACGGCGGCCGGGATCAGCGGGAAGACGACTTCGAACGCGGGCAGCGGGTCATTGCTCACCTGGGTGACGGCCAGGGTGACCACCGTCGCGACGGCGGCCGCGTACATGAACCACTTGAGCTGGAGCCTTTCTTCGTCACCGGTTCGCCGGAAACGGATGATGATGGCGACCGCACCGGGCAGGAGCACCAGCGTGCCGACCGCCTCGGCCGCGTTGTAGATCGTCCCGAGCGGTGCGACGGCCACCACCGGATCTCGCAGCCTGGGGAAGTTCGAGGAGAAGTTGACGTCGGACAGCGCCGGGCACACCATCTGGATGAGCCCGCTGATGACCGCTATCCCTACCACTGGCCGCCACCGCGGCGAGGGCAGCCGGCCGTCCGGGAACAGCAGCGGAGTCAGGAAGAACAACGGAGCGGTGATCCCCAGGATCACGGTGAAGATCCAGCCCACCCAGGTCGCCGCGGGCAGTTCGGCGGTCGCGGCCCGCGCCGCATAGGCGTTCGTCGCCACGGTGACCGCGCCTACCATCCCCGCGGCCAGGAAGAGCCACCCGAGGCGGTTCCCGGTCCGCGCGGCGACCAGCGCGCCAACCACGGCGAACGCGGCCTCGACCGGTATGGCGCCGAGGACCGCGGTCCACCTTTCCCCGCCGGTAAGGCCGAGCGCCAGGCCCGAGGCCAGCAGCACGAGGGTGAGGCTGAGCAGCACCCAGGCCAGCCTGCGCCGAGGGCCCGGCGGCTGGTGCGGCATGACGCTCTCCCTGTCCGGCGTGTTCCGGATACGCGCGGGGTCAGCCTACGAGGCCAGCGATACGGGACCGTTACGGCTCGGCCGGGCCGGGAGCACCGGACGGGGGCGCNNAAGGCGGGCGATGATCAGCTTCCGGATCGACGGGCATTCGGTGGTGCCGCCATACCTGCAGATCGTCCAGCAGGTCAGGCAGGCGTTGCGGATGGGCGTTCTCGACGTGGGCGACCAGTTGCCCACCGTGCGGGAGGTGGTCTCGGCGACGGCGATCAATCCCAACACCGTGCTGAAGGCCTATCGCGACCTGGAGCGCGAAGGGCTGATCGAGGCCCGGGCGGGGCACGGCACGTTCGTGCGCCGTCTGCCGCCCGGGCCGCCGCCCGGCACCCATGCGCGGCTGGGCCGCGGCCTGGCCCAGTGGGTGCGCGAGGCCCGGGATGCCGGGCTGGACGACGAATCAATCGAATCGCTGCTGCGCGTCACGCTACGGGCAGCGGCCGAGGAGGAGATCGCATGATCCCGATGCACGAGGTTCCGGGCAATGCGGTCCCCGGGCCAGCAGCGATCGAGACCACCGAGCTGACCAAGCGCTACGGCAAGGTCACCGCCTTGAGCAACTGCACAGTCAGCGTCCCGGAGGGCCGGATCTGTGCGCTGATCGGCCCGAACGGCGCGGGCAAGACCACACTGCTGCGGCTGCTGGCCGGCCTGTCCCGGCCGACCGCCGGTCAGGTCACGGTGAACGGCACCACCCCACGTCAGGATCCGGCCTTCCTGGCCGACATCGGCTACCTGGCTCAGGAGATCCCGTTGTACCGGCGGCTGTCGGCCGAGGATCACGTCCGCGCGGGTGCGCACCTGAACCCGCGCTGGGACGCGGAATCGGTACGGGAGCGGCTGACGGCGCTGAAGATCCCGCTGGACCGGGCGGTGGGCAAGCTGTCCGGAGGTCAGCGGGCCCAGGTCGCGCTGGCCCTGATCCTGGCCAAGCGGCCCCGGCTGCTGCTGCTGGACGAGCCGGTCGCGGCGCTCGACCCGCTGGCCCGGCGGAACTTCCTCGGCCTGCTGGCCGACGGGGTCGCCGCGGGCGGGCTGACCGTGGTGCTGTCCTCGCACCTGGTCGCCGACCTGGAACGGGTCTGTGACCATCTGATAATGCTGGCCTCGTCCCGGGTCCAGTTGTGCGGTGACATCGAGGACCTGCTGGCCGAGCACCAGCTCCTGATCGGCCCGAGCAAGGACACCACGGCTATCGAGCGGAGCCAGCGCGTGGTGCAGGTCACCCGCACGCCACGGCAGACCACCTTGCTGGTCCGGTTGAACGGCCCGGTGGCCGACCCGGCGTTCCAGGCCAGCGACGTCAGCCTGGAAGAACTCGTCCTTGCCTACATGGGCCAACAGAGCATGGGGCAAGACGCCCTGCCGGCCCTCACGCACCTGAGCACGGTTGGAGAAGAGAAATGACGTGGCTTGTCTGGCGCCAGCATCGCGTTCAGGTCTACCTGGGCGCCGCCCTGCTGGCCGCGTTCGCCATTTTGATCGTGATCACCGGCATGCAGGTGGGGAATCAGTACCACGCGGCCCAGGCGGCCTGCGCCGCGGGCCACGGCTGCCGACAACTAGGCGGGCTGTTCCTCGGCAGCCACGCGGTCGGCTTCCTGATCATCTCGACGCTGGGCGCGCCGGCCCTGGTCGGGCTGTTCGTCGGCGCCCCGATGGTGGCCGCCGAGGCCGAGGCGGGCACCACGCAGTTCGCCTGGATGCAGAGCGTCACCCGCAAGCGCTGGCTGACGGTCAAGATCGGCTGGATGCTGCTGGCCGCGGCGATCTGGGGTGGCGTCATCTCGGCCCTGGTGACCTGGTGGGAAGGGCCGAACAACGCCGTGCAGCTGGATGCGTTCGACCCCGGCCGGTTCGACATCATGGGCGTCGTCCCGGTGGCCTACTCGCTGTTCGCGGTGGCGCTCGGCATCGCGGCCGGCGCGCTGCTGCGCCGGGTGCTGCCGGCCATAGCCGTCACGCTGGCCGGGTTCATCGCGGTACGCGCGTCGGTCGCTGTCTGGCTGCGGCCGCACTACCTGAGCGCGGTCACGGTGTTCTACAAGGTGACTGCCGGTTTCACCCCGCCCGGCTCCTACTGGCAGATCGCCCAGGGTGTCCTCGGTCCGAACGGCCAGCAGCTCGCGCAGCCGAACAGCACCAACTACGTCGACGGCGTTTCCGCCAGCTACCTCCCGGCCTCCTGCACTCAGGTGTCCAGGGGTGCCTTCACTCCCCCGCCATCGTGCACGGGGGCGCTGTCCCACTTCCAGGCGTTCCTTACCTACCAGCCCGCTGACCGCTACTGGACGTTCCAGGGCATCGAGAGCGGCATCTTCCTGGTCCTGGCCGCCGCCCTCATCGCGGTGACCGCGGTGACCCTGCTCCGCCGCGACGCCTAACCGCAATGCCCGCTCCCGGCTGGTCGCCCGCAAGCCCTGGACCTCAAGCAAGCCCGCACCCCCTCGCCGGGCTGTCAAGGCGAGCTTCCCGGGCCCGGGCGGCCCATCATCAGCCGCAGGCATCACGTTAATCACATCTTTCGCACAAGAGTCCGCCCGCGGCCGTGCGCCCGATGCTGGTTGATGGGGCCGTTCTACCTGCTCTTGAGCCCGTAAGGTGACTGGCCGGGCCTGCGAGTCGGGTGTGCCAGTTCGCGCTGCGGGTAACTGCCGTCCCGAGGCCCGCCGTCCCCTCGCTCCCGTCCGGCTGCCCCTGCACCCCGGCCATCCCTCCTCGCCAGCCCCAGGCGCCCCATCGACGCGGAGCATCGGCCTTCCGTGGTGATTTCGCTGCTGGGGGGCACCGGATACGCCGCGGAATCCGGGTCCGCCGCGCCAGGTGAGCCTCCACGCGACCACCGTGGTACCAGTTAGCCCCTGCTGACTCAGCCGTCTCGCCCCGGGACCGTTTAGCCGGGAGGATTCGGGCTTATGGGATGCCCGGGGGGTCTATGGTGCACAAACCGCTCCCGCAAGCCCAAACCCTCCCGGATCTTGACGCCGGGCGGGCGGAGCGACCGCTGTCAGCGGCCGGGTGGCACAGTTGCACGCTCTCATACTGGTATAACGGGCCGTTCACCTGGCGCGCCTTTTTTGCATATCTCGCAAGATACAAAGCATGATACGCAAAAGCATGCGGCTGGGTTCATGTCGCGAGTCTTGGAGGTGGCATTGGCGCTCATCCTGGCCGAGCGACCTCGCGCCGGGCAGCATAGCCCGAACGGCCAGCCAGTCGATCCGCGAAGCGATCGCCACCGACGCAGGAAGCTGGCGGCCGACGGTCAGGACGAGAGCAGGTGGGTGCGGACGGCGTCGTCGCCGCGGCGGTGCCAGGCGTTAAACGTTATCCCGGTCGCCTTCCAGCCAGCCCCGTCGCGGCGCAGGGGGATGTCGTATGCGCCCCAGACCTCCCACATGCCGCCGCCGAGGTCGGCGTCGAGCACGTTGTAGGCGTAGCCCTTGACGGCCACGGTGGCGGTGTCGCGGTCGACACGGACTCGGTGGTGACCGACGAGATGGAAGCTCTTCTTCCTGGGATGCAGTCCCTGCCGCCAGCCGTCCACCAGCTGGACGTTGGTGATCGTGGCGGGCTCGCCCCCGCTCAGGCTGGTGAAGTCGACGTTCACCGTGGGGTCGAACAGCCTCTCCGCGGCGGCCCAGTCCTTCGCGTCAACGGTGTCGAAGATGGAGTCCACGAACTCGATGATGTCAGCGTGCTCGGTCATGACTTCGATCGTCGATGACCGGTGCGCCTGGTGTCCAATATCTACCGCGATAACCAGCAGCTATGGAACAGTCACGGGCTGGATGACGACCGGGCCGGGGATGGGGTTGAGCTCGGTGGCCTGCGATACGCCCGGCGGCGTGATGACGTCCATGGCCTTGGGCACCGTCGTCGGGTCGACCGAGCAGATGGGCGCGGTCCCGCCCGGCGCGCACACCCCGAACGTGTACGCCCCGGGGGTGGCGGTGAAGGCGCGCGCCAGATCCGGGCTGAAGCCGTCCTGGCCGGTCAGCACGACGCTGAAGCCCCAGCCGGAGCCGGGCGTGCCGAACTGCGCCTCGGGCAGGGCCACGGTGATGGTTTGGTCGGACTGGACGGCCAGCGCCGAGGCGGTGCCGACCGAGGCGCCCGCGGCGTTCACCCAGACGGGCGAGGCGAAGCCCTGGACCTCGACCCGCTGGCTCCAGGCCCCGGACGGCGCGATCGTGTAGTTGCGGGTGGTGAAGGCCGCCTGCGTTGAGGTAGCCGCGGCCCCGGGCACGTGCACGTAGACGTCCAGCAGCTGCGCGCCGTCTAGCGCGCCGAAGGTGGGGACCAGGGTGCGCAGCGTGACCCGCAGGTAGGCGTAGGTGCCGTCGCTCAGCACCTGGAACCGGGTGATGTCGAAGGATCCGGCTACGAAGGCCGAGTTGGTCGGGTACTGGTAGGTGCCGGGCCCGGTGTCGTTGCCGACGCCGTCGCCGGCCGCGTCCGGAACGTCCAAGATGGTGGTCCCGGCACCTTCGTTGGTCGCGGTGACCTGGGCGTACCCGGTGCTCCGGCCGCCGGCCGCGGTAGCCGACACAGTGAGCACGTTGCTGCCGAAGCTGACCGGCACGGTGGCCGAGAAGGACCCGTCGGCCGCCGCGGTAGTGCTGGTCACCGAGGCCGGCGCGCCGGTGGTGGTGTCATCGGAGGCCACGCTCACCTGGGCGCCGGGTGTGGTGGTGCCGGTCACGGTGGTGGACGAGGCGGCCAGGGTGCTGGTCGACGTGGGCGAGGTGATGGTGACCGGGAGCGCGGCAGGCGGGCCGTTCGTGACATAACGGGCCGTGGTGACGGCGGGGGTGTCTACGTTACGGCCGGAGCCCAGGGACACGATCAGCCGTAGCTCCTGCGCCTGGGCCCAGGACAGTGGCGAGGCCGACCCGGCCGCCTTGCCGTCGGTGAACCCGATCGAGGCGGTGGTCGGGTCGCTGCCGTAGGGCGAGGCGGCCAGGTCCGGGTCCTCCCACGCCTGCTCGGGCACTAGCCCGACGCCGG
Organism: Actinomycetota bacterium; assembly: GCA_003136255.1. Lineage (GTDB taxonomy): Bacteria > Actinomycetota > Actinomycetes > Streptosporangiales > Streptosporangiaceae > Palsa-504. Next base: position 8,164 of record PLDT01000597.1, read on the forward strand.
AGGAGAAGTTGAACATGGCCTGGAGCAGGGAGCTTGCGTTCGCGCTCTGGCCGTCGGCCAGGTCCGACTCGGCGCGTTCGCCGGATAGAACCGGCCATAGGTGCCCGGTGCCAGTGTCGGTGGGCGGCCACGGGGCGCCGGGGGTGGTGCACGAGGTCTGGCTCGGCTGGTAGCAGTCGCCGTACCCGTCGGCGCTGCCGTCCGCCGCGGAGGTTCCGTAGCGGTAGTAGCCGGTCCCGCTGGGGGTGACGACGGAGATCTGCTTGTCCAGCACGCCCAGGGAGGCCTGGATGTCGGGGTCGCTGATGGGCAGCTCACCCAGTCGCGTCAGTTCCTGGAAGCCGCCGTCGATGACCGAGCGCTGGTCCACGGTGGGTCCGCCGTTGCCGAGGCTGTAGCTGATCGCGGCGTTCGGGTCGCCGGTCTTGGAGACCCTGATGAAGTAGCGCGAACCGTCCGGGCCGGTGGTGGTCACGGTCCAGCTCTTGATCATCCGCTGGAAGTCGTCGGCGGTGGCCTGGTACAGGTGCGCCCGGGCGGTGTCGCCGTGCTGCGCCGCGATGGCGGAGGCCGCGGTCAGCCCGGCGATCTCGGCGGCGATGGTCGAGGGCGAGTAGCCGGTCTGCTCTTCCCAGCGCTCCACCCCGTCTGACGGCCCGTTCGCGACCAGGAAGTCGGCGGCCGGGCGGATGTGGTTCTCGTAGAGCGAGGTGTCGCCGCCCAGGCCGGACAGCAGCGCCATCAAGATCGGGTAGGAGGTCTCGTCCAGCTGGAGGCCGCCGGTATCGGGAGCGGCCTCGCCGTTGAGCAGCGAGTTGCGCGGCATCGAGCCGTTCGCGAGTTGCTGGCGGTCAAACAAGAACAACGTGGCCGCCTGGGCCGTTTGTATGTCGCCGTCAGCCAGCAGCCCGGTGAACGCCTCGTACAGGTCCCGGGCGAACACCTCGCGGTACGAGCCGAAGTACGAGGGCTCGCCGTTGTCGGTCACCCCGGCCGGAACCGACTGGCCCCACGGGCTGGCCAGGGACGCGACGATCGCGCCTGGGTAGGTCTTGTCCTCGCTGGCCTTCAGCACGTTCGCGGACAGGTAGTAATGGTCGCGGACCTGGTCGGCGGAGAGCCCCTGGATACGCCCGGGAGGCGGTCGCAGGCCCGCGTCGTAGACGGCCCAGCCGCCCTGGTACTGCTGCTCAACCTGGCCGAACGGGCGGTTCAGGGAGCTGTCGGCGGTCGAGATCGCCTGGGCCTGGTTGCGGCCGAAGCCGAGGGCCAGGGTGACCTGCCCGCTGTGATCCGGGGTCACCTCTTCGGTGGCCACGATGTGGCCGTCCGGCGCCTGGTCGTACGCGGTGAGGGCATGGGAGGCGTCGAGCTGGGTGAGACCGTCACTCGTCGTGCCCTCGTAGCCGACGCTCGCCGTGGTTATCGGCGCGCTCGCGGCCAGGGCCATGTAGGTGGGCACCGCGTAGTCGCGGTTGACCGCGTCGGTCACGGTGTTGGTGCTGAAGATCACCGGGATGGGTGAACCGGTGCTGGTGTCCACCACGCCGGAGTTCGCGCCGGCGTTCTCGGTCCCGCCTCCCCCGTTGCCGTTGACGTGGGCGTCGAGGCGCGCGTACAGGTGCAGGCCGGACAGGTTGGTGCTCGAGCCGGGCAGGCGCTGCAGCGTGGTGTGCATGAGTACGGTGTCGCGGGCCGGGTCGGTGATGTACGTGGTGACCAGCCGGAAACCGTGCGCGGCGTCGGTCGAGGTCACCGTGCAGGCCATGCCGGACCGGTCGGCGGCCACGGTGTAGGTCATGTCGCGGGTCTGCAGGTCGGTGAACGTGGCGCCGTCGGTCACGACGTACTGCAGGGTGCTCACGTCGGTGTTGTCGATGGTCGGCTCGTAGACGTCGGAGAGCACCCCGTCGGCGACGGTGTACCACACTTTGGACCCGCGGTCGGCCGCGGTGCCGACGCAGTCCTTCCTGGCCAGGTCGAAGTACGAGGCGGCGCCGGGAGCGCCGGGCGCCGGGCCGGCCTGCGCGACGGCGTTGGCCTGCGCGGCGGCCGTGGTCCCCGCCTGCGCCGGGCCGGCGACCAGCAGGCCGGTCACCACCAGGGTCGCGCCAGCCAGCAGCGCCGTGAAACGATGTCTGCGCACCATGCCGAGGTCTCCCATCGATTCCCCACGCTGTTCCACGCTGTTCCGCGCCAGAAGGGACACGTTGAGCAGAACCGGAAACCCCGCAGCAGCGGCCTCGGTCGTGCCTCACGCGCCTAGAGCATGGCCAAGCCTCCCGCCATGGGCTTGCTTGTGTCAATGAGTCTGAACAGGTTGGTACACGGGTAGTCGTGTGCGCTTTATACGACCCGGTGTCCTGTTCGGCGGCTCAGGCCGCGCCCTGCTCTGTGGGCGGCGGCAGCTGCGCACGGGAGTGCCTTTGCTGCCATGAGTTACCGACCCCGCACCCGACGAAGCCCACCGCTGCCATTACGGCGACGAAGGTCAGCATGAGGAACGCGGGGGTATTGGAATCGTCGAGGTGGGCCCCGTACGCGAAAGCGAGGAAGGCGAGGATCAGGCAACTGGCCGACCCGATGGCCGCGTTCCGTACCGGGTGGGTCGGACCGGTCGGGTTCTGGGCGGCCCGGTTCCGCGGATGGGCAGGCTGACGCGACGGCCGGGCGGACAGCCCGGCGGGGATGTCGGCGGTGAGCGTGGCCAGCTCGGCGTAGGTCCGCGCGGTGAGCGCCTGGCCCGCCCGCGCGTCAAGCTCGTCTTTGGTCAGCCGGCCCTGCACGAACGCGACTTTGAGCAGGTCGATCACGTGGTCGCGGTCGGCGTGAGCGGCCCTGAGATGGCCGCGGCCCGCCGCGGCCCCCTCCTCCGGTCCTGTGATCACCGGCGCCTCCCCAGCAGCACAACGGAGCCAAAGCGTAGCGCGGCTGCTCCTCTGAATGCCATTCGACGATCCCGGGTGATGATGGTGGGGCCTGGTGGCACGCACCAGGGGTCGTTCGGCATAAAAAAAGGAGAGAAGCTATGGGGGTTCCCGGCCAGCCCGATGATGCGCGCGCCGATTGGGAGGAGCGCATCGGGCGGCGCGGGGTGCCGGGCCAGGAGGGACACCGGGGCGCGGCGGCCGGGCTGGCGCGGCCGTCCGGGCTGCGGGCGACCTCCGGCCGGGGGCACGTCACGCTGGACTGGGATCCGGTGCCCGGAGCGGCCGGCTACCTGGTCTACCGGGCGGCGGGCGAGATCTACGAGCCGCTCGATCACGGCGGCGGGGACGTGCTCGCGGTCCCGGCCGGGCCCTACGCCGATACCTCGGGCGAGCCCGGCCGGATCCGGCACTATGCGGTGGCGGCCGTGGCCGACGGGGCGTCGGCCGGGCCGTTGTCGGACTCGATCGCCGCGGCGCCCGCGACCGACGGCCCGGCCACGGTGACGATTGTGGTCGGCGCGGCGGGGCCAGGCGAGGCGGGGCTCAGCGAGCCGGGGAGCACGCCGGCCATGGGCTCGGGCCTGCTGGAGCGGCCGTGGGAACCCATGATCGGGTCGGAGCACCTGAGCTACATGCTGAGCCAGGACCTGACCGGAGGGCGGGTGATCGGCCCGGAGCTGCGGGAGGCGCTACGGATCGCGCATGACGAGCTGGGCGTGCGGGCCGTCCGGGCGCATGCCATTCTCGGCGACGACCTCGGGGTGTACACCGAGGCGGGCGGCCGCCCGGTGCACGACTTCGGCGGCGTCGACCGGGTGTACGACCAGCTCATGGAGATCGGCCTGCGACCGGTCGTCGAGCTGTCCTTCATGCCCCGCGACCTGGCCGCAGACCCGGGCCAGAGCGTGTTCAGCTACGGGGCGGTCGTCTCCCCGCCCAAGGACTGGGACCGCTGGGCCGACCTGGTCCGCGACCTGGCCTCGCACCTGACCGAACGGTACGGGCGGGACGAGGTGGTATCGCGGTGGGCGTTCGAGGTGTGGAACGAGCCCAACCTGGAGGTGTTCTGGTCCGGCACGCCCGAGGAGTACTTCCGGCTCTACGACGTCTCCGCGGGCGCGATCAAGTCGGTGCATCCGGACCTGCGGGTCGGCGGGCCGTCCTCGGCGGCGACGGGCTGGATCGGCGAGCTACTGGGTCACCTGGACGGTTCGGACGTGCCGCTGGACTTCTTGTCCACGCACGTCTACGGCAACGTGCCCCTGGACCTGCGTCCGGCGCTGGCGTCGCACGGCCGGGCAGGAACGTCGATCTGGTGGACCGAGTGGGGTACCACGCCGACCCACTTCAACCAGGTCGGGGATACGGTTTTCGCCGCGGCGTTCCTGCTGCGCGGCATGGCCTCGGCGCTCGGGCGGATCGACGCGCTGTCGCACTGGGTGGCGTCGGACCACTTCGAGGAACTGGGCCGGCCGCCGCAGCTGTTCCACGGCGGGTTCGGGCTGCTGTCGGTGGGCAACCTGCGCAAACCCCGGTACTGGGCGATGGCGCTGCTGGCCCGGCTGGGGCGGTCCCGGCTGCCGGTATCGGTACGCGGCGACGGGGCCGGCGGGTTGGTGGAGGCGCTGGCCGCGCGGCACGACGACGGGCGGATCGGGATCTTGGCCTGGAACGGCACGCTGGACCAGACCAAGATCGGCGGGGACCCGCTGCTTGAGCGCCGGCTCGCGATCCGCGTGTTCGTGCCGCCCGGGACGGCGTATACCGTCCGGCACTACCGGATCGACGGCGAGCACTCCAACATCGTCCCGGCCTGGGAGCGGATGCGGCGCGGCGCGCCGTGGCCGTCCGACGGCCAGTGGGCGGAGCTGGGCGAGCTGAACACACTCGACGAGCTGGGCCCGGCGCAGCGGGCGGCCGCGGGCGGCGACGGCGTGCTGGAATTCGTCTTCGACCTGCCCATGCCGGGCGTGTCGTACCTGGAGCTGGCTCAGGACGGATGGTTGTAACCGCTGTACGGAACCCCGAGGTACGGGAAGGTGTGGATCGGCCGAGAGCCGATGGCGGGCGGGTCACTCGCGAAATCGGTGATCGCGCCCGCGGCCCCGTCCGGCTTGAAGTGCGAGTCGATCAGCGGGTAAGTGACTCCGGCGATCGCGCGCAGCTCGATCGTCACGACGTCGTCGGCGACCCGCCGGCCGTTCGGGAAGCCGGCCGCGTCACCGCCGACCAGCCCGAGGATGTTGGGCTTCGTCGCCGGCGCGATCGAGGTGTTCAGCCGCAGCATGTCCGCCAGCACCGGGCCGGTGAAGTTCGTGAAGCCCGTAATGATGCCAGCGGGGATGCCGGTCAGCAGGATCGCCTCCAGGTCGGCACGCGGCTTCTTGGCCGCGACCAGCGCGGCCAGGTGGGGGAACACGCCCGGGTACAGCGTGTTCAGCAGCCCCGCGAGGCCGGGGTGGGTGATGTAGCCGGCGAACTTCTTGTCGTCGGCGGGCGGCAGCGAGTTCCACAGGTCCTTCTCGCCCATCGGGATGAGCACCTCGTTGACCAGCGGGTTGCCCAGCCGCGAGACCTGCCGCCACGGCCCCGAGAGCACGGTCTCGCCGCGGTCCGCGTCCCACACCGTGACCCGCCGACGGCTGGCCGTGGTCCACACGCCGATGGTCGGGTGACCGCTGATCGTCACCGTCGAGATCGGCACCTGGATCGCGATCGAGGACACGTTCAGGTGGTTGGTGGCGTTCACCCCGGACATGGCGCCGAGCATGCCGGCCGGCGCGTGCAGATGCTCGAACGGCCGCAGGTCGCCCAGGTCGAAGATCGCGCCCAGGTCGACGTAGAAGGCCTCGGCCCGCTGCCCGGCGAAGACGCTGATCCCATTCAGGTGGTTGACCGCAGCGGCGGCCAGGCTGGCGTAATCGGGCGTGGACAGCGGCCCGATGTTGCACGGCGGGCAGGGCAGGCCGGTACCCAGCGTGCTCTGCGAGCCGCCGGATACCACCGCGACGTCGTAGGTCTGGACGCGGTTCCAGTGCGGGTCGGTCAGCGAGGTGATAGCGCCGGTGTTGTACAGGAAGGTGCCGGGGTTACGCACGGTGGTGCGGAAGCGGAACTGGTAGGAGATGTCCGCTCGGCCATCCCCGTTGTTGTCGATGTGGATCTCGTACAGGACGTCGTCGCCGAACTCGTAGAAGTTCGGGCCGCCCGAGGGCAGCTGCAGCGGCACGTAGTTGGCGATCAAGGTAACCGTGCCGGGTGCATCCGGGCTGACGAACGCGTACACGTCGGTGCTGTCGGCGACCGGGTCCTTGGAGATCTCCGGCGCCTCGCGGTGTGAAGACATTTACTTACCTCTTCGGCTCGAATGGGCAGCTGGCGGGGTCACGCGATCGCCCGGGCGATCCGGGCGGCTAGGTCCTGGTCGCGCAGGCGGGTCTGGCTGGTGCCGGAGAACACCTCGATGTCGCCGGATTTCGCATCGCGGACGTGCACCACGATCGGCTCGTTCGGCAGGGCGGCCTCGCCGCGGCCGGACGCCAGATCCGTGGCCGACGGCTCCGTGGCCGACGGCCGACGGGAATCGGCCAGGGCCGGGCCTGCCACCGCGCCCATGGCCGTGACGGCGAGCCCGGTGGCGCCAGCGACCGCGCTCCCCCGCAGCAGGGAACGCCGGGACAGGCGGCGATCCGCGGGCACCGGGTCCGGCGCGCGCGTGGCATCGTGACTAGGCATGACGATCCTTTCGATGGCTGGTTTTTACGCGCGCGTCGCGCCGGAGCGAAGGCCACGCCGAACGTTGTAACTGGATGTGTCTCGAGTGACTACTCAGAGTAATGGGAGTGATGTTAACAGTCAGGCGATGAACTGTCGGCAAGCTGCGATAACTCGCCTCGTGGTTTTTCTCAGGCGCCGCACAGGACTTGCCCGCTTTGTGCTTTACTGTCTGAATTGCAGGCCTGTTGCGGGACCTCGCACCGGCGCCTTCAAGAAGTTCGCAGCATTTCATCAGGCTCACCCAATGAAGGGCCGAGAGTCTAAGCCGGTGAAAATCTGGCGCCGTAAGAGCCTGCTGATCAACGGGACCCTGGTGGTGGTCTTGGTGGCGGTCGGGGTCACGTCCTACCTGGAGATACGACCGGCCGGCAACAGTACCGCCCTGGTGACGTCGACGGTGGCGCAGGGCACGGTGCTGGCCACGGTGTCCGCGGCCGGCACGCTGGAGGCGGCGCAGAACCTCGGCCTCAACTTCACCACCGGCGGCAAGGTGACCTCGATCGACGTCAAGGTCGGGCAGCGGGTGACGGCGGGTCAGATGCTGGCCAAGGTCGATCCGACCACCAGCCAGGACACCCTCGATCAGGCGCGAGCGCAGCTGTCGGCGGCCGAGGCGCAGCTCACCGCCGCCGAGGAGGGAGAAACGACCGCTGCGAAAACGGTGCAGAGCGATCAGGCGGCACAGGCGCAGCAGCAGATCCAGGTGGCTGAATCGAACCTGTCGGCCGAGGAGCAGTCGGCCGATGACGACGCGACGTCGGCCGAACAGTCCGTTACGGCGGCGCAGGACACTCTCGGTTATGCCGAGCAGACCCTGTCCAACGACGAGACGAAACTCACCAACGACGAGGCCGCCCTGACCTCCGCGGAGAACCAGCTGAACAGCGACGAGGCGGCCGAGGCCACCGCGTGCGCGGGCAGCGGCACCACGGGCACCACCGCCACGCCCAGCCCCTCCCCCTCTAGCTCCTCCTCCAGCGCGTGCTCGGCGGCCGAGGCGGCGGTCGCGACGGACAAGACGAACGTGGCGAGCGACACCTCGGCCGTGTCGG
>PLDT01000223.1:0-8601 GCA_003136255.1 Actinomycetota bacterium
GCGTGAACACGTCGAAGTCGGGGCGCTCGCCGGCCCCGGTGGCGGCCGTCTCGTCGCGGCCCCCGGCCGCGGGCTCCAGCCCGGGGCCTTTCGTGCCGCGCGGTGCCGCATGGTGCGAACCGCCGCGGTCGCCCCCCAGCGAGCGGCCAGGTGACCGCCGCAGCGGACCCGAGATACGGACCCCGGGCACCTCCGGCACTCCGAGCTCCGGCCCGCCGCGANNGGCGGCGCGGCCAACCCCGGCGGCGCGGCCAACCCCGGCGGCCCGGCCATCTCCGCCGGCCCGTGGTTCCCGTTGGTCACGGCCGAGGCCGCCGTGCCAACAGAAGCCATGCCGATCGCAGCAGGCTCGCCGGGCAGTCCGGCCCGGAACGCCTCCTCGGTGACCACCAGCTGCCGCGGGATGAGCACGATGGCGGCGGTGCCCCCGTAGGGGGACGCCTTGAGCGTGACCCGGATCCCGTGCCGCTTAGCCAGCTGGCTGACCACGTACAACCCGAGCTGCTCGCTGTCGGACGGGTTGAACTCCGGCGGGCTGACCAGCCGCTCGTTGAGCTCGGCCAGACGCTGCGGGTTCATCCCCAGCCCGCGGTCCTCCACCTCGATCACGAACCCGTTGGCCACCGTGTCGCCGGACACGCGGACCGAGGTGTACGGCGGCGACAAGGTGGTGGCGTTCTCGATGAGCTCGGCCAGCAGGTGGATGACGTCGGCCACCGCGGAGCCGGCCAGCGCGGCCTGGCTCCGGGTGGCGACCGAGACCCGCGCGTAGTCCTCGACCTCGGCGATGGCGCCACGCATCACGTCGACCATCCGCACCGGGCTGCTCCAGGCCCGGCCCGGCGGCGCGCCGGCCAGGATGACCAGGCCCTCCGCGTGGCGGCGCATGCGCGTGGTCAGGTGGTCCAGGCGGAACAGGTCGTCCAGGGCCTCGGGGTCGGTGGCCCGCCGTTCCATCTGGTCGAGCAGGGTCAGCTGGCGGTGCAGCAGGGACTGGCTGCGCCGGGCCAGGCTGCGGAACACGTCGTTGAGGCCCTGCCGCAGCCTGGCCTCCTCCACCGCGGCCCGGACGGCGGTCTGGCGGACCAGCTCGAAGGCCTGCCCGACCCGGCCGATCTCGTCGCCGCCGGTGCGCAGCGCAGGCGCCTCGGCCGCCACGTCCACGGCTTCACCGCGCCGCAGCCGGGCCACCACGTCCGGCAGCTGGACCTCGGCCAGCTGGAGCGCGTTGCGCTCCAGCCCGCGCAGGCGCCGGATGATGCTGCGCCCGACCAGGATGGTCGCCGTGATCGTGACCAGCAGCCCGAGCAGGCCGATGCCGCCCGTGACGGCGACCCGGGTCCAGGCCGTCCGGCTGATCTGGCGGTCGGCGGCGAGCTGGGCGCTCGCCACGTTGACGCCGCCGGTGAAGTACTCGCCGAGCAGCTGGCCGGCCAGCCCCTGCCACTGGGTCAGCGTGACCGGCAGCTGGGCGAGCGGGGTGCCGGCCGACACCGCCTCTTCGACGTCGGTGACGTCGGTCTGGTACGCGCTGTTGACCTGCGCGTTGAAGATGGCCAGGTTGGCGGGGTCTAGCACGGAGTCCGCGTCGACCACGTCGCCCTGCCGGGTGGCGGCCATCTCCGCGAACGCGGCGCGGTCGGCCTGGCTCTCCCGGTGCCCGGCCAGCACTCCGGACAGCAGCGCGTACTCCTGCGACAGCGCCTCGCGGGCCGAAACCGTCGCGATCAGCCCCAGGGCCTGGCCGGCCGCGGTGGCGTTGTTCACGCTGTTCGCCTCGTCGAGGAACAGCCGGGGTTCGTTCAAGATGCCCGCGCTGTAGTCCTGCAGGGCCTGCAGCGGGCTGAGGGCGCGATGCTCGACGCCGGCCCGCAGCGTGTTCAGCTGGCTGAGCCCCGAGATCACCGCGGCGATGCCCTGCGCCTCGGCCGGGGTCTCGCTGTTCTTGGTGCCCGCCGAGTTCATGGCGGCCAGGAAGCCCGGCTCGTCGCCGTTGGTCGCCTTGACCGCCGTGTCGTACGCCGCCAGGTTGGCCTGGGTAGGCCGGAACAGGTAGACCACCGCGGCGGCCCGCTCGTCCTGCACGAACCGGATGAAGTCGGCGGTGGGCAGCGAGGTCGCGTTGATCAGGTCCGGGGCCCGGTCCAGGTTGACGGCGTTGTTCACGGAAGTGCCCGCCACGTAGGCCAGCAGTCCGATCATGGCGACCAGGGGAATCGCCACGAGGAAGTAGATTCGGAGCCGGATGGACCGGCCACGCGATCCCATTACACTCCCGCGTTGATAGGCGTTGGCCAGCGAGATCCCCCCCGGGTCGCAACCAACTACGGTCAAGACGGCCAGAATAGCCCATACCAGGCATCCGCCGGGGGGCGAAAAACGATATCTCCGCAGATGTCCGCCTACGTGACCAGGCCGTCTCTGTGAGGGCGTATTGGCTGGTCGATGCCCTGGGTGACTTCTGGTGACAGCGGTGTCTGTGTAATTAGTTCGCGTTATGCAAGAACCTGTCGTGGCTGCCACGCCCAGCCCTCAAAGGCCGCCACTCCCGAGTCGATATTGCATAACGCTCGCGCCCGGCTGGCCCGTGTTTGTCGGCGCGACCGCCTACCCTATGGAGGTGGCCGCCCTCGCGATAGACGCCCTCCTCGACGGACTCAATCCGCAGCAGCGCGCTGCCGTCGTGCACGAGGGCAGCCCGCTCCTCATCGTGGCCGGCGCGGGCTCGGGCAAGACCCGCGTGCTCACCCACCGGATCGCCTACCTGCTGGCCGCCCGGGACGTGGCGCCGCACGAGATCCTGGCCATCACCTTCACCAACAAGGCGGCGGGGGAGATGGCGTCCCGGGTGGCCGCCCTGGTCGGCCCGCGGGCCAGGTCCATGTGGGTCATGACCTTCCACTCCGCCTGCGTGCGGATCCTGCGCCGGGAGGCGAAGCGCTTCGGCTACCCCTCCTCGTTCTCCATCTACGACCAGGCCGACTCCCAGCGGCTGATGGCGCTGACCTGCCGCGAGCTCGAGCTCGACCCCAAGCAGTACCCGCCCAAGATGATGGCCGCCCAGGTCTCGAACCTGAAGAACGAACTGATCGACCACGAGACGTTCGCCGCCCAGGCCCGGACGGCCAGGGACAAGGCCCTGGCCGAGGCCTACGGCGAGTACCAGCGCCGCCTGCTCCAGGCCGGCGCGATGGACTTCGACGACCTGATCATGGTCACGGTCAACCTGTTCCAGTCCCTGCCCGAGGTCGCGGCCGAGTACCGCAGCCGGTTCCGGCACGTGCTCGTGGATGAGTACCAGGACACCAACCACGCCCAGTACATCCTCATCCGCGAACTTGTCTCCGGTGGCGCTCCCATTTTTTCCGGCCGAACGACCCGTACTGACGGCACCGAGGATCCCCTCCCGCCCCCCGAGCTATGCGTGGTCGGCGACGCGGACCAGTCCATCTACGCTTTTCGCGGCGCCACCATCCGCAACATCGTGGAGTTCGAGCAGGACTACCCGGACGCGAAGGTCATCCTGCTGGAGCAGAACTACCGCTCCACCCAGAACATCCTGGCCGCCGCCAACGCCGTGGTGGCCCAGAACCAGGGCCGCAAGCCCAAGAACCTGTGGTCCGACCAGGGCGCGGGCCCGCCGATCGTCGGCTACGTGGCCGACAACGAGCACGACGAGGCCGCCTTCGTGGCCGAGGAGGTGGACCGGCTCTCCGACGCGGGCCAGGCCACCCCCGGTCAGGTGGCGGTGTTCTACCGGACCAACGCGCAGTCCCGGGTGTTCGAGGAGGTGTTCATCCGGGTCGGGCTGCCCTACCGGGTGGTCGGCGGGGTCCGGTTCTACGAGCGCCGCGAGGTCCGCGACCTGCTGGCCTACCTGCGGTTGATCGCTAACCCCGCGGACGAGGTGTCGCTGCGCCGGGTGCTGAACACCCCCAGGCGCGGCATCGGGGAGCGGGCCGAGGAGTACGTGGCCGCCTACGCCCAGCGGGAGCGGATCACCTTCGCCCAGGCGCTGGGTCGCCCGGCCGACGTGCCGGGTCTGGCGGCCCGGTCGGCCGCCGCGATCGCGGGCTTCAACGCGCTCATGGCCGGGCTGCGCGAACTGGCCGAGACCGGTCCCGTGGCCGACCTCGCCGAGGCCGTGCTCGACCGCACCGGGTACATCGAGGCGCTGGAATCCTCCTCGGACCTGCAGGACGCCAGCCGGGTGGAGAACCTGGAGGAGCTGGTGTCGGTGGCCCGCGAGTTCGACGGATCCCGCGACGAGGGCACCCTGCCCGAGTTCCTCGAGCAGGTGTCCCTGGTGGCCGACGCGGACGAGATCCCCGACGGCGAGGAGCACGGCGGCCTGGTCACCTTGATGACCCTGCACACGGCCAAGGGCCTGGAGTTCCCGGTGGTGTTCCTCACCGGGCTGGAGGAAGAGGTGTTCCCGCACCAGCGGTCGCTGACCAACAAGAAGGAGCTGGAGGAGGAACGCCGGCTGGCCTACGTCGGCATCACCCGGGCCATGGAGCGCCTGTATCTGACCTGGGCCGTCCGCAGGAACTGGTACGGCCGCCCGTCGTTCCACGATCGGTCGAGGTTCCTGGCCGAGATCCCGCCGGGCCTCATCGAGTGGCGTCGTGACGAGTCGGCGGCGGCCTCGGCGGTCACGCCCGCGCAGGAGCGGATGGCGAGCAGGCCGGGCACCCGGTCACCGGGGAACCGCCTGGTGCCGTCGCTGTCGCCCGGCGACATGGTCACGCACGACAAGTTCGGGCTCGGCACCGTGGTGTCGACGGACGGCTACGGCGACCAGGCCGAGGCCAAGATCGACTTCGGGGCCGACTACGGGGTCAAGCACCTGGTGCTGCGCTACGCCCCGCTGGAGAAGTTGTAGCGCTCTAATCCGGGGCGCTGGTCCCAGCCTCGGGTCGGCTGGGAACCGGGCGGCCACTGCTGGCTCGGCTGAGTGCCCGGCGCGGCTCCCGGCGGCCGCGGATCGCTCCAGCCCCCGGTCCCTCGGGGGTCCACGCCATCGGCGAAGCCCCCGTACTGCGGCGGGCCCGGGGCTGACCAGCCCGCCGCGACCGGGCCTCGCTGGTCGCGGCGCCACATGAACCAGCGCACCGTGGTCAGCGCGATGGCCAGCAAGGTGGCCAGCACCATCACGAAGAACCCGTTGGCGATCCACTGGGCCGCGCCGACGGCCAGCTCGGTCTTGTCCGAAGACCGCTCGTAGGCCACGCCGGCCACGAGCGCGGCGATCAGGTAGGACAGCGCCGGCACCGGGAAGATCAGCCGCCCGGTCCGGGGCTGCACGGTCAGCGCCGCCGCGACGGTGCCGGCCAGCACGGCCAGGGCCAGCACCGAGCCCGGCTGGACGTGGGTCACGATGGTGGCGATGGCGCCGATCACCGCGCTGCCGGCGATGACGCAGACCCCCAGGCTGCCGCGCAGCGAACCCTGCCAGATCCGGCTCAGCCGCCCGCTCGAGCCGCGCCGGCGGCTATCGGCCCGGCGCCCGCGCGCCCGCCCCGCACCGCTCCCCGCTCGCCCGGCNNGCCCCGGTCCCGTCCCGCGGCACGACGAGGGGCTGGGGCGCCCCGGGCCGAGCCGCAACGGTCGAAGGCACAACCGGCGAAGGCAGAACGGCCGGAGGCAGAACCGCCGGAGGCACAACGGGCCGAGGCACCACGGGCTGGGTTCGGGCTGGCGTCCGGCGGGTAGCATCGTCGTCCCCCGGGCCGCCCCGTCGGCCGGGGTCGGACCCGCGTGGATCCCGGCGTGGCGGCCTGCCTCCAGGCTCGCCGCCGTATGGGCTGCTCGGGCGTGTGTCGCGCCATCGTGGGTCGCTCATTGTTGCTTAGGATGTTAGTCGTTGCGCATTGGTAACGGGACCGTGAAGGTAGGCTTCGTCGACGGTAACCATCCACCCCTGGGATTCCTGAGGAAGAACGCGATGGTCAGGACAGGCTCTCCGGCCCCGTTGTGGGGTGCCGCCGGGAAGGCTGGATACGTCCTAAGCTGCCTCGCCGCCGCTGTCGTGCTAGCGATAAGCGGCTTTTCCTACTTCTTCGTCAAGGACGTCGCCAGCATCGGCGGGTCGCACGCGATCGTCAGCGGCCCGTCCATCGGCGCGCAGAACATCCTCCTGATGGGCCTGGAGAGCCGGACCGACTGGCAGGGCAACATCTTGCCCAATGACGTCCTGAAGGCGCTGCACGCGTGCAACGCTCAGGAGGTAGCGGCCGGCTGCGGCGGCAACGACACGAACACCCTGATCTTGATCCATATCCCGGCAGGCGGCAAGAAGGCGGTCGGCTTCTCGATCCCGCGCGACGACTGGATCACCTTCCCCACCGCGTACGACGGGCAGACCCAGGGCAAGATCGACCAGGCCTACGGCCTGGCCATGGCCGCGGCGCAGTCCGCGGCCCAGCAGCAGACCCCCAACATCAGCCAGGACCAGCTCGCCTACGACGGCAACGAGGCCGGCCGCGCGGCCGCGGTGGCCTCGGTGGAGCAGCTCACCGGGGTGCACATCGACCACTTCGCCGAGGTCAACCTGGACGGGTTCTACGAGCTGGCCAAGGTCCTCGGCGGCGTGGAGGTCTGCCTCAACCACCCGGTGCCCTACGACCCGAACTCCGGTTTCTCCGCCGCCCACGCCGGCTACCAGCACCTCAGCGCGAGGCTGGCGCTGGCCTTCGTCCGCCAGCGCGACGGCCTGGCCAACGGCGACCTGGACCGCACGCACCGCCAGCAGGCGCTCCTGGACTCGGTGATCCAGCAGCTGCGCGGCGACGGCGTACTCGACGACCTGACCAAGCTCAATTCCCTGCTGTCGGTCGCCCAGCAGTACGTCATCACCGACTCCGGCTGGAACCTGCTCGACTTCATCTCCCAGATGCGCGACCTGACCGGCGGCAACCTGACCTTCCGGACGCTGCCGATCGTGGGTTACCAGACGATCGACGGCCAGGACGCCAACGTGGTCAACCCCAGCTATATCCAGCAGATCGTGCAGGAGACGTTCTACCCGGCGCCGGCCCCCAAGGCCTCGGCGAGCCCCTCGCCCGCGAGCACGGCGAGCACGGCGAGCAACAGCCAGGTCACGGTAGACGTCTTTAACGGCGGCAACACCGGGGGCCTGGCCGCCGGGGTTTCCGCCGCGCTGGTCAAGGAGGGGTACACAGCAGGCCAGATCGCCAACACCACCGCGCTCGCCACCACCGAGGTCCTCTACGGGGCGGGCACCTCGGCGAACGCCAGCAAGATCGCGTCGCTGTTCAACGTGACCGCCTCGGCCAGCTCGACGATCGCGGCCGGCCACGTCGAGATCCTGCTCGGCGCGGACGCCACCACCGTGCCCGGCGCCGCCTCGCCCTCCCCGTCCAGCTCGGCAGTCCCGATTCCGTCCACCGGCGCGCAGGGCGGCGCGGTCAACGCCAAGAACGGCATTCCCTGTGTCAACTAGCGCTGCGTGAACTAGCTAGCCGAAGGTAAACGAGTAGGCCTGGACGTCGGGGTCGAGGAACGTGATCTCGAAGGTGCGGTCGGTGATGGGGCCGGGCTGCCGGATGAGCTGGTGCAGTCGTTGTTCGGTCACCGTTCCGTGGCCTTGGTCGTCAACGTCGACCCCGTGCGCCGCACCTGGCGCTTGTCCGTCGATGAGCACGCGGAACCGTACCGGCGTGCCCTCTACCGCGGGCCCCATGACCAGGTGCAGGTCGCGGGCGTGGAAGCGGTACGCGATCCGCCCGCCGGCCTGGTCCAGCGTGGCGGCCTGTTCCGTCACGGTCCAGTCCCCGGCCAGGGCCCAGTGATTGAGCCTCAGCTCCGCCGGGGCCTCATAGGCGTGCCGCTTGCCCGGTACCGTGCCGCCCGGGGACGCGAAGTTCTCGGTGCGCTCGTAGCCGGTGTAGGTCTCCGCTGACCTCAGGGCGGACCAGTCGGCGGGCGCCTGCGCACCACGGGCGTCGACGGAGACCAGCTCATGCCCCGGGTCGGCCGATCCGTTCTCGGCCAGCAGTTGCTGGATGACCATTTCCGATTGCTGGTACTCGCCTTCGCCGAAGTAGTGGTGCCGGATGCGGCCCTGCCCGTCGGCGAAGTACAGGGCCGGCCAGTAGTGGTTGTCGAAGGCGTTCCATACCGCGTAGTCGTTGTCGATCGCGACCGGGTAATCGACCTGCGTGTCCCGCACCGCGCGGCGGACGTTGCCGAGCTGGTGCTCGAACCCGAATTCGGGGGTGGAAACCCCGACCACGATCAGCCCGAGGCCGGAGTATTTGCCCGCCCAGGCGCGGACGTAGGGAAGCTGGCGTAGCCAGTTGATGCAGGTGTAGGTCCAGAAGTTGACCAGAACGACCTTCCCGCGCAGATCGGCGGCGGTCAGCGGCGGCGAATTGAGCCATCCGGTCGCACCGTCGAAGGACGGCAGCCTGCCCTCGACGGGCAGCCGGGGCGAGGACGTGTGCAGCCCGGCGGGCGCCGGCCAATGTGCGGTCATGTCAGATCCTTAGCTGGTCCGGTAGAGGTGACTACGACACGAAGTCTGCTCCTGTTCTTCTTACCCCGCGCCCGTGAAAAGCCCTGGCGCTGTTACCTGGG
>PLDT01000511.1:0-2581 GCA_003136255.1 Actinomycetota bacterium
CCCGCGCCGGTCACAGTGCCCACCAGCATCTCGCCTGCGCCTATCTGGCTCGAGACGCCGCAGATGACCTCGCCGACTACCGGGTGGACGCTGCGCTGGATCAAGTGGGGGGTCAACGACAGCGAGCTCGCCCGCACTACCGACGGCGGGCGCACCTGGACCGACGTGACGCCGCCCGCGGCCGCGGCGCTGCTGTCGCTGCCCGACACGCTCACCCCCGTGCTGCTGGCGCGCGACAGCGAGCACGCCTGGCTGGCGCTCTGCTGCGCGGGGCAGACAGCCACCTCAGCCGGGATGCTGACCGAGGTGTTCTCGACCTCCGACGGCAGCCGGACGTGGACCGAATCCGAACCGCTGCACGGACCCGCCTACGGCGGGCCCGCGTCGCTCAGCTTCACCGGGCCGGATGACGGGTGGCTGCTGCTCACCACGGATACCGCTGGACCCGCCCGGTTCGGCCAGCTCTACCGGACCGACGACGGCGGCCGTCGCTGGGCCCTTGTGGCCGCCCGCGTACCGGCGAGCTGCGACCCGCCCTCGCTCACGGTCGCGACCACCTCGGTGGCCTGGATCGCGTGCGGGCCTCCAGGTCCGCTCCTGGTCAGCCGGGACGCAGGCACGCACTGGGCGCCGCAACCGCTCCCGCGCTCCGCCGGCGCGGTTCCGCAATTCATCGGCCGCACAGGCTTCATGACCGCCGGTCCGGCCTCGGGGCTCTACCTGCTGGTCACCCACGATCTCGGCCGCACCTGGCGGCGCCTCCCGCTGCCGTCCGGCATCGGAGCGGCCCCCGACGTCCGGTTCCTCTCAGCCTCCGACGGCATCGTGATGCCCTACGTATCTCCCGGGTCGCGAGTACCCGTGGTCTACGTGACGGTGGACGGCGGGCGCACCTGGACCGCCGTCCCGCAGGGGCTGCACGCGACCGACCCGGAGCTGCTCGGCTACGACTTCGTCAGCACCAGGGTTTGGTTCGCTTGGTACGGAAACCAAGCGCAGGCACGGGCGCAGGCGTCCACCATCTACCGGACCGATGACAGCGGCCGCACCTGGACCGCGATCACGGCGCGGACCTAGCGGTCGCGAGAACCGGCCGGTGCCCCAGTCGGATCGGACCTCTTCATGATCGCGGGCAGAAATGGCCAAATACGGACCAAAAGTGCCCGAGATCATGATCTGTGCCCGAAATGTCTCATTTTGGGCGGATGGCCTGCGCGGCTAGGGCGGTCTCGATGTCGGTGCGGTGGTTGTCGGCGTGGCGGAGGCGATCAACCGGTCTCGCGCCGCCTCGATGTCGGCGGCGTACTCCGCGGCACCGCGCTCGTCTTCGGTCACGATGGTCACCCTACGTATCGGGTCGGTCAGCAGACAGCAGGTAGACGCGGCGGGTCAGCTTGCCGATCATGGCGTACACGTGCCATAGGCAGTCGCCCAGCATCATGTCGCAGGCGGCCGGGCCGTAGCGTTCGAGATAGCTGGCCCAGTTCCGCTGCAGACGCGAGGCGTGCAGGAGCTTGCGGCTGGCGCTGTGGTGGCGCTCTTCGACCCACTCGCTCCATTCCGAGCCGATCTCCAGCCGCTCGTCGATCCGCAATCCGGCCGCGGCGATGGCGGCCTCGGTGCGGGCCGGGTCGGCGCTGTCCGGCACCACGCCCATGGTGGCCCAGAGCCAGGCGGCCTCGCGCGGCTCCAGCAGCTCGGATCCGAACATCTGGTAGACAATCGCGTGACCGCCCAGC
Source organism: Actinomycetota bacterium (assembly GCA_003136255.1). Taxonomy (GTDB): domain Bacteria; phylum Actinomycetota; class Actinomycetes; order Streptosporangiales; family Streptosporangiaceae; genus Palsa-504. The sequence continues at coordinate 1,740 of PLDT01000511.1, forward strand.
CGGAGCACCCGGCGGAACTCCGCGTACGCGCGCGGCAGGTCGGCGACGTGGACCAGGACGTCGCGGCACCAGACCAGGTCCGCCGTGCCGGAGCCGGCCGGGATGTTTTCGGCCGTGCCGACCTCGAAGACGGGGCCGTCCGGGCCGGCCAGGGCCCGGGCCGCCTCGATGTGCCGGGGTACCGGATCGATGCCGGTGACGTGAAAGCCGAAGCGCTGGTGCAGGGCCACGGCCTGACGGCCCTCGCCGCTGCCCACGTCGAGGACGACGGCGCTTGGCGCTAGGCGCAGGCGGGCGACGAGATCGTAGAGCAGATCCGGGCCGCGCGGGTCCAGGCTCTGGTCGAGGGCAGCAGAGAATTCCTCTTCGATCTGCGGGTAAGCGTCGTATGCCTGCTCGAGGGACCAGGGCATGGTCGTCCTCCTCGTGGTGGAGGGTTTAGGGGTTGAGGAACTGGCTGGCCAGAGCGGGCGGCGCGCAGGCTAGCCAGCCGTCGGTGATCGCCTCCCGGAGCGCGGGCGCGGAGACCTTGCGCAGCTGGATCAGGACCGCGGAGTACCCGTCGAAATGCGAGATGGTGAAGAACGCCTCGGGATGGGCGGCGAGCACGGCCTCCTTCTCGCCGAGATCCTCCACGCGGACGGCCAGGATCGGGCCCTCCGGCGGGGTCTGCTCGCCGAACCGCCGCAGGTCCGCCTTGGAGAACGGGCGCTCCCAGGCGAAGGCCTTGCGCGCGACGTACCAGGTGCGGTTGCCGTGCCGTTCGCTCTCGGTCACGTCGGGCAGCCGCAGGGCCAGCTCGGCCACATCGTCTATAGTCGCCACACTCGTACCGTAACCGC
>PLDT01000065.1:0-9833 GCA_003136255.1 Actinomycetota bacterium
CCGCGAGGGGCTGGACCGGGTCGGCCGCCTCGCATCGGACTTCGTCGCCGCGGAGCTGATCGACCTGGCGGCAGCCGAATCGATCGTGGACGGGCTTGAGTCGGCGCTCGCCGCGCGGTCCCGGCTTGAGCCGCGCGGGGCGTGGCCGATGCGCCGCAGCAGCCGGCGGCAGCGGGGTTCGCTCCCGGCCGGCCGGGTGGTCGCGATACCGCTGGGCCGGGCCGTCGCCGTGCAGTCCGAGGACGGCCTGATCCAGCTCGTGCTGCTCGCGCTGGTCCTCGCCCCGGACCGGGCCGAGGTGACCGTCGCCGGGCGGCTGCCGGCGGTCCCGGACGGCGGGGCGCGGCAGCACCACCACTGGTCCGGGCCGCTGAGGGGCTCGGCCACCGACGACCGGGGTGCTAGGTACGAGGCGCGTTTCACCGGCGGGTGGGACGAGTCGCGGATCGACGGCGCTCTCAGCTTCCGCCCGATCCCTCCCTCGCAGGCGTGCTGGCTTGAGGTCAGGGTCGGCGAGACCGACCCGGTGCGCGTTCAGCTCGCCGGGAGCCAGCCGGTCACCGCGGATCTGGACGAGGAGCCGGCGGACCCGGTCGAGCGCTTTCTGGACTCCCGCGCCGAGCGGTTCCTTCGGCATCGCTGGCTGCCCGGCGCGGGCGGTGCCGCGGTAGCGCCCGAGGCCATCGCCGCGCTCCGCGAGATTGGCGCGGTCTCGCCCGCAAGCCCGGCGCTGCGCAGGCTCGCCGCGCTGTTTCGGCGGCTCGGCTCCGGCTCTCCGGACGTTCAGGGCGTGCCGTGGGCGGACCTGCCCGAGCCCTGGACGAGCGTGCTGGACAGCCAGGATGCGGCCGACGGGCCAGTGGGCGTCAGCCCGCTGGCCGTGGTGTTCCCCGAGATCGACGGCACACGCTGCGTGCTCACCGGGCTCCGCTCGGAGCCGGACTCGGCGTCGCTGCAGCTTACTGGCTGGCTCGGGCCTGCACTCGGCTGGCCGTCGTTCGCCGACGAGACGACGTGGCCGTCCGTCTGGGCGCGCGATAGTGCCGGTCGCTGGCACATCGCGGCCCAGAACGGCGGAGGATCCGGCGGCGGGCATGCGAACCTGACGCTGCGGCTGACTCCGCCGATCCACCCCAAGGCGACGTCGCTGGAGATCATGCTGCTCGGCAAGTCCGGACGGGCGACCGCGACGGTCCCGCTGGCCTGGCAGGACATGGCATGACCGCGCCCTGGTGGGCTACATTCCGCCCGGCCGAGGCGACCTGGCGCTGCGGCGGCCTGCAGCACCGGCTGCGCTGGGAGGCCGGCCGGCTCACCGCCCCTGATCACCCCGAGGCGGAGGGTGAGCTTGTGCTCGGCGCGCTTGGCGGCGACCAGCCAGAGTGCATCCGGCTGCTGCGCGCCTGGGGCGAGCACTCCGACGATCTGGACGTGCTCATGCTCGGCCCGCGCTCTTCAGCCGACACGCTAACCGTCGACTCCCGCGACGCGGAGCATCTCCGCCGTGGGCCGGCCGGCTGGGCCGGCCATGCACCCCGCCCGGGACCGGCTCCTGGCGGCGTGATCCCGGGAACGCCGCTGACCTGGGGCTCGCTGTGGTTCAGCACCCTGCGCAGCTTCGCGGTGAATGCCCGCGGACTGTCCCGCGGCACCGCCACCTACGGGCCCGGCCATGCGGCCCGAGTGGCCCAGCTGGCAAGGCTGCGCGCGGCGCATGGCGGCGCATTCCTAGCGCGCCAGCCAGGCAGCGCTCACGCCTTCTTGCCGGGAACGGGCCAGGATCCGGACCGCGAGGTCGCCCGGCGCACTGAGCTGCTAGAGCTGCTCATGCTCGGCCCGGCGTTTCAGTTCCGGCTATCCGCCACCGTAGCCGCCGCCCGGTCAGAACACGATCCAGGGACGGCACGCCCCGCGCTGGCCGCCGCCCTCGCTGGCCGCCTCGCCCCGGCGATCGCCGCCTGGCTGCACATCAACCCGGACGACGTGAGCTGTTCCATCGGCGCCGAGCGTGCGATCACCGAACAAGGCGGCGGCAGCAAGGGCATCCGGGCCGCCATGCCGGTGTCGTGGCTCAGCGAAGTCTGGGCTCCCGGGCTGGCCCTAGTCGACGGTCACCTGGTCACCGACATTACTCGCGCCGAGTTTCCGGACGCTGATGTGCTGGCGCTGGAAGTGCCAGGCGGCGAGCCGGCCGCTCTCGCCGTTCAGTGCCACAGCGACGCCAGCTCGTCGCAGGTCCCCCGATGGCGCATCACCGGACAGTAACCACGGCATCCGACACGCTTGGCATCGCCGTCACCCCACGTGACTTACCGTGATCCCAGGACAAACCCGAACCGATGCCGTTATGCGGTGCTGATTTGTGATTCTGGATGCTGTCGGGCTGCGTCCAGATCTAGGTGTTCTGTGTCGTCTGGGCCGTACGCTGGGCTCTGGCTCCGTGCGCGCCATGACCTCCCGAGCGTGCTCCAGCCGCAGGCCAGGCTCCAACCGGATGTGCAGAGATTCCAGTGTCGAGAGGGTGTGTGAGGTGGCCGTCACCAGGATCGTGTCGGTGGAGGACGCGGAGGCACTGGCAGCGGTGCTCCGCGCGAACCGGGAGTTCCTCGCCCCGTGGGATCCCGTCCGGGACGAGCATTACTTCACCGTGGAGGCGCAGCGCACCGGGCTGGAGCAGGTGCTCGACGGGTACGCCCGCAAGGCCATGGTGCCGCTTGCCATTGTCGGTGAGGACGGGCATATCGTCGGGCGCATCAACATCAACGGCATCACCCGCGGCGCCTTCCAGTCGGCGGCTATCGGCTACTGGGTGGGCCAGTCCAGCAATGGCCGTGGGTTCGCGACCGCGGCCGTAGCGGAGGTTGCCGCCATCGCGTTTGGTGAGCTCGGTCTTCACCGCCTGCAGGCGGAGACCCTGCTGCACAATGTTGGTTCGCAGCGCGTTCTCATCCGGAACGGCTTCCAGCCGTTCGGCATAGCGCCGAAGTACCTGAAGATCGCCGGGACCTGGCAGGACCACATTCTCTTCCATCTGCTGGCCCCCGCGCAGTAGCACTGTGCCGGCCACTCCGGCAACTCAGTCACATCAGTACCGGTTACCTATACACGACTTCCGTGGACGTGACGTGCGGCTTCCCGGGTACGTCTCCTCCGCGCTGCCAAACCGTGGTTTCGGAACGGTCATGGCCACTCGGAGGACGTGAGGGGACGTGAGGACGAGAACTACCGGGCCCGCTGGTCGGCGCGGACGCGGCGGAGGACTTCGAGCCCGTCGACTTCGGGCTGGTTCAGGGTGAGCAGGATGAGCGCCGGGTTGCTCTGGTCGCGGTGGTCGTGTCCCAGAAGCATGGTGAGCGCTCCGGCGCCGTTGCTGGCGACGGTGACGGGGTTGAGGACGTTGTTTTTCTTCAGCGCCCCGACGGTGAGATCCCGGTCGGCAGGGTGGTCCTCGATCACCATGATGCCCTCAGTGTTGAGGGTGAAGTAGATGGTGGCGCCGCCGCCGACGGCGCCTTCGGCCCAGGTCCGGCCGCCGTGGCGCTCGATGATGCGCCGGACGCTGGCCAGGCCGATGCCGGTGCCGGGGAACTCGCGGGAGGCGTGCAGCCGCTGGAACGGCTGAAACAGCTTGCCGGCGTAGGCGGGGTCGAAGCCGGCCCCGTTATCGCGCACGTAGCAGCAGATGCGGGCGTCGCCGGCGGGTGCGGTCGCGAACTCGATGGCGGCGCCGGCGCGGCGGCCGGTGAACTTCCACGCGCGTTTTGGAGCAGGTCGTCCAGCGCGGACCGGATCAGGGCGCGGTCCGCGGTGACCCGGACGCCTTCCTGCACGGTCACCCGGACCTGGCGGCCCGGCTCACGGGCGCGGAGCTGGTCGCAGCTGGCAGTGACCTCGGCGCTGAGGTCAACCTCCCGGAGGTTCATCTCGACCCGGCTCACATGTGATAGATGCAGCAGGTCATCGAGCACGGCGCCCATGCGCGCGCAGCCTGCCTGGACGCGCCCGGCGTACTCGCGGCCTGTTTCGTCGAGCCGGTCGCCGTAGTCCTCCGCGAGGACTTCGGCGAACCCGCTTATCCCTCGCAGCGGGGTTCGCAGGTCATGAGCGATCGAGTAGGCGAAGGCCTCCAGGTACTTGTTAGCCCGCTCCAGGTGAATGGTGCGATTCCGGACCTGCTGTTCCAGGTTCGCGTTCAGCGAGCGTATCTCCTCCCCTGCCCGGCGCAGACGGCGGCGGAGGACAAAACCGGCGAGGAGACCAGTGACGGCCAGGACGGTTTGCAGGGCAGCGAAGGCAATCAGCTGGGTAGCCAGGTCCGAGCGCCGCGAGGCGCCAGCCGCAGCGGCGGCGCGTTGGAGGTCCGCGATTACCTTCCGTGCATTATCCATCACCTGCAAGCCCTCGTTGGTGTTCACAATCCGCAGCGCACCGGCGTGATTACCGGCGCGGGCCAGGTCGATGGTGTTGGCCAGCTCCGCCATCTTCGTCGCGACCAGACTCGTGAGCTCTGCGAAGTATTGCCCGCCCCCAGGGACCGCCGAGACCTCCGAGCCGAGACGCTGCTGGTCGGCTGGGATCGTCGAGAGCGCCGCATCGTATGGCTGAAGATAAACGGGTTTGCCGGTCAGCAGATAGCCGCGTTGGCCAGTCTCGGCGTTGAGCAATCCGATCAGCAAGCCGTTGCCTGCCGCGATGACATTCGCGGTGGTGACGTCGGCTCTTTCATAGAGCACGTAGGCCCGCACGGAGAGGGCTGAGCTGCCAATGAACACAATAAGGAGCAGAACCACCGATGCACGTACAAGCACGCGGGGAACGGGTGCCCACCGCGCAGTGCCCCTGCCCGCGGTATCAGGGACGGCGGTCGTCGCCTGCCTGGTCCCAGACGCCCCACCTGTCACCTCGACCCGGGACCGGGAGCTAGTCACCGAGAGCCCGGGCGCCTGCGCGAACGCCGATGATCTTCGGGTTCAAGACTGCTCCCCCCGGGATTGCGCGGCCACGTCCTTGAAAATCGTGTACGAAAAAGCCACCTCGCGACCTTTTTCCACTTAAGCAGTAATTGCCTCTATAGTCAATCCAGCCCCGCTAATGATATTTTATCCCATTTCAGACGGGATAGGCTTCCCGTAAGCAGCGAGGATCTCAAGTCCCATATAGTGCGCGACTCGGTCCATTCGTCGTTCTGCTCGGCCGGCACCGTGCCGACCAGACGGATGATCCCGGCCGGGGAAGATCCGGCCACATCCTGCGGCGCTGGATCTCCTCGTCCAGCCGCTCCTCCGCTGGTGCTCCCGTCGTACCGATCGCTGCCCGCGCCGCGAGGCATGAGCGTCAGGAAGTCGTATTACCCGACGTGAGAGCACCAAGCGTCCTTGTTTGCCCAGCGGATCAGGCGTAGTGTCCGCGTTGGGAAGGTGTATCCGTCCATCCTGCGTGTGGACGAAGTAGGTATGCCTTTCAGCTGCCCTGGACCTCGGTAGCGCCTTGCGCGCAGCCAAGCCGAGGTGGCATATGGCCGCATCTGGCCTTTTCTGTCCCCGCTCTCCGTCAGCGGCGCACACCGTGGTGAGACGCGGCGTCATCGTGCAACGCCTAGGTAACGGTGCTGCCCCGCCGTCTGCCGCCCCGGGCACATCAAGCAGGCCTTGGCCTGGTCTCGGCGGCTGCGATGGCTGACAGTTCACCGGGAGTGAGCGCTGCCGAGGCCGCTGCGCCGGTTCGGCTTGAGGGTAATGGCGGGCTGCATGTGATTTTCGGCGCGGGGCAGGTCGGCCGCGTGCTCGCGGCCTTGCTGGCGGAACGAGGCGTCACGGTCCGGGTGGTGTCGCGGCGCAGGCCCGCTGGGCTGGCGGAAGGGACGGCCTGGCGGGCGGCGGATGCGGCCGATCGTGATGCGGCCAGCGATGCCGCCAAGGGCGCCGCAGTTATCTATCAGTGCCTCAACGCTCCCTACGCTCAGTGGCCAGAGCGGTTCCCGCCCCTGCAGCGCGGCGTACTGGCGGCCGCTGAGCGCGCCGGCGCGCTGCTGGTGAGCCTGGAGAACCTCTACGGCTACGGCCCGACCGGCGGCAGGCCGATGACCGAGGACCTGCCGCTGGCTGCCACCACCGTGAAGGGCCGGACCCGGGCGGCCATGACCGGGGAACTGCTGGCCGCCGCCGAAGCTGGCCGGGTCCGCATCGCCATCGGGCGGGCCTCGGACTTTTTCGGCGCCCGCGTCACCCAGGGGTCGACGCTCGGCGAGCGGGTCTTCGGCAACGCCCTGGCCGGCCGGCGCGCCGACTTCATCGGCAACGCCGACCTGCCGCACACCTACAGCTACGTGCCCGACATTGCCGCCGGGCTGGCCACTCTCGGTACCGATGCCCGCGCGGCCGGCCGGGTGTGGCACCTGCCCGGCCCGCAGACCGTCACCACCCGGGCGCTACTGGATCTGGTGGCCGTCCAGGTCGGCCATCCGGTCGGCATCCGGTCGGCGCCCAAGCTGGCCGTCCGCACCCTCGGGCTGATCAACCCGGTGATGCGGGGGCTGGCCGAAATGTCGTACCAGTTCGACGAGCCATTCGTCCTGGACACCAGCAGATATGAGTCTGTCTTCGGAGCGGCCGGCACCCCGCTGGCCGCCGCCATCGCCACGACCGTCGCCTGGTACCGGGCCTAGACCAGCACGCCATGATCGAGCCGAAGGCGATGAACGTCATGACCTCCCCTGCGAGCCACGTGAAGCCCGCCGGCCGTTCGATATTTGAGAGGTTTGGGCGCCCTGCTTACCGGCGCAGGCGGCTGATCCTGGTGACCGCGCTGGTTGCTTTCCCGGCCCTGCGGCAGGGGCGGCCGCTGATGGCGGCGGCCGGCTCGGGACCGACGAAGGGATGGCTCACATGACCGGCACAGGCCGCCAGCAAGACCCGCCACGGCTCGCCGGGCTGACCGCGCGATGACCGGCTTCCGGCCTTTCTTCAACCCGGCCACTGGCGAGTGGATCGAGTTCACCGTGGTGGCTGAGGACAGCGGCGGGCAGCAGGGCCGGCGCGCAATTCCTGGCGCGGGTACGGGAGCTGTATCCCGCCGCCCGGCGGGCTTCATCCTGACCGGCCCGGACCTGGCTGAACGCTGGACCCTGCAGCGGGAACCCTACCTGCTCGAAACCAGCACACCCGGCGTGTTCGCCGNNAAGCGAATTCGCCGACCAGGTCGGGCGGGGTTCATGCTGGTGTCGTTCGCATCGCGGTGCGGGTCTGGTGGTCCTTGGTAGGGGCTGAGAAGGAGTCGAGTAGCCCGCCGATTTCGGCGAGGTCGAGAGGTTCGGTGAGGTAGGCGAGGGCGCCGTCGCTGAGGAGGCGGCGGACGACACCGGGGCTTGCGTCGGCGGAGAGGACCACTACTGGGATCGCTGCGGTGACTGGTTCGGCTCTGAGTTCTCTGAGGACCTGCTCTCCGTGAAGGTCGGCTAGGTGAAGGTCGAGAAGGATGATGTCGGGAACGTCCCGGATGGCGCGCTCGATGCCGGCCCGGCCAGATGACTCGGATTGCAGCCTCGCGTCCGGTCGGCTCTTGAGGAACCGGGAGACCACCTCGAGGTTGGCCGGGTTGTCTTCGATGTAGAGGATGTCGATGACGTCTCCGGCGTGGCCGTGTATCTCGGCTGGTATGACCGGTGTCGCCTGGGGTGGCGGGACGTGGCTGATATCCGGGGCGCGCGGGAGGCTGATGGTGAAGGCTGATCCTTCACCGGGCACGCTTGATGCGCTCAGCTGGCCGCCCATTGCCTCAGCGAGGGACTTCGCCAGGGGGAGCCCGATGCCATTGCCTTCGATTGCTGTCCGCTCGGCGCCGAGCCGTTCGAAGGGAATGAAAATGCGCTCCAGGTCGTCCTGCGACAGGCCCGGCCCGGTGTCCGAGATGACCAGGCTGACCCGGTCGGCGCCGTCTTCCTGGCTGGTTGCCGTGATGGTGCCGCCGCGCCGGTTGTACTTGACCGCGTTGGACATCAGGTTGATCAGGATCTGCATCAGGCGCTGCCGGTCGGCGTGCGCCGTCAGAGCAGGTCGCGTGCAGTGCTGGGTGATTACTATCGAGCGCTCGGCGGCGAGGGGACCCATGAGCTGGCTGGCCTCTTCGATGAGCGGGAGGAGCGACACCGGCTCGAGGGACAGGCCGAGGTCACCTGATTCGATGCGGGCGATGTCAATCAGCTCGTCGATGAGGGTCAGCAGATGGCGCCCGGCGCCGAGAATACGCTCGGCGCTGTCGTGGTCCTCGTCACTGAGGTCAGAGATCTCCAGGAGCTGGGTGAACCCGAGGATGGCGTTCAGCGGGGTCCGCAGTTCGTGGCTCGTATGCGACAGGAACGCGTTCTTGAGTTCGGTGGCTTTCAGCGCCCTATCCCGGGCGGCCGTCAACTCCGCCGCGTAGGTGGCGAGGAGGCTTTCGGCCCGGAGGAGGGCCCTGGACAGGTGGCCGAATTCGTCCTCTGAGCGGTCGGCCGGTTCCAGGGGCTGTCGCACGCCCAGTCGGTCCGCGTTCGCCGCGACCGCGGCGACCCGGCGGGAGATGCCCAGGGTGAACAGCGCGACGCCGATGAGTCCGGCGACCAGCCCTAGCGACAGGGCGGCGATGTTGAGTGAGTCGATCGCCTGTTCCTGCCTGGTGATCTCCTCGGAACGAGCGGCGATCAGGCCTGCCGGGCCGGCGGCCAGGTCGGCTATCTGGAGGCGGAGCAGGTCCATGGTCTTCTTCTCGGGGGCCAGCTCTGCACGCAGGCCTGCCAGGGACACGTGGCCACTGACCGAGGAAAGGAGCTGTGCCATCTGGGCGAACACCGTGGTCATCGTGCCATCTGCCACTCGCTGCGCGCTGCTGTCGCCTTCGGTGATAGCAGCGGCCCGCAGCGACGCCCGGTCTGCGCCGATCCGCGTCAGCGCGAGATTGTACGGGGCGAGGTACAGCGGCTGGTCCGTCGCGGCGTAACCACGGACACCCGTTTCCGCGTTCACGGCGTCGGCCAAGACCTGAGCAGCGGCGGTGGTCAGGCCGCGGCCGGCCAGAGCTACGGTCCGGACCTGCTGTTCGTTGTTCTGCAGCACCAGGCTGGCCGAGGTGGTACCGATCAGGGCGGCCAGCGGGACCGCGATCACGATCAGGCCTTTCGACCGCACCGACAGGTCGAGCCACCACTGCCGGAGCCGCCGCGGAAAGGCCGCGAGCAGCAATGGCCTTATTTCATACGTTCGCACGCTATTCTCCCGATGGCTACAAAAAGTAGCTAATTCATTACTACATGTTACAGTACGCTAAAAGGTCGGCCGGAGATGCAACTGGCCCGAGCCGCCCTGAAGCCGGATCCTTTGCCCGCTTCGTATCGGCGTAGTGCTTGTCGCGGTTGTCGTCGTGCAGGGTCAGACCACGACGTCCTGGTAGGCGCGCGGCGTGCTGGCCGCGTCTATTCCAGCGGTGATCGGAGAGGGCTTGAAGCCCTTGAAGGCCAGCCATACGCCCAGCGAGAGCTCCCAGGCCGCCACCGGGATCACCGGGAGGCCGGCCAGCCCGGTCAGGGAGGAGTGCTGCCCGAGCAGCGTGGCGAATACGGCGATGATGAGCAGGGGGCCTCCGATGAGTCCCAGCGCGGGAATGATCCGGGGCACCAGCCGGGACCGGTACATCAGCGAGCCCAGCAGCAGCGCGTTGATGCCCGGCATGAGGGTCTGCGAGAGCAGGAACGTCCACTTGTAGACCGCGACGTGCGACGCGCCGGCGGTGACCAGGGCGGCCGCATTGGCTCCGGCCGCACCGCCCAGGTCCTGCCGCAAGGTCACCAGCGACAGCAGGCT
>PLDT01000194.1:0-12313 GCA_003136255.1 Actinomycetota bacterium
TTCCAGGTTGCCGACCTTTCGCTCGCCTCGTTCGGGCGCAAGGAAATCCAGCTGGCCGAGCACGAGATGCCGGGGCTGATGGCGGTGCGCGAGGAGTACGCGCCCAGCCAGCCGCTGCGCGGCGCGAGAATCACCGGCTCGTTGCACATGACGATCCAGACGGCGGTGCTGATCGAGACGCTGACCGCGCTCGGCGCGCAGGTCCGCTGGGCATCCTGCAACATCTTCTCCACCCAGGACCACGCGGCCGCGGCGGTGGCGGTCGGGCCGGACGGCACCCCCGACGACCCGCGGGGCATCCCGGTCTTCGCCTGGAAGGGGGAGACCCTCGAGGAGTACTGGCGCTGCACCGAGCTGGCGCTGACCTGGCCGGACGAGGACGGGGCCGGCACCGGGCCGAACATGATCCTGGACGACGGCGGCGACGCCACGCTGTTCGTGCACAAGGGCGTCGAGTACGAGCAGGCGGGCGGCGTGCCGTCCCCGTCAGAGGATGACCCCGAGGAGTGGGTCATCATCCTGGACCGGCTGCGCAACTCCCTGGCCGACCACCCGGGTAAGTGGACCGAAGCGGCCAGGGACATCCGGGGCGTGACCGAGGAGACCACCACCGGCGTGCACCGGCTGTACGAGATGGCCCAGGCGGGCAGCCTGCTGTTCCCGGCGATCAACGTCAACGACTCGGTGACCAAATCCAAGTTCGACAACAAGTACGGCTGCCGGCACTCGCTCATCGATGGCATCAACCGGGGTACCGACGTACTCATCGGCGGGAAGGTCGCCCTGGTGTGCGGCTACGGCGACGTGGGCAAGGGCTGTTCGGAAAGCCTCCGCGGCCAGGGTGCGCGCGTCATCGTGACCGAGATCGACCCGATCTGCGCGCTGCAGGCGGCCATGGACGGCTACCAGGTGGCGACGCTGGAGGACATGGTGGCCACGGCCGACATCTTCGTGACCGCCACCGGCAACCGCGACGTGATCACCGCCGGCCACATGAGCCGGATGAAGCACCAGGCCATCGTGGGCAACATCGGCCACTTCGACAACGAGATCGACATGACCGGGCTGGCCAAGGTCCCCGGCGTGCACCGGACCATCATCAAGCCGCAAGTCGACGAGTGGACGTTCCCGGACGGGCACGCGATCATCGTGCTGTCCGAGGGCCGCCTGCTGAACCTGGGGAACGCCACCGGGCACCCGAGCTTCGTCATGTCCAACAGCTTCACCAACCAGGTCATCGCCCAGGTCGAGCTGTTCACCAAGCCCGATGAGTACGAAACAGCCGTGCACACGCTGCCCAAGCACCTGGACGAGAAGGTCGCCCGGCTGCACCTGGACGCGCTGGGCGTCCGGCTCACCACGCTGACCAAGGAGCAGGCGGACTACATCGGGGTCACGGTCGACGGCCCGTACAAGCCGGAGCGCTACCGTTACTGACCTAACTGTTACTGACACCACCGGCCTGTACCACGGGGACATCGCCGACCCGGCGCTCGCGGCCGACGGTGACGTCCGCATCCGCTACGCGGAGCGGGCCATGCCGCTGATGGCCGGCCTCATGCAGCGGTTCGCCGTCCAGCGGCCGTTCGAGGAGCTGGCCGTCGCGGCCTGCCTGCACGTGACCGCGGAGACCGCGATGATGGTGCGGTTGCTGCGGGCGGGCGGCGCGGCGGTATCGCTGGCCGCGTCCAACCCGCTGTCCACCCAGGACGATATCGCGGCGGCGCTCGCCATAAACCACGGCACCGCGGTCTTCGCCCGGGCCGGGGTGGACCGGCGCGGCTACTACCGCCACATCGAGCGAGCCCTGGCGCAGGCACCGGCCGGCCCGGACCTGGTCATCGACGACGGCGGTGACCTGGTGAACACGCTGCACACCCGGGCGGCGGCGCTGCTGCCACAGGTAAAGGGCGGCTGCGAGTCGACCACCACCGGCGTGATCCGGCTGCGCCGGATGGCCGCCGAGGGCGCGCTCGCCTTCCCGGTCATCGCGGCGCACGACACGGCGGTCAAGCGCCTGGTCGAGGGCACCTGCGGGACCGGGCAGTCGGTCATCGACGGCATCCTGCGGGCCACCAACACGCTGCTGGCGGGCAAGACCGTGGTCGTGGCCGGGTTCGGGACCAGCGGCCAGGGCGTGGCCGAACGCGCCCGCGGCTTCGGCGCCCAGGTCATCGTCACCGAGATCGACCCGGTCCGGGCCCTGGACGCGTCGCTGCGCGGCTTCCGCGTGCTGCCCATGGCGGAGGCCGCGGCGCTGGGCGAGGTGTTCGTCACCGCGACCGGATCGTGCGACGTGATCACCGCCGAGCACGTGACCAAGATGCGCGACGGTGCCATCTTGGCCAACGCGGGGCACTTCGACGTGGAGGTCGACGTCCGGGCGCTGGCCGGCCTGGCCGTGGCCGTGCACCAGGACGTACGGCCGCACGTCGACGCCTACGACCTCGGCGACGGCCGGACGGTGCTGCTGCTGGCCGAGGGCCGGGTCGTCAACCTGGTCGCAGCGGAAGGCCATCCCCCCGAGGTGATGGACCTGGCGTTCGGCATCGAGGCGCTGGCGCTGGCCTGGCTGGCTCGCACCGTGTCGTCAAACACCGTCTCATCAGACAAGCTCCCGCCTGGCGTGCACGAGGTACCCGCCGACATCGACGCCGAAGCCGCCCGGCTCGTGCTGGCCACGACCGGCACGTCGATCGACACCCTCACCCCCGCCCAGCAGGCCTACCTAGATTCCTGGCGCATCGGGTCCTAGGAAGGCCCTGGGAGGGNNGGAGGGCCCTGGGAGGGCACTAACGAGCGCGCGCCCGCGGGCAGGCTCTGTTCGCCGGCCGCCGGAGCCGGGATCTCGATCGGCGGGCGCACGGCCGCGGCCCCGGCCCCGGCCCCAACGGTCGGCGGGCGGGTCAGCAGCAGCCACCCGACCAGCCCGATCGGGTACACGAAGTAGCCCCACCGGGTGGCCGGGGCCAGCGTGAACATGACCGTCAGCCCGACGGCCAGGCGCCACGCGGCGGCCCGCGTGTCGCGCGGCGGCCGGACGATGAGCCACACCACGAAGGCGACTCCCGCCGCGACCAGCAGGCCCACCGCGGCCCAGTGACCGGCCATCCCGGTATCGGCCAGCAGGTGCCCGGGCAGCGGGCTGGCCGCCGGGGTCTTGTGCTTGGTCAGGCCGAGCGGGAACAACACCGTGTTCTGCAGGAACGCATACGGGTTAGCCAGCCCGGCGGGGGCGAACAGGACGGATAGCCCGATCGCGATGACGATCGTGGCCGCGGCGAAGCGCCACGCCTTCCTGGCCCCGTCCCGCGCGGTCAGCATCGCGGTGAAGACCGGGACCGCGGGCCACGCGGTGGCCTTCATGGCCGCCGCGACCCCGAGGGCGGCCGCGGCCCGGATCAGCCCGGACGGCCTGGCGATCAGCGCCAGCGTGAGGAACATCAGCGCGATCACCGGCGGGTCGGTGATCCCGACCGCCAGCGGGAACGCGATCACCGGGGAGGCCGCGATGAACACGGTCGACAGCAGGACCCCGTGCCGGCAGCCGTCGCAGTGCCGGTGCGGTGCGGCGACGCTGAACGCCGCCCAGATCAACACGATGGACACCGCCGTCAGCCACACCCGGGGATCGGCGAACAACCCGGTCGCCCCCAGCGCCTTGGGCATCCCGAACACCGCCATGACCGGCAGGTACGGGTTGTAGGACAGCCAGCTGTCCAGTTGCCCCGGCGGCAGGTACGGCGTGCCGTGCTGCAGCAGCAGGACCGCCGACTGCGAGATCACCCTCACCTCGGCGGTCGGCGCCACTCTGGTCGCCAGCCAGGTCACCGGGGCGGCCAGCGCTCCGGCCAGCGCCACCAGCAGCGGCAAAATGAGCGGTACGTTCTTGTGACGGGTGAGCCAGAAGATAACTGTCGTCACCCCGTAGCCCGCCGCCGCCCAGATGGCCCAGGTCCGGTCCGCATGCCCGGTATCCACGGCCAGGGCAGTGGCGTAGATCGCGAATGCCCCGTTCGCGATCAGCAGCCGGCGCCGGCTCAGCCAGTGCTCGTGGACTGGCGTCGGCTCACGTCCTGCTACCTGCGTGTATTCCACTGGTCCGGTCCCGCCCGTCCACGCGATTTCCCCTGTTGCCTATTCAGCTGTTCCCATGCAGAAACGGTAAAACTGCCCCCGAAACAGGCAATTAAGCCTACCATCAGGCGTTACTACGCGAGTTTTCGGGGATCCTTGAGGTATGCGTCCCTAGGGTAGTTTCCAGTCGACCGGTTCGGCACCTTCCTGTTCAAGTAGCTGATTAGCCCGGCTGAACGGGCGCGAACCGAAGAACCCGCTGGCCGCCGAATACGGGCTCGGGTGCGCCGATTCGGTCCTGGGCACGCCCTCGAGCAGCGGGGCGAGCGTCCGCGCGTCTCGTCCCCACAAGATCGCCACCAGCGGCTCGCCGCCCGCTCCCGCGGCGGCTTTTCTCGCGGCCAGCGCCCGGATGGCCTGCTCGGTCACCTCTTCCCACCCCCGGCCCCGATGTGATCCTGGCTTACCAGGCTGAACGGTGAGAACCCGGTTGAGCAGGAGCACGCCGCGTTCGGTCCATGGTGTCAGGTCCCCGGTGGCGGGCGTCGGATAACCGAGGTCTTCGGAGTACTCGCGGAAGATGTTGACCAGGCTGGGCGGCAGCGGCCGGACCTGCGGCGCGACGGAGAAGGCAAGCCCCACCGCGTGCCCGGGGGTGGGGTAGGGGTCCTGGCCGACGATCAGCACCCGCACGCCCGCGAACGGCTGCTTGAACGCGCGCAGCACGTTATCACCCGACGGCAGGTACCCCCGCCCGGCGGCGACCTCGGCCCGCAGGAAGTCCCCCATCGCGGCGATCCGCCCCGCGACAGGCTCCAGAGCATCGGCCCAGCCTGGGTCGATGATGTTCCGCAGGGGCTCCGCCATGGCCATCTACTCTAGCCTCGCCTGCATGTTTGCCAAAGACAAACCCTTTTTATGCCGAACGGCCGTGGGTTACCCGCCTCCGGTCACCCCGCCCGCGTTCCGTCCCCGGGCCAGGCCCGGGCCGCCTCGCCGCCGGGCCAGGTGACGGGCCACGGGCCCGGTCGCTCCCCGCAAAACCGTTTCGATTACCCGCAAATCGGAAAAGCTAACGCCGAACAGGTGTCGCTGAGCAGGTAAATGGGGGTAGCCTGCGTCCACGCAGAGTCAATCAATGGAACGATGGGGCCCATGAAAGGACGCGTGCTGGTCGTCGACGACGACGCCGCCCTCGCTGAGATGCTCGGTATCGTGCTTCGCGGCGAAGGGTTCGAGCCGACGTTCGTAGCCGACGGCGATAAGGCGATCGAGGTATTCAGGGATTCACGGCCCGATCTGGTGCTGCTGGACCTGATGCTTCCTGGCTCCGACGGAATCGACGTGTGCCGTCAGATCCGCGCCGAGTCCGGGGTTCCGATCGTCATGCTGACGGCGAAGACCGACACCGTCGACGTGGTCCTCGGCCTGGAGTCCGGGGCCGACGACTACATCATGAAGCCGTTCAAATCCAAGGAACTCGTGGCCCGGGTCCGGGCCAGGCTCCGCCGGACCGACGAGCCCGCCCCGGAGATGCTCCAGATCGGCGACATCGTCATCGACGTGGCCGGCCACTCGGTGAAGCGCGACGGGGGGACCCTCAACCTCACCCCGCTGGAGTTCGACCTGCTCGTGGCGCTGGCCCGTAAGCCCAGGCAGGTGTTCACCCGGGAGGTGCTGCTCGAGCAGGTCTGGGGCTACCGGCACGCGGCCGACACCCGGCTGGTCAACGTGCACGTACAGCGGCTGCGGGCCAAGATCGAGCGGGATCCCGAGCACCCCGAGATCGTCGTGACCGTGCGCGGTGTCGGTTACAAGGCAGGTCCTGGCTAAGTCGGGTCGTTACGGTGGCAGCGGCGAGCACGGATCGGCAGCAGGACTGGATTACCGTCTTTGTCCGGTCGCCGTTCGGCAAGTCCGTCATGCGCAGGCTGCCGGCCTGGGTGCGGCGCTGCCTGTTTACCGGGCGCCGCTGGCAGCGCCAGATCGTGGCCCAGCTACGCAGCCGCTGGCATCGCTCGCTGCAACTGCGAGTGGTCTCGACCACGCTGGTGCTGTCCGCCCTGGTCATCGCCGTGCTCGGCTTCTTCCTGGTCCAGTCGATCTCCGCCGGGCTACTCAGCAGCGCGGAGAGCGCCGACCGGGCCCAGGTGCAGAACGGCGCCAATTTCGCGTTCGACCAGGCTGGCCTGCACGTGCTCGATGCGCCGCTCAACCAGTTCGACGCGCTGAGCACCGCGGTGCCCATCGCCGCGGCGCTGCAGACGGCCAGCGGCAGCACCGGCAGCTACCTGGTCTTCGTCCAGCTGACCGACGGCGGGCCGGTCGGCGCGCAGTGGGCGGCCCAGCGCAACGTGAACATCACGGCGACCATCCCGCCCGGCCTGATCGCCGACGTGGGGCGCGAGCAGGGGCAGCATCGCTCCGACAACGACTACACCGCCACGCCCTGGTCCGAACCAACCGTGCTGACCTACAGCCCCGGGTACGGAACCTCCGGCCCGGCGCTGGCCGTCGGCGAGCCGCTCGGCCCCTACTACCAGCTGTACTACGTGTTCCCGTTCACCCAGCAGCAGTCCTTCCTGGCGCTGATCCAGCGGATCCTGGTCGGCGTGGGGCTGGCCCTGGTCGTCCTGCTCGCCGCGATCGCCTCACTGGTGACCCGGTGGGTGGTGCTCCCCGTCCGGCACGCCGCCCAGGCGGCTCAGCGCGTGTCGGCCGGTCATCTCGAGGAGCGCATGCAGGTCCTCGGCGTGGACGACCTGGCCGCGCTGGCCACCTCGTTCAACGAGATGGCGGCCAGCCTGCAGGCCAAGCTCCGCGAGCTCGAGGATCTGTCCAGCGTGCAGCGGCAGTTCGTCTCGGACGTCAGCCATGAGCTCCGCACTCCGCTGTCGACCATCAAGATGGCCGCCGACCTGCTGTTCGAGTCCCGGGCCGAGCTCAACGCGGCCGGCGGCCGGTCCGCCGAGCTGCTGCAGAGCCAGCTGGAGCGGTTCGAGGAGCTGCTGGTCGACCTGCTCGAGATCAGCAGGTACGACGCCGGGGCGGCCACCCTGGACGCCGAACTGGTCGACGTGTGCGATCTGGTCCGCCGCTCGGCCGACGACGCCCAGCAACTGGCCGAGCGCCGGGGCAGCCGGATCGATTTCCGGCTACCCGCGACCGGATGCTTCGCCGAGGTGGACCGGCGCCGGGTGGAGCGCATCTTGCGCAACATCTTGGTCAACGCGGTCGAGCACGGCGAAGGCAAGGAGGTCGTGGTCACCGCCGCGCTCGACAGCGCCGCGGTCGCCGTCTCGGTCCGGGACTACGGCGTGGGCCTGCGTCCGGGCGAGCAGCAGCGGGTCTTCGAGCGGTTCTGGCGCGCCGACCCGGCCCGAGCCCGCACCACCGGCGGCACCGGCTTGGGCCTGGCCATCTCGCTGGAAGACGCGCGGCTGCACGGCGGCTGGCTGCAGGCCTGGGGCGAGCGGGGCAAGGGCTCGGTGTTCCGGCTGACCCTGCCCCGGGTGGTCGGCCAGGACCTGGTCGGTTCGCCGCTGCCGCTCGAGCCGGACGAGGTGGAGCTCGCGGCCGGCCTGGGCGCGGTGGAACCGTATCCCCCCGGCGAGGTTGGCGACGTGATTTCCCGTGGCTAGCCCCCCCGTCGCTGGCCCCGCCCCGCCCCGGCGGTGGCTGGGCGGCGCCCGGCGGATGTGCGTGCTGGCCGCTGTGGTCACCGCCGTGGTCACCGCCGTGGCGGGCTGCGTGGCCATGCCGTCCAACGGTCCGGCCGGGGAGTTCAACGCCAGCCCGCAGAGCAGCGCGCCGGAGGGGAACCTGATCGGCTCGGTGCCCCTGGGGCCGCAGGCAGGCGAGAATCCGTCGCAGATCGTGCAGGGGTTCCTGATCGCCGCCGCCAGCTACCCGACCTACCAGGCGGCCCAGCTGTACCTGACCAGCTCGGCCGTCAAGGAATGGAACCCGGGCTTCGCGGTCAACGTGTACAGCAGCCTGACCGTGCCCAAGGCGGCGCTGGCCCCGAAGACCGCCCGGAACGCCAGCCCGCGGGCCTCGGTCGACGTCACGGGCACGGTACAGGCCAGCTTCAACGGCTCCGGTCAGTACGTCTCGGTGCTGAACCCGGGCCCGGCGGCGGCGACGGCGACGGCCTCCTACCCCTTCACCCTGGTCAAGGTCGGTGGCCAGTGGCGCATTACCGATCCGCCCGGCTACCGGATGCTGCCCGTCGGCGATTTTCCCTTGTTCTACAAGGCGCAGGATCTGTACTTCTTCGACCCGCAGGACCAGGTGCTCGTCCCGGACTCGGTGTTCGTGCCGCTGGGCGCCACGGTCTCACAGTTGCTCACCGGCCTGGTGAACTCGCTCACGGCAGGCCCCAAGACGCCCTGGCTGGCCAACGCGACCGTCACCGGGCTTCCGCCGGGCACCAGCGTGCAGCAGCAGGTCACCAACGACGGTTCGACCGCCACGGTCAATCTCACCGTCGGCAAGACGGTCAAGCCCAGCCCGAGGCAACTCGAGCGGTTCGCCGCGCAACTGGTCTGGACGCTGACCGCGCCGGCCGGCAGCCTGCCCAACATCCAGTCCGTCGTGCTGGAGCTCAACGGGAAGCCCTGGACGCCGCCCTCCGCACCCTGTCCCGGCGGCCCGACCCCGGATCTGGATCAGACGCGGGCTGCCTACCAGTGCTTTGACTCCTACCCGTCGGCGCCGGCCAGCTTCTACTACATCGACGGCGGGCAGTCGTGGGCCCGCTGCGGTTCCGAAGTGCTGGGCCTTTCCGGACTCATCGGCCCGGTCGCGCCCCTCGTCGGCCGCACCGGCGCGTTCTCCAGCCAGCAGTGCGTCAACAGCAACGGCGTGCACGAGGCGAACGCGGGGCCGCCGCCCGCTCAGCCCCCGTCGCTGCCGGCCGTGACCATGGCGGCGGTGTCACCGGACGGAAAGTACCTGGCCGTCGTCACGGCCGGCCAGGGCAGCCTCTACGTCGGCACGCTGTCGGGCCAGGCCGCGTTGTTCTCGCACACGGCCCGGCTGACCGGCGGCGGCATCACCGCGCTCGCCTGGGATCGGAACGACAA
Organism: Actinomycetota bacterium; assembly: GCA_003136255.1. GTDB lineage: Bacteria > Actinomycetota > Actinomycetes > Streptosporangiales > Streptosporangiaceae > Palsa-504. The sequence goes on from PLDT01000194.1 coordinate 9,165, forward strand.
GCTCTGGGTCGTGCAGAACGGCAGCATCGACATGCTGCAGCCCACCGGTAAGGGCTATGTCCCGGTGACGCTGGAAGGGTCCGTCAACGGCTCCGTCACCGACCTGGCCGTCGCGCCGGACGGCGTCCGGATCGCCTTCATCGCCCAGAGCCCCGGCGCCTCGAGTCCCGGGCTCTACCTCGCCGCCGTCGGCCAGCAGCCCGCCAGCGATCAGCTGGGCTCGCCCGCGGCGCACCTGGTCATCAGGACGTACGCCTCCATCGGCCCGGGCCTCACCCATCCGGGGTCGGTCGCCTGGTACGACGCCGATGACCTGATCGTGGTCAACGACGCGGTCGGCGGGAACACCCTGTCGGAGGTGCCCGTCGACGGGCAGTCGGCCCAGGACCTGCAGGTCGCCCCCCCGGACGTAACCTCCATCACCGCCGACGGCGACGCGAACGTCCTAGTGGCCGGCCTGTCCGGCGGCAACCTGGCCGTCTCGACCAGCCTGAAAGGCCCGTGGTATCAACTCGGCGAGCCAGGCCAGAATCCCGCCTACCCCGGCTGAGCCCAAGCCCCTGCCCCGCTGAGCCCAAGCCCCTGCCCCGCTGAGCCGCCGGCCCTCGCCCCGGCTGAGCCCCAGCCCCCGCTGCGCCCCGGACCCGACCTAACGAATCCAGCAATCTTGGTCCCGGTATCCCTCTTGACGGAATTACGCATCTCGCTTATAGCGGATGAAAAGGGCACGTATTCTCGGCCGACAAAACGTTATGCAGCCGTTATGTAACTATTTGTGATTGATCGCCTACATGTCCCTCCTGACATTCACGCTCTGGCGAGCTAGCGTTCATGACATGGCACTCGCCCGGGCCCGTGGTTGCGCCGGGCGTGGCTCCCGTTACGGGACTCACGTCAGGCAAGCCGATGCCAGCCGCAGGCGAAACGGCCCACGTAAGGCGACTTCTCGTCGACCGATCACGGTGCGGCTTAGGAGTAAGACCTGCCCCGCCGGGAGATACCGAGTCTTCCGGACCGGGAGAAGGGCATCAGTGGCTAAGAGGCCGCTACCCCCTCAGCAGGCGAATGTGGGGTCGAAGACCAGGTCGGCCGGGCGAGTGCCACCCGGTTCAATCGGGCAGTACTCGATGGCAGTTGGGTCGCTCAGATTGGGCGCAATCGGATTGGAAGGGGGATCGTGATGGAAATCATCGTCCGGGGACGCCAACTAACCGTCCCCTCGCGTTTCCGCCAGCACGCCACCGCAAAGCTCGCCAAGCTCGAGAAGCTTGACCAGAAGGCGGTGCGGATCGATGTGGAGGTCTCCAAGGAACGCAACCCGAGGCAGTCCGATCGCAGGGAGCGAGTCGAGCTGACCATCCGGTCCCGCGGCCCCGCGATCAGGGCCGAGGCGGCCGCGGACGACCGGTACGCAGCGCTGGATCTGGCCTTCGCCAAACTCGAATCCCGGCTGCGCCGGGCCTCGGACCGCCGCAAGATCCGGCACACCGACAACGACACGCTGCGGTCGCCCGCCATGGTCGCGGACGAGGCCGACGCGTCGTCACCCCCGCCGCCCGCGCTCAACGGCCACGCCACGGCCCGGCCGCGGACCGGCGAGCCGGCCGACCAGGACGACGGGTTCGACGGAACGGAACCGGACAGTCCCATGGTCCCGATTCAGATGGAGGGCGACGGCCCCCTGGTGCTGCGCGAGAAGGTCCACGCGGCCAAGCCCATGCCGATCGACCAGGCCCTGCTGGAGATGGAACTGGTGGGTCATGATTTCTACCTGTTCCATGACAGCGACTGCGACCGGTTCAGCGTCGTCTACCGCCGCCGGGGCTACGACTACGGGGTCATCCGCCTGGTCGAGGAGTTAGTTACCGTCCGCCGTGGTTGGCATGATGCGAGCCGGGCTCGCTCCGCGGAAGTCTGGCTTGCATCATGACCGTCCGTCGGCAAGAGTCTGATGGTGGTGCACCACAGGGAGGCAACGAATTGAGCGCTAGCGGCGACGCGGCGGTGCCCGCTGCCCAGCAACCGGACGCCGGGCGAGGCCCCGAGCCGATCCGGGTGCTGATCGCCGACGATCATGCCCTGTTCCGGCGCGGTCTGGAGATGGTCCTGGACGAGGAGGACGACATCGACCTGGTCGGGCAGGCTAGCGACGGCACCGAGGCGGTCGCCGTAGCCGGTGAGGCCCTGCCCGACGTCGTGCTCATGGATATCCGGATGCCGAAGACCAGCGGGATCGAGGCCTGCCGAGCGACCAAGGAGGTCGCGCCCAGCGCGAAGATCGTGATGCTGACCATCAGCGACGAGGAAGAAGATCTGTTCGAGGCGATCCGGGCCGGTGCCAGCGGCTACCTGCTCAAGGACATCCCGCTCGACGAGGTGGCCGAGGCGGTCCGGTCCGTGCACGGCGGCCAGTCGCTGATCAACCCGTCGATGGCGGGCAAGCTGCTCAGCGAGTTCGCCACCCTGGCCAACCGGGACACCGTGGAGGACCGGGCCCCGCACGTCGCCGCGCCCAAGCTCACCGACCGGGAGATGGAGGTGCTCAAGCTTGTGGCCCGCGGCATGAACAACCGCGACATCGCCAAGGAGCTGTTCATCTCCGAGAACACCGTGAAGAACCACGTCCGGAACATCCTGGAGAAGCTCCAGATCCACTCCCGCATGGAAGCCGTAATGATCGCCGTCCGCCAAAAGCTGATCGAATTCAGCTGACCGCGCCAACAGCACCCTCAGCAGCCCCCTCAACCCCACCCGCCCCACGTGCAGCCCCCTCAATCCCAGCCACCCCACGTGCAGTTGCCCCAGCCGCTGCCCGCCTCCCGACGCGCAGCCTCCTCAATCCCGGCCGCCCGACGCGCAGCCGCCCCAAGCCGCTGCGTGCCGCCCGACGCGCCCCCCCAACCGCTGCACGTCTCCTCAGCCCCACCCGTTCCGCATCTGACCGTCCGAAGCCGCGCAGGAACCTGGTGGATGGGCCGTTGTACCTGCTCTTGAGCCCGTAACGCGACTGCCTGGGGCTGCGAGTCGGGTGTGTCAGTTCGCGCTGCGGGTAACTGCCGCCCCGAGGCCCGCCGTCCCCGCACACCGTCCGTCAGCCCTCGCATCCTGGCCATCCCTGCCCGCCAGTCCCGGGTGACCCGTCGAAGCGG
>PLDT01000296.1:0-9192 GCA_003136255.1 Actinomycetota bacterium
GTCACCTCGGCCACCTGATGCTTGGTCCGGTCCCGGGCCAGGCATTCAAGCAGCCTGCGGAGCACCAGCTCGCGGTTGCTCTCCAGCACCATGTCGATGAAGTCGATGACCACGATGCCGCCCACGTCGCGCAGCCGCAGCTGGCGGACGATCTCTTCAGCGGCCTCGAGGTTGTTCCGGGTGACGGTCTCCTCGAGGTTCCCGCCGTGACCGGTGAACTTGCCGGTGTTGACGTCGACGACCGTCATCGCCTCGGTCTTGTCGATGACGAGCGAGCCGCCGCTCGGCAGCCACACCTTGCGCTCCAGTGCCTTGGCCAGCTGCTCGTCGATGCGGTAGGCGGCGAACACGTCCCCGTCGTCCTGCCAGCGGGTGAGCCGGTCGGCCAGGTGCGGGGCGACGTACCTGACGTACTCGTCGACCGTGGCCCAGCCCTCGTCGCCGGCCACGATCAGGTTGCTGAAGTCCTCGTTGAACACGTCCCTGATGACCCGGATGGTCAGGTCGGGCTCGCTATAGAGCAGCGCGGGCGCGGTGGCCGTCTTGGCCTTCTTCTCGATCGCTTCCCACTGGGCGGCGAGCCGGGACACGTCGCGGGACAACTCTTCCTCGGCCGCGCCCTCGGCCGCGGTGCGGACGATGACACCGGCGTTCTCCGGCATGACCTTCTTCAGGATCTGCTTGAGCCGGTTCCGCTCGGTGTCGGGCAGCTTACGGCTGATGCCGGTCATGGACGCGCCGGGCACGTAGACCAGGTAGCGGCCAGGCAGGCTGACCTGGCTGGTCAGCCGGGCCCCCTTGTGCCCGACCGGATCCTTGGTGACCTGCGCGATCAGCGACTGGCCGGCTTTGAGCGCGGACTCGATCCGCTTGGACTGGCCCTCCAGGCCGCTGAGGTCGAAGTTGACCTCGCCGGCGTAGAGCACCGCGTTGCGGCCCTTGCCAACGTCGACGAACGCCGCCTCCATGGACGGCAGGACGTTCTGCACCTTACCCAGGTAGACGTTGCCCACGTAGGACTGCTGGCTGGACCGGTTCACGTAGTGCTCGACCAGCACGCCGTCTTCCAGGACCGCGATCTGGATCCGGTCCTTGCGCTGGCGGACCACCATGGTGCGCTCGACCGACTCGCGGCGGGACAGGAACTCTGACTCGGTGATGATCGGGGGCCGCCGGCGGCCGGTTTCCCGGCCTTCGCGGCGCCGCTGCTTCTTGGCCTCGAGCCGGGTCGATCCCTTGACCGACCGGACGTCGTCGTTGCTGGTGGGGCCGTTCGGTTCGCGGACGTGGACCACGGTGTCCGGCGGGTCATCGGCGGCGAGCTCGGATCCGGCCACGCCGTCGGCCGAACCGCGACGCCGCTTGCGCCGCCGCCGGCGGACCTGGCCCGTCTCCCCATCTATCCGGTCGGCGGAGTCGGCATCGTCCTCCGGCCCGCCGTCCTCGGTGGGCTCGGCGGATGCCGCGGCGGCCTGCGTAACGGCGGGGTCCTGGGTCGTGCCGGACCGTCGGGTGCGCGTGCGCGTCGACCGGGACCGCGGGGTCTCTGGCTGGTCCTGGGCTCCCTCGGCCTCCGGACCGGAATGGGCCCCGTCGGCGTCCTGACTCGCCAGGGTGCCCCCGGCTTCGCCCGCGCCGTCCTCGCCGGTCCGGGTCCGGCTGCGGCTGGGTCTGCGCCTGCGGCGCCGGCCGCCGGCGCCCGTGCCGTCATCATCGCCGTCGCCGTCACCGCCGCCATCACCGGTCGCGTCGCCGTTGGCCGACGGCGCGGCCGACCGCGACGACACAGCCGACCGCGACGACACGCTCGGCTGGGTGGCAGCCGGCTCGGCCTCCGGCCGCATCGCCGGCGGCTGGAACAGCACCGGCGGCGGCTGGAACACGGCCGCTGGCACGCTTGGCGCGGGCGGGTTCAGCTCTCCGGCCGCGCGCCCGCCTCCGGCGTGGTCACTGTTTTCACTGTTGTACAGCTCGCTCTCGAGCATTCGGGCAATCTCCAGTCAGGCTCCCGGGCGCGCGAGTCCGCGGCATACCGCCCTGGGGCGACGTACCGCGGCGCATTCGCACACCGCGCGGGAGCACATTGTCTACATAGGCACAGGCGGAGCCGCCTTGACGGCGGCTCTGGCCCTGCGCGGAACGCGCGCGGGACCGGCAGCGCTGAGCCTGGTTTCCTGTCTTCACGTTACGGCTCCCCCGCACCACAGCAACGCCCTCATCACACGCCCGTCCCGGCCAGGAGGGCTAGCGAACCCTGCGCCAGCCGGGTGGTTATGGGCGGCAAGGACGGAACGAGGCCGTACTGCTCGCGGAGTGCGGTCAGCACGTCATCGGGCCGTACAGCGGGAACCGTATGCCGAACAACCATTCGAAGAATGGCACAATCTTGTACGCCTGTCGCGGCGCGCGGACCGCAGTCAGGATCGGTCGCCTCGAGCACGTCGAGCGTGACCACGGCCGCGCGGGCGTCCAGACGCCGGACACCCTTGTCCGTGAGACGCTCCACGAGCGCCTCGCTGAGGGCGAGGAAACCGGCGACGGCCCGCTCAGCCGCCGCTGCTTCCACGCCCGGCANNAACTACTCGCCACCGCGACGCCTCCAAGGCGCCGAGGACGACATGGTCCCCGGTCGGCCCGTCAGCATCGTCCATGACGTCGATCACATCTATCCCATCAGGCAACGTCGCGTTCAGCCGCTCGCGCACCTGCGCCGCGGCTTGGCGGGAAGTCAGCGCCAAGCTCAGGTACTCGGCCTCGCTCGCCACCCCGGTCGGAGCTCCGCCCGCATAGGAGATCCTCGGGTGTGGCGTGAACCCGGCAGAGTAGGCAATCGGCAGCCCGGCCCGGCGCACTCCCCGCTCGAAGACACGCGCCAAGTCGCGGTGGCTGGCAAACCGCATCTTTCCGCGCTTAGCATACCGGACCACCAGATGCTGCACCGCAGGCCTCTGGGCTGCCGGCTGCGNNCATTCATAACACGGAGTCCAACGGCAATCTTCCACCTCAGCCGCTCCCTCGGGGGCGATGGAGTCCTGCCAGTCCTGCCAGAGCCAGTCGCGGTCAAGGCCCGCGTCCAGGTGATCCCAGGGGAGCACCTCACTGTAATCACGTTCGCGCGTAGTGTACCATGCGACGTCGACCGGCTCGGTGGCCAGCGCAGACTCGGCGCTGCGGGTCCACCGCTCGAACGAGAAGTGCTCGCTCCACCCGTCGAACCGCGCGCCGTCCCGCCACGCGGCCAGGATCACGCGGCCCACCCGGCGGTCACCCCGCGACAGCAGCCCTTCGATGATGCCTGGCTGCCCGTCGTGGTACCGGTATCCGATCGACTTGCCGCAGGAGCGATCGGCCCGCAGCGCGCCACCGAGCGCGCGCAGCCGCGCGTCCACCACCTCGGGCGCGCACTGGGCGGCCCACTGGAACGGCGTGTGCGGCTTGGGCACGAAGGCGCCGATCGACACCGTGCACCGGATGTCGCGCCGCCCGGTCGCCTCCCGGCCCGCGGCGATGACCCGGTGGGCCAGCTGGGCGATGGCCAGCACGTCGGCATCGGTCTCGGTCGGCAGCCCGCACATGAAGTACAGCTTCACCTGCCGCCATCCGCTCGCGTAGGCGGTGGTGACGGTGCGCAGCAGGTCTTCCTCGTTGACCATCTTGTTGATCACCTTGCGCATCCGCTCCGACCCGCCCTCGGGGGCGAAGGTCAGCCCGGAGCGGCGGCCGTTCCGGCTCAGCTCGTTGGCCAGGGTCACATTGAACGCGTCCACCCGGGTCGACGGGAGCGACAGCCCGACGTTGGTGCCCTGGTAGCAGTCGGCCAGGTCGACGGCGATCTCGTTGATCTCGCTGTGGTCCGCGCTGGACAGCGACAGCAGCCCGACCTCGTCGAACCCGCTGGCCGCTATGCCGCCGGCCACCATCGAGCCGATCGTGGTGATGGACCGCTCCCGGACCGGCCGGGTGATCATCCCGGCCTGGCAGAACCGGCAGCCGCGGGTGCAGCCGCGGAAGATCTCCACGCTGTACCGCTCGTGCACGGTCTCCGCGACCGGGACGATGGGCCGGCGCGGATACGGCCACGCGTCCAGGTCCATCACCGTGTGCTTCGAAACTGTGGGCGGAACATCTTGACGGTTCGGCGACACATTCGATATTCTGCCGTCAGGGAGATACGATACGTCGTAGAAGCGGGGCACGTAGGCGATCGTCGCGAGCCTGGTCAGCAGGCCGTCGCGACCGCCGGGCTGCCCGGCATGCTTCCAGCCGCGAATCAGGTCGGTGATCGCGAGCACCGCCTGTTCGCCGTCGCCGAGGACCACCGCGTCCAGGAAGTCGGCGACGGGTTCGGGGTTGAACGCCGCGTGGCCCCCGGCGATGACCAGAGGGTGAGCCAGGGTCCGTTCGGCAGAAAAAAGAGGAATCCCCGCCAGGTCGAGCACGGTGAGGAGGTTCGTATAGGCCATCTCGGTCGCGAAGCTGACGCCGAGCGCGTCGAAGGCGCTGACCGGCCGGTGCGCGTCCACCGTGAACTGGGGCACGGCGTGTTCGCGCATGAGCGCCTCGAGGTCGGGCCACACGGTGTAGGTCCGCTCGGCCAGCACGCCCTCGCGCTCGTTCAGGACCTCGTAGAGGATCTGGACGCCCTGGTTGGGCAGCCCGACCTCGTAGGCGTCCGGATAGCACAGCGCCCACCGGACGTCGGCGGTGTCCCAGTCCTTGGTGACCGAGCCCACCTCGCCGCCGATGTACTGGATCGGCTTGCGCACGCGCGGCAGCAATGGCTCCAGCGCTGGGTACACCGATTTAATGGGCATCTAAGTAGAGTATCTGAACGGGACGTGGTGATATCGCCGCGTAGCGCATCGCCCGCCGTGGCCGCCCCAACTAGAGGCGGAATGCGAGAGAGCTCCGCATTCGACCGGGGCGGTTATCCAGTTCAGCGGGCACGGATACAAGGGCAACATCGCCGCGCTGTCCCATTTCTCCGGTGCCGGGGTGAGCGTGGCGGGACTCGGGACCAAGAACGTGAGCACGGTCGAGCTCTCGCCGAAGTGAGGCCGGGCTTGCGGCAAACCGGCCTTGGCTGGCCGGACGGGCGTTTAGGGTGGGCACCTGTGACGTGTGGACCGACTGAAGGAAACCGATGAACAAGTACCGCTCTGCCGCGCTGGCCTTGGCCGCCTGCGCGGCCAGCCTGTCCGTGGCAGCGTGCTCGGCCGGAACCCCGTCGGCCAGCTCCACCGGGACCCCGTCGGCCGGCTCGTCCAGCACGAGCACTGCCACGCCGAGCCAGATCGTGGTCCGCTCCGCCCCGCCGTCGACAGGTGCGCCCATCCCGGGCCGCTCGCTAGCGACCAAGATGTCGCTCGGGACCTTCCCGGTCCCGGCCGCGGCGAAGGTCGCCGAGAACATTTCTGGCCTCGTGGTCTTCGGCTCGATCACGCCGGCGGACGTGGCACGCTTCTATGCCACGGCGCTGCCCCAGGCCGGTTATACGGTCACGACCAACTCGATGCTCCAGAAGGGCGGCGACACCGGGGCGTACATCGTGTTCACCGGTCACGGTTACAAGGGCACCGTCGATTCGCTGAACCAGTTCCCGGGCACCAGCGTGCAAGGAGTCGGCGACACGAACGTGACTACGATCATCTTCGCGCCGACGAAGTAGGCCGCGCGGCGGGAGGCTCGGGCGGAGCGCTGGTCAGCCGGAAATCTGCTCCGGTGGAGTGCTGCTCAGTCGAACACGCTGCGGTGGCGGCGGACGGACTGGAGCATGCCGATAGCGATCATGTCGGCGAAGACCGCCGAGCCGCCGTAGGAGACGAACGGCAGCGGCAGGCCGGTGATCGGCATGATGCCGATCGTCATGCCGATGTTCACGAACGACTGGAACGCGAACCAGATCGCCACGCCGGAGGCGATCAGCACGCCGAACAGGTCGTCGGTCCGGGCGGCGATGCGCAGCGCGCGGACGATCACGATGAAGAGCAGGACGACGATGGTGATGGTGCCGACGAAGCCGAGTTCCTCGCCGGCCACGGTGAAGATGAAGTCGGTCTGCTGGGACGGCACGTAGTTGCCCGCCACGATCTGGCCGTGGAACAGGCCGGTGCCGAACATCCCGCCCGATCCGACCGCGATCTTGGCCTGGGCCGCGTTGTAGCCCGCGCCGGCCAGGTCGGCCGACGGGTGCAGGAACGAGGTGAACCTGGTCAGCTGGTAGGACTTCAGCAAGTGCGCGCCGCCGGCCAGCGCGACGGCCGCGCCCACGATCGCGAGCAGGGCGCCGATGATGCGCAGCCGGGTCCCGGACAGCACGATCATGGTGGCGGTCACCGCGACCAGCACCAGGGCCACGCCCAGCGCGGGCTCGATCACCACCAGGGCCATCAGCGGCGCCGCGGCGGCCAGGGCCAGGAGCACCGAGCGCAGGCCGGGCCTCGCGCCCCGGGCGTGGCTGAACACCGAGGCGATGACCAGGACGAGCGCGACCTTGGCGAACTCCGACGGCTCGATCTGGAAGCCGCCGGGCAGGTTGATCCAGGCGCGCGCGCCGTTGATGTCCGAGCCGATATGCGGGACCAGCACGGCCACCAGGGCGAGCAGGGTCAGGCCGTAGGCCACCGGCGTCCAGGACCGCAGCCGGCGGCTGTCGGCGAAGCTCACGGCGAACATCAAGAGCAGCCCGATCACCGACCACAGCAGCTGCTTCTTCATGTAGGTGCGCGGGTCTTCGCCCGCCGCGAGCAGGGAGGGCTGGGTTGCCGACCACACCAGCACGACGCCGATCGCGCTCAGCCCGCACACCACGACGACTAGCACCCAGTCCATCTGGCGCAGCACCGAGTTGCGGGCGAAGGCCCGGGCCAGCAGGGACCGCGGGCGCCCGGCGAACGCGCCGGCCCGCGGCGCGCTGTAGCCGCGGACGGTGTAACTCGGGCTGGACCGGCCCAGCATCATGGCTCCCTGGTGTAGCCGGCCGGCGCGTCGATCGCGCCGGTGGCGGTGATCCGCGGTGGCGAGGACGGCAGCTGGCCGCTGGGCACCGCGGCCTTGTGCCCCTCGAGGCCGTAGATGCCGTCCCAGATCTGGCGGACCGCGGGGGCGGCCACGTCGGCGCCGTACCCGGAGTCGGGGACCATGACGACGACCACGTACTTCGGGTCGTTGCACGGCGCGAACGAGGCGAATACCGAGGTCGCGTTCTTGCCGAAGAGCTGGGCGGTACCGGTCTTGCCCGCCACGCAGACCTGGTTGAGCGGGAACCCGCTGAAGGCGCTGGCCGCGGTGCCCTGGGTCACCACCCCGGCTAGCGCGTCGCGGATGTAGGCCAGCGTGTTGCCGGACACCGGCAGGTGGCGGATGACCGGCGGGTTGATCTTCTGGACCACCTGCCCGGTGGTCGGGGAGAGGAGCGCCTCGCCGATCCGCGGGCTGTACAGGGTCCCGCCGTTGGCCAGCGCCGCGTAGGCGTTGGCCAGCTGGAGCGGGGTGACGGTCACGTAGCCCTGGCCGATCGCCGCGATCGCGGCCTGCCCGGGTTCCCACTGCCAGCCGTTCTGGCAGTCCTGGTATTCGATCTGCTGGACGTACGAACCGTTCTGGCGGCCGTACTTGCACCAGTCCTGGCCCGTGCGCGCGTTGTCCTTCCAGAGGTAGTACAGCCACTGCCGGGTGGGGATGGTGCCGGTCGACTCGGCGGGCAGGTCGATCCCGGTGTTCTGGCCGAAGCCCCAGGCCAGCTCCATCTTCTGCATCTTCTGGATCGGGGCCCTCGGCCCGGTGCTGTTGTTGGCGTTCGGGTCGTCGGTGAGGTACATGTCGTCGCCGAGCTGGTAGTACACCGTGTCACAGGACTGGATGAGCGCCTCGGCGAAGCTCATGTCGCCCAGGCTGGGCTCGCCGTCGTTCTTGAGCGTCACGCCGTTGATATTGACCGAGGCCGGGCAGTTGTACAGGCCGTCCAGCGGGTACCCGTCGGCCACGGCGGCGGCGGTGGAGGTGACCTTGAACGTCGATCCCGGTGCGTACTGACCCTGGGTGGCCCAGTTGAGGATCGGCTCGCCGTCCTGGGTACCGAACAGCTCGTTGAACTCTGTCTGGGTGATGCCGCCGGTCCAGATGCTCGGGTTGTAGTCCGGGTAGCTGGCCATGGCCACGACCCGGCCGGTGGTGGTCATTACGATCGCCGCGCCCTGGTTGGCGGCGTTCCCTTCGGCTCGTGACCGGGTGATCGCGCCGTTCAGGGCATTCTGGGCGTCGGCCTGGATCTGCGCATTGATGCTGGTCACCAGGTCATCGCCGGTGACGGGCGGGGTCTGGCTGACGGTGCCGGTGACGTCGCCGGCGGCATTGACCGACACCACCTGGGTCCCGGCCTGGCCGCGGAGCTGGCTGTCGTACTGGGCCTCTAGGCCGGCCTGGCCGACCAGGTCCACGCCGGAGAAGCCGGTCACCGGCAGGTGCCGGCTGGCGATCTCCTGCGGGGTGATCGGCTGCAGGTAGCCGAGCACCTGCGCCGGGTTGGCCCCGTAGGGCTCGGGGTAGTCGATGACCGGCTGCGCCTGCGCGGTGACGCCTGGGAACTGGCTCTGCTCCTCCATGACCTGCAGCGCCACCCGGTCCGAGACGTGCTGGTCGACCGGGATGGGCTGGTACGGGGAGCCGGCCCAGCAGGGCTGCGACACGCCCTTGGTACACAGCCGCGTCTCCTGGCTCAGGTGGGTGTACGACGTGCCGAGCAGGGGGGCGAGCCGGCGCAGGACGGGCGCGGCGCCGCCGGGCTGCTGGTTCAGGGTCATCATGTCCACCGAGACGACCAGGGCCGTCTGGTTGGTGACCAGCTGGTTGCCCACGTCGTCGAGGATCTGGCCGCGGACCGCGGGCACGATCACGTCCCGGGTCTGGTTCTGCTCGGCCAGCTTGGTGAACGAGGTGTTGTTCATCACCTGCAGGTAGTAGAGCCGGCCGCCGAGCGAGATCAGCATCGCGGCGGCGAGCACGTAGAGCACCACGAGACGGCGGCGCGACGACACGTTCACCGGTAACCTCCTGTCCGCCATCTCTTCTTCGCCCGCGGACGCGGCATGTGCAGCCGGGCGGGGCCGGCCCCCAGCCGTGGCCCCCGTCCGCCGGCCCAGCCGCGGCCCGTCCCGCCGCGCAGGGACGAGCGCCGCCGCAGCCAGCCGCGGC
>PLDT01000226.1:0-34742 GCA_003136255.1 Actinomycetota bacterium
CAGGTTTCTGTGCCGATCAGCGGGGCTGCGGCGGTCTGCTACGACGGGAGCCCGACGTTCCCCGACGCCGCCGCGCTGTGGCGTTTCGTCGCTGATCAGGGGATCACCGACTTCGGTACCAGCCCGGGGTTCCTGGCCGCGACCGCGAAGACCGGCGTGCAACCCGGCCGGCAGCTCGACCTGTCGGCGCTGCGCCAGATCATCTCGACCGGGTCGCCCCTTCCGGCGAGCGCCTCGTACTGGGCGTCGGAGAACGTCGGCAGCCATATACCGCTGGTCTCGATCAGCGGCGGCACCGACGTCGTCGGGGCGTTCGCAGGCGGAGCCCCCACCGTGCCGGTATGGCCCGGCGAGATCTCAGCCGGCTGCCTCGGCGTGGCCATCGAGGCATGGGACGAGACCGGCAACCCCGTCACCGGGCGGGTCGGCGAGCTGGTCGTCACCCGCCCGATGCCCAGCATGCCGGTCGCCTTGTGGAACGACCCCGCCGGGGAGCGGTACCGGGACGCCTACTTCGCCACCTACCCCGGCATATGGCGCCACGGTGACTGGATCACCATTACCGGCCACGGATCGATCATTGTCCACGGCCGCTCAGACGCCACCCTTAACCGCCACGGCATCCGGATGGGCAGCGCCGACATCTACCAGGCACTTGAGGCGGTACCTGAGGTGACCGACGCACTGGTGATCGGAGCGGAACTGGACTCAGGCGGGTACTGGATGCCGCTGTTCGTGGTCCTGGCCGACGGCGTCGACCTCGACGAGGAACTCGGCGGCCGGATACGGCGCGAGATCCGCGAACGCGCCTCTCCCCGGCACGTGCCCGACGAGATCATCGTGGCCCCGGGGATCCCGCACACCGTCACCGGGAAGAAGCTCGAGGTACCGGTCAAGCGGATCCTGCAAGGCGCCGACCCCGCCGCCGTGACCGCGGCGTCTGCCCTCGACGACCCGGCCAAGCTCGACTTCTTCGCGGAACTGGCCAGGGCGCGAGCCAGCACCGGTAACCCCTGACCAGGCCGCACGCGGACATGCGTCAGCTGCGCCGGTCACCGCGAACCCGGATCCCCCTCGATCGATGGAGCGCGAATGACCCACAACCTTCAGGGCCGCACGATCGTGATGTCGGGCGGCAGCCGGGGCATCGGCCTGGCCATCCTGCTCGCCGCGGCCCGTAGCGGGGCCAGCGCGGTCCTGCTGGCGAAGACCGGGCAACCCCATCCGCGGCTTCCGGGCACCGTGCACACGGCCGTCGAGGAAATCACCGCGGCCGGCGGGAAGGCCGTCGCCGTCGTCGGCGACGTGCGAGCCGAGGAGGACGTCGAACGAGCCGTCGCCACGGCCGTAACCAACTTCGGCGGTATCGACATCGTCATCAACAGCGCCAGCGTCTTGAACCTCACCGGCACCGCCGACCTGACCACCAAGCAATTCGACCTCATCCAGCAGGTCAACTCGCGGGGCACGTTCCTGCTGACCCGCGCCGCGCTGCCCCATCTACGCAACTCGGCCGACCCGCAAGTGCTGACCCTGTCTCCGCCGATCAACCTGGCCCCGCACTGGCTGGGCAAGTTCCCTTCCTACATGATGTCCAAATACGGGATGACGCTGCTGACCCTGGGGTTCGCCGCGGAGCTTGCCGACCTGGGGATCCGCGCGAACTGCCTATGGCCCCAGACGACCATCGCCACCTCCGCGGTGATCAACCTGCTCGGTGAGTCCGAGGCGGCGAAGTCGCGGACCCCGGACATCATGGCCGACGCGGCGATCACGCTGCTGACCGACCCGGCGAAACCGACGGGCCGCGCGCTCATCGACGTTGACGTCCTCGCGGCCGCGGGCGTGACCGACCTTTCCGGCTACGGCGGCACCGACCACCCCGAACTGGACTTTTTCGTCGACCCCACCTGAGCCGCCGTGCCCATGCAGAACCGCCCCGGCTTAACGCCGCAGACCTCTACGCGCCGCCTGACGGGCGCGGCTCCGGTCGACCGGCCGGATCCGGCTGAGTGAGACGGAGCAGGCGCAGCGCCAGCTGGACGTCGACGGCGTTCGCCGGGGCGTTCCACTCCGGTCCCAGGAGGTGCTTGACCCGGTCCAGCCGCTGGGTGACGGTGTTGGGGTGGACATGGAGCGCCTTGGCGCTCGCCACCAGGCTCTGCCCGGTACCGTAATAGACTTCCAGAGTCTGCGCGAGCACGGTTCCCCGCCGCGCGTCATGATTCACAACCGGGCCCAGGGCCCGATCCACGAACTCGGCGGCGCTGAAATGCTCGCCGAGCAGGAGACCGACGAATCCCAGGTCCCCAGCCGTCGCGGAGTCGCCCGTCCGGCCGAGCGCCCGCAGGGCGTTCATGCACGCAGCGGCCTCGGTAAACGCCGCCGGGATCTGAGCTGGATCGCTGACCGGCCCGGCAGCGCCCATAGTCACAGGCTCGTCCAGCTGCAGGGTCATCGACCGGCAGACCTGGCGTGCGGTGAGAGCCACGTCGCGGGCAGGCAGGACGAGCACGGCGGCGCTCTCACGCATCGTGCTCAGGCCATGGCGGGCCGCGGCCAGATCGGAGGTCACCCTCGCCAGCCGCTGCCGGTGCGCCGGGTCGACCTGGGCGACCATCACGCCGTGTTGCTCCTGCGGCTGGTAACGCAGCCGGCGCGCGCGGCCGGCCAGCGACGAGTATGTCGCCGGTGACGGCGACAACAGCTCGTCGAGCAGCTCACCGCGGACCTGAGCCTCCGCCGCTGCCACATTGCGGCTGAAGAACTGCAGCAACGAAGCGACCACAGCGGCACGTTCAAGCAGACGACGATCGATGTCACCGACACGATCAGCGGTGACCTCAGGCGCCCAGACAAGAGTGCCGAGGTTTTCGGCGCCGGCGACAAGCCCGATCACCCAGAAATCGCCCGCCGGGTCAGGCTTTCGACGGTGTCACGTTTGCCTTGGCGGCGTTGCGTGCTTCGGCGAGTTCGGTGGCGGTGAAGATCGTGACGGACAGTCCAATCAAGATCGCGCCGAGAACCCGGGCGACGGTGAGTGAGTCGCCTAGCCAGAAGACGGCACTGGCCAGCCCGAAGACGGGAATCAGGTTCACGATAATGCTCGCCGGGGCCGCTCGCACTCGGGCGATGGCGTAGTTGTAGAGCAGGAAGCTTGCGGCGTAGCCGATGATTCCCACGAAGATTGCGGCGAACCAGAACCTCGCGGCCACGTGGCTGGGTGCGGTTTCGACGTGCGTCGCCCACACGAAGGTAACTGCGGGAACGATGAGGATCGTCGCTGTGGTGAACTGGCAGGCGGTCACTGTTAGCGGGTCGGACTCGTCTCCCATTCCTCGGGCGACGATCGTGTAGGCGGCAGCACTGAGCACCCCGGCCAGAACGAGCAGGTCGCCGAGTCCGGCGCCCGCGAACGATCCGGTGCCTTCGAGGACCGCGACGCCGGCCAGTGCTAGGGCGAGCGCCACGGTGATGCGGCCAGTGATGCGTTCGCGCAAGAAGACGGCCGCCAGCAGGACGATGAAGACCGATTCCAGACCGGATAGCAGCGCACCATTGGCGGCGCTGGTCCGGGCCAGGCCGAGCAGGTCGCCGGCGTAGGCGAGCGCTGGCTCGAATAGGCCCAGCAGCACCGCCCGCCGCCACGGCAGCGGTGGGCGGTGGCCACGCAGGATCACGATCGTCCACAGCACCGCGGTTCCCGCGATCAGCGAGATGGCGAGCAGCGTGATCGGGCCGAAGCCACGCAGGGCGTACTTGGTCACGCTGACCGCCGTGCCCCAGAACAGCGACGCGGTGATCAGCGCGGCGAGCGGCGGCCTGGTGATCATCGTCATCCTGCTCGGCTAGTGGACGAAGACATTTCTGAACTGCCATGGATCGTCGGGGTCGATGTCCTGCGGGAACAGCGGCGAGCGTCCCGTCAGCGGCGTCCAGGTGGTGAAGTGGCCTTCGACGGGGCCCAGGTAAGGCCTTTGCACCTGCAAACAACGGGCGAAGTCGATCTCGTCGGCCTCGACGATTCCGGCGTCGGCGTTCTCTACCGCCCAGACCATGCCGGCCAGCACCGCGGAGGTGACTTGCAGGCCGGTGGCGTTCTGGTAAGGCGCGAGCTTGCGGGTCTCCTCGACCGACAGCCGCGAGCCGAACCAGTAGGCGTTGCGAGCGTGCCCGTAGAGCAGCACGCCGAGCTCGTCGATGCCGTCGAGGATGTCTGCCTCGTCAAGGATCTCGTGGGTGCGCTGCGGCTGGCCGGGATTGCCGAGCAGCTCGTGCCAGGACAGCATGGCGTCGTCGGCCGGGTGGTAGGCATAGTGGCAAGTAGGGCGGTAGCTGACCTCTCCGGAGTCGGAGGTCATCGTGAAGTAGTCGGCGATCGAGATCGACTCGTTGTGGGTGACGCACAGGCCATACTGCGGGCCCGCGGTCGGACACCAGGTCCGCACCCGGGTGTCGGCGCCGGGGCGGCCCAGGTAGATCGACGGTGCGGCCGGGTCGTCATGCGCGCGGGCCTGCGGCGGCAGCCATTTCTCGTGGGTACCCCAGCCCAGCTCGGACGGCTGCAGGCCTTCTGAGATGAACCCGTCGACCGACCAGGTGTTGACGAACGCGCCGATGGCCTTGGGCTTGCGGCCGCGCTGGGTGTCACGTTCGGCGATGTGGATCCCTCGGACGCCGGACTGGCGCATAAGTTCAGCCCACTGCGTACGAGTGGTGGGGCGGACGTAGCTGAGCCCGACAGCGTCCGCAACGTCGAGCAGGGCCTGCTTGACGAACCACGAGACCATGCCCGGGTTCGCCCCGCAGGCCGAGACCGCCGTCGGCCCGCCGGGGCGGCGGCGGCGTTCGGCCAGCAGGCTCTGGCGCAGGGCGTAGTTCGTTCGCTGCGCGAGCGGTGCCGCCGGATCGTCGTAGAAGCCAGGCCAGGGTTCTATGACGGTGTCGACATAGAGCGCGCCGAGTTCCCGGGCCAGTGCCATGATCGCGACCGACGACGTGTCGACGGAGAGGTTGACGCAGAATGCCCGGCCAGCTCTCGTGGCAAGCAATGGGGTCAGGACGGCACGGTAGTTGTCCGCGGTGAGCAGAGCGGTGACCTTGTGCACGCCGTACTCGGCGAGGATCGCGGCGTTGGCGTCGTCGGGCGCGACGACGGTGATCTGTTCCGGCTTCACGTCGAAATGCCGGAGGATCAGCGGCAGGGTTCCCCGGCCGATGGAACCGAACCCGATCATGATGACCGGGCCGTCGAGAGTTCCGTAGTTGGGGTAGTCGCTCATGATGTCAGCTCCGATCCGGCCGTGGCAGGCAGGTAGTAGCTCGTCAGCGGCGGGAAGCCGTTGAATCCGACCGATGAATAGGACGATGTGTACGCGCCGGTCCCAAGGATCTTCAGGTGATCGCCGACCTGCAGGTCGAGCGGGAGCTGGTATTGGTAGGTCTCGTAGAGCACGTCGGCGCTGTCGCACGACGGGCCGGCCAGCACGACCGATCCGGTGCCTGACCCGTCGCCCGGAGCCTGGATGCGGTAGCGGATCGCCTCGCCGAGGGTCTCGGTGAGACCGTTGAACAGGCCCACGTCGAGGAACACCCAGCGGCGGCCGGGGTCGCTGGCCCGGCGTACGATCTGGACAACCTCGGTCCGGATCACGCCCGCGTCACCGACCAGATAGCGGCCGGGCTCGACCATCATGAGGCCGCCGAACCGGGGACCGAGGTGGGTGGCGACGGACCCGGCGATTTTCTCGCTGTATGTTTCGATATCGGCGGTCGGATCGACGTGCCGGCTCGGCAGCCCGCCGCCGAGATTCACCCCAGCCAGTTCGTACCCCTCGGCCGCTAGCCGCCGCGCCAGTTGCCCGACCTGACCAAGCGGCCGGTCCCAGGCGCCGGGGTCGCGCTGCTGCGATCCGACGTGAAATGAAACGCCGACCCGCAGGCCTGCGCGTGCCGCCTGCAGGAGCATCTGCCCCGCTTCACCCACCGTGCAGCCAAACTTCCGCGACAACGGCCAATCAGCCCCGGCACCGTCGGTGACGATGCGGACGAACACCGTGCCGCTGGCCACCGTGCGCAGGACCTTGTCCAACTCGGGCTGCGAGTCGACCGTAAAGAGCCGGACGCCGCAGCGGTATGCTGCCGCGATGTCACGCTCCTTCTTGACCGTGTTGCCATAGGACAACCGGGCCGGATCAGCACCGAGACCAAGACACAGCTCGATCTCCCCGCGGCTAGCAACATCGAAATTTGAACCCAGCTTGATGAGCAGGCTAAGGACCTCTGGCGCCGGGTTGGCCTTCACCGCGTAGAAGACCTCGGTACGTGGCAGAGCCGCAGTCAGGCTGACGTACTGGCGGCGCACGACATCAAGATCGACCACCAGGAACGGCGTGGTCGCATCAAGATGCGCGGTCAGGAAACGGTCGAGCTTTCCGGCTACTAGGCTTGGCGCAAGCATTCCTTGCATGAGGGATCCTTCCGATATTCGTCTGGAATTACGTCAGTGGCCAACGGGTGCGCTGGGAACGGCCGGGGTCCCGAACCTGTCCCTCTCCCCGCTTTCGCCGAAGAACGATCTGGCGGACCGGCTGTCCATCGTGTGGACGGCAGCGGCCAGCCCATGGGCGCGATCGTGAGCAGTCGGCACCCGAAGTCCGGCTGAGGTTCAGGACGGCCACCGCCGGAGACCGGACCCGATGACTTGATAGCGATTCGTGGTCACCCATGCGCCTAGCTCAGCGCGTCCGGCGTCGCGACCGCATCGGGAGGACGTCCCTATCTTTGTCGCCGGTCCTGCCGGCCTGGGCGCGAGGTTGCCAGCAGGACCGAAACGCGGCGGGCGAGCGCCCGCTCCGATAGCAACGGACGCGGCAGCCAGACCCAACGGCCGGTTCGACCGAGCGGGCGCCAAGCCGTCCACGAAAGATAGGTATGCGGCGCCGTAATTTAGGGAGATGGCTCCGATGCAGCCGCGCACTCCCCGCTCTTACGCTCTACCTGTCCCGGCCTGCGACTACCCGAGGAGATAGCAGTGCCCCTCTACATGGATATCCACACTGTTCGCGGCGGAGCCACTGTCGATGCCGTCGCCCAGGCCCACGCCGCGGACCTCAAAGCGCAGGGCGCGCATGACGTCCGGTACCTCCGCTACTGGGTGAGTGAGGCCGAGGGCAAGATCTTCTGCCTGGTCGATGCACCGTCTGCGGAGGCCGCGAACACCGTCCATCGCGAGGCTCACGGACTGGTTGCTGACGATGTTTTCGAAGTGCAGGAAGGGTTGTGATCCGCAGGCGGCTAGTCCCGAACGTGACCGGCCGCGCCGTTGCCGGTCGCCACGACGACACGCTCGCCGCTTGGCCCAGCCCGGCGGCCAGTCGGCACGGTGCGCATTCGATCTAGTTGAGAGAAGATCCTGAATATGGTGCTGCTGGAGCGCGATCCCTTGCTGGCCTCGCTGCGCCAGTACGCACACGAGGCGGGGCAGGGTGAAGGGCGGCTTGTCCTGATCGGCGGTGAGGCGGGCGTAGGAAAGTCGGTGCTGGTCGAGCGGTTCCAGCGCGATCTGCCCGGCGCCCGCTGGTCGTGGGGTGCCTGCGATGGACTCTCGACGCCGCGCCCGCTCGCCCCGTTGTTCGACCTCGCCCGCGATCTCGGCGGCGCGCTGGAGGATCTGTGCCGGGGACGACCCGAACGCGACGAGCTGTTCGCCGCGCTGCTGAGGCAGGTCACCGCTGATGATCGACTTGACGTGATCGTGATCGAGGACATCCACTGGGCGGACGAGGCGACGCTCGACCTGATGCGGTTTCTCACGCGTCGCATCCGCACGGCGCTGGTGCTGGTGATCGCCACCTATCGGGACGACTGGCTGGCACCATCGAGCCCGCTTCGTCTCGCGCTAGGCGATCTCGCCGCGAGGCGGTGGACGCGCCGACTCGACCTGCCGCCGCTGTCGGTCGAGGCCGTCCGGACGATGGCCGCCGGGACCGATCTTGACGCCGACCAGTTGTACCAGCTCGCCGGCGGCAATCCGTTCTACGTCACCGAGATGCTTGAGGCCCGAACGCACGGAATCCCGCTATCGGCGCGGGACGCGATCCTCTCGCGTACCGGGCGGCTCAGCGACGCGGCCCGGCAGGTACTCGAGACGGCCGCGCTCATGGGCCTGCGGATCGACGCGAGCCTGCTCGCCGACCGGCAAGCTGCGCTGGACGAACTCAGCGCGTCCGGACTGCTGGTCGATGAGGGAATCGGGCTGCGCTTTCGGCACGAGATCGCCCGGCTGGCGATCGCGCAGGAGATCCCCGCCCACCGGCAGGCGGTGATCCACGCAGAGATCCTCAACGCGCTGCTAGTGAGCGGCAGCCGCGATGACGCGCGCATGGCCTTCCACGCTGAAGGCGCTGGCGACGAAGAAGCAGTCGTCCGGCACGCATCACTGGCCGCCAGACGAGCCGTTGACCTCGGCTCACATCGCGAGGCTGCGGCCCAGTACGAGCGCGCATTGCGATGGGCGGCGCAGGCCGCACCGTCCGCGCTGGCCGAGCTCTACACGGGCCTGGCCGAAGAGGCGACTCTGAGCGACCGATCGCAAACCGCGGCCGACGCCGACGAGCAGGCGCTACGGCTCTGGCGGCAGCTCGAAGATCGCCGCCGTGAGGGCGAGTCGTTGCAGCGCTACTCGCTGACGTTGAAACATCTGTGCCGGGGCGATGAAGCGGTAGATGCCGCCGTCGAAGCGATCAGCACGCTCGAGCCGCTCGGCGAGACACGGGAGCTGGCCAGGGCGTACGCGACACTAGCCGCCATCAAGATGACGCGCAACGAGAACGACGAGGCGGTCGAGCTGGCCCGGCGAGCGGAGGCTCTGGCCCGTTCGCTTGGCGCATCCGACGTCATTGCCGATGCACTGAACACCGAGGGCTGCGCCGCGGCCGCTACCGACCAGAGCTGGGTCGAACTGCTTCGCCGCTCACTTGAGCTGGCCATCTCTCGCCACCTGCCCAACCAGGCCGCTCGTGCCTACAGCAACCTGTACGGCATCTCGTGCGACCACTTCCGGTTCGATGAAGGAGAGCAGTATTACCGCGACGGCCTGGCCTACTGCGAGCAGAACGACCTAGACCAGGCCTCCTCTTTCCTGCGCGCAACTCGAACCATCGTCCTCGAACATCGCGGGTGTTGGGACGAAGCGGTGGCGATCAGTGCTCAGCTGCTCGAGGAAAGCTCGGCCGCCCCGCTCTACCAGATCTGCGTGCAGGCCCTGATCGGCGTGATCCATGCGCGCCGCGGCGAGCCGGACGTCTGGCGCGCCCTCGACAGCGCGATCGCCAACGCGGCGCCAACCGGCCAGCCGCAGTACATAGTACCGACCCGGCTCGCCCGGACCGAGGCATACCTGACCGAAGGCCGAGTTGACGAGGCGCGACACGAAGCCGAGTTGGCCGTCGATGCCGCGCACGGCATCGACGAGTGGATGCGCGGCGCGCTGCGCCGCTGGCTTGACCGCACCGGCTCCGACCGAATCGTCGATGGCCCGATTGCCGGGCCGTACCGGCTCCAGGAATGCGGCGAGCACGCAGCGGCTGCGCAAGCGTGGGATGAGCTCGGCTGCCGCCTGGACGCGGCGCTCGCACTGCTTGACTCGACCGACGAAGACGAACTGCGCGACGCGCTGCGGCGTCTCGAAGAACTAGGCGCCAAGGCCACGGCGAGCCTCGCCCGGCAGAAGCTACGCCACATTGGCGCCCGGTCGGTGCCGGCCGGCCCGCGCCGGGCGACCCGGGCGCATCCACTCGGGCTCACCCCGCGTGAATGCGAGGTGCTCGAGTTGATCTGCGAACGACAGACCAACGCCCAAATCGCCCGCACCTTGTTTATCTCGGCCAAGACGGTCGATCACCACGTCTCGGCCGTGCTGGCCAAGCTCGGCGTCGAGAACCGCGAGGCGGCCGCTGATATGGGCCGGGACCTGACCGCTTAATCAAGTCACCACCCCGATCGGGAGCAACAGGACGCTGTATGGCCCCCGTCGCTGGCTGACCGGCGTCCGGCAGGCATATCGGCCGCGCCCGAGGCGATCGAGAGATTGGCGTTTACGGGCCTTAGCCCGTGGGCGGTGTATTGACGATGCCGGGTCTGCGGTCCTCGCCGAGCGGATCTGCCTGTTCGAGCGTTCTACGCCTAGCGAGCACGTACCACGCGTGCGCTTAGTGTGGCTCGCCTACCTCGGAGTGGCTGCGGCCCGCTTCGCGGCGGCTACCTCCGTTCGCTTTGACACGCCGAGCTTGGCCAATACCGACGAGACGTGGTGGTCGACTGTCTTTGGTGAGATCACCAGCTTGGTGGCGATGCTGGCGTTGGTGCGCCCCTCGCAGAGCAATTCGAGCACTTCCTGCTCTCGATGGGTCAGGCCGAGCGAATTCTCGCGCGTCGCGGCTCGCTGTCCGGCCGGAACGGATTGAATGCCGAGCGAGCGCATCTTCTGGCGAATGATCCGCGCCGTCGCGACGGCCCCGAGCGCGTTGCAGACGTCGAGCGCTCGTCGCAGCGCCAGCTCGTCAGGCGCATCGAGCAGCGCGAGCGCCGCGTCGTACGGGCAGGCCAGCGCATCGAACAGGTCGGATGCGCCGCGATGGTTTCCGGTGAGCTGCAGCCGGTAGGGCTCGGCCAGTTCACGCCGACTCGTCCGGCGTGATCCGGTGCGTCGCAGCCACNNCGGGCCTCGGCCCGGGCCAATCGCACGGCGCCGATGTACATCGGCCCGGTCGATCCGTCCGCGGCGGTCATCGCGGCATCTAGGTGTGGCCACACATCTCCCTGGTCGCGGCGCGCCGCGACCAGGGCCAGGCTGGTCATCGGGATCATGCGATTCACCGGCGAGGCGACGGAGGCGAGGAGGGACTCGGCGATTCGCACCACCTCGTCCCAGCGCCCGAGCCGCTCCAGGCTCGACGTCCGCACGCCGCGCAAGCAGTTGTAGTACGTGCCGAGATCGTGGTCCTCGCAGTACGCGACGCCGTCGTGGAAGTACGGGTCGGCCTTGGCGTAGTCCCGGTTGCCGCAATGCTGCTCATGCAGGTTCGTGTACGCGAAGCCGGCTTCGTTCTCGATTCCGTTCTCGAGCGCGATCGACAGCGCGCGGCGCAGCACGGGCTCCCAGTCGCCACCCGCGAACCACACGGCCTGCGCCTCGGTCGTCGTCGCCCGGCTCTGCACCGCGGGCACGCCGAACCTGACCGCGAGTTCCTGGGCGCGCTGGGCGAGCGGGACGACGATGTCCCCATGCCCGGGTTCATTCTGATGCGCGGCGAGGCAGGCGTATGCCGCCGCGAGTTCCGCCGTGGGGCCGAGCGGTTCCAAGATGGCGACGGCACCCTCGGCCGCGGCGAGGATCTGGTCGCCGCGGCACAGCCGCCACAACGCCGCGGACATCCGCCGGAGCGTGTCGCCTTCGCCGAGGGGGTCTCCAGCCGCCCGCCAGTTCTCCAGCGCTCGCGTGTAGGCGGTCTCGGCATCGGGCCAGCGATCGATCATCGACAGCTCGGTCGCGAGCTCGATCCAGCGGGCCGCGATGCTGGCCGGCGCCTCGCCGTCCGCGAAACGCAGCGCGCGTTCGAACTGCCCGGCAGCTTCGCGATGGGATGCCAGCGTGCGAGCGCGACGACCGGCCGCCGCAGCATGCTCCAAGGCCGCCGGGCCGTCGCCGGCCTCGTCGGCGTGAAAGGCCAGCCGGGCATCATCGTCACAGCCGAGAGTGCGCAGCCCCTGCAGTATCCGAGCATGGAGTTCGGAACGCCGGGCCGGCAAGACCGCCTGCTCGATCGCCTGACGCGCGATCTCGTGCCGGAAGCGCAGAACCGGATGGCCGACCACCAGTCCAGACGAGATGACCTCGGCTAGCGCGGGCTCGGCGACGACGTGGCGTAGCAGCCGCTCATCGACGGTGCCGCCGATCAGGGCCGCGGCCTCAAGGGTCTGCCGTGCTTTCGGTCCGAGGCGGGCGGCGCGCGCCAGAACCACGTCGCGGACCGAGCCCGGTATCTCGCCTAGGCCCGCCTCCAACACTGCACGGACATAGAACGGGTTGCCGCCGGTGACACTGTACAGCTCCGCTGGGTCGATCCCGCCGCCGACCGAGAGCATACGCACGGCTTGGGCACTGAGCGGAGCCAGCGGGAAGCGCCTCGCGCAGCGCTGAACGGCCAGATGGCCAAGTGCAATGCGCAGCGGATGGGTGTCGGCCATCTCGTCGTTGCGGTAGCTCACGATCAATAGCACGGCGATCTCGCGGATCCGTCGCGCGAGAAAGCTCAGCAGATCCAGGGTGGCCTCATCGGCCCAGTGCACGTCCTCGATGACGACGACCGGCAGCGGCCCCGGCTCGCACAGCTCGGTAAGGAACGCGTCGAAGAGTTGCTCCCGGGGCGCGTCTGCCCGGCACAGCGAGTGCAGGCGGCCGTGTACCTGTTGCGCGATGTCGAAGAGCGGACCGAGCGGCCGCGGCGTGAACATGCCGTCGCAGGCGCCCGACAGGAGGCGTGAGTCGGGCAAGTCGTGGGTGAACTGCTCCAGCAGGGCCGACTTGCCCACACCCGCCTCGCCTTCGAGCAGGACGAGCCGACCTTCACCGCTGCGCGCTTGCCCCGCAAGCTCGGCCAGCCCGTCCAGCGCCGTCTTCCGCTCAAGTAGTGTCACTCGGCCGGTGCGCTGTTGCGATGCGTGAGACGTGACCAGCGAGAACGTGGTGTCGGGCATACGGACTCCTCGGTTTCCTGACTGCTCCGACACTACGATCGGCCCACCTCGGACTCCATAGGGAGTACCTCCCCATATTTCTGGTGAGCTGCAGACCGCAGTGGTAGCCGCTTATGTGCTGATCAGTGGCGACGGTGACCTCGACACTGTGTACCGTCTGCTGCCGCCACGTCTAGGCGCTCCTGGCCGCCGACCGCGGCGACTATGACACGACACGAGCATTGACCGACGAGATGATCCAGTGGGCAGCACCCCGCAGGGCCCGGACCATACAGGTGAACGCCTGGCAGGCACTGGGGGCTTGCTGCGCTGGGCAGCGGTGATTTCGAGGAGGCCTACCAGCAGGTGGCTGCGGTCAGCCCCGCAGGTACCCTCGCCTCCCACGTGCCGCCCGCCCTCATCGTTGCGATGGATGATTGAGGCTACGGCCCGCGCCCGACGACGCGCTCCCAGGCTGTTCGAGGAAGTGCTCGTCCTTCCCGGTGCCGGGCGCTGGCCGTTTGCCGTGGCCCGGGTTCAGCTCGGCTACGGCGAACGGCCGCGCCGCGCCCAGGCCCCGCGCCCTGGAGCGAGGCCACCTTTCACTGACGCCGCAGGAACACGAGATCGCGATGCCGGCCGCAGGCGGCATGAGCAACAAGCAG
Source organism: Actinomycetota bacterium (assembly GCA_003136255.1). GTDB lineage: Bacteria > Actinomycetota > Actinomycetes > Streptosporangiales > Streptosporangiaceae > Palsa-504. The sequence goes on from PLDT01000226.1 coordinate 13,404, forward strand.
ATCCGGCAGCGGCTGTTCCTGTCGCCCCGGACCGTCAGCGGTCACCTGTACCGGATCTTCCCGAAACTTGGCATCACGTCCCGGACGGCGATGCACGGTGCATGCCCAGGCCTGAGGGTGTAGTCACTATCTGAGTCACTAGGGTTTCCTGACCGCCAATAAGAGAAGGACCGGCTGTCCATCGCCCTCTTCGCCTGCTCAGTGCAGTGGACGGTTGGTGAAGCGGAAAGACGGGAGGGCTGCTGATGGCTTCCAGTACGACGTTTCGGCTGCCTGCGCCCCGGCGACGATCCCTCCGGCCATGGGCTGTCGAGATCTGCGAGGAAGCCGAAGTGCGCTCGCAGTTCATGGCCGAGAGCGTCCAAGCTGGGTGCTGTCTTCGTGGAAGTCGGAGTTTCCGGCCCCAACCTCAAATCCCCGGGAAACAGGTTCACTTAGCTTCCCCGCGGCAGCTTCTTGACGGCACGCCAGCTCCATGCGAGCATTCGTTCGTTGCAATGATCATTATTTCATTTTGTGAGCAAATGATCAATTGAGGCTGTGCTAAGGCCGGAGAAGGAGGGCTCATGCTGACCCGAAAGGAATTCGCTGCGGCGCGGGAGCGAGCGGCGCAGATATTCGCCGACGCGGGAATCGCGCTCACGGACGCTGAGCGCTCGGCGCTCGAGATAGCCGACTTCGGCCTGTCGAAACTGGAAGAGACGGGCCTGGAGATAGTCGTCTATGTGAACACGGAGCGGGTGGCCGCGAAGGAAATCGCAATGTTCCCGCGCCAGATCTGTCCCGAGCACCGGCATCCGCCGTTCGACGGGACGCCAGGGAAGGAGGAAACCTTCCGCTGCCGTGTCGGCACGGTGTACGTGTACACGGAAGGGGAGCCCGTGCCGCACCCGCACGCCCGGGTCCCCGCCGACGGGGCGTTCACCGCGTGGCACGAAATCGTGCTGCGGCCTGGCGAACAGTACACGGTTCCCCCTGACACGCTGCACTGGTTTCAGGCAGGGGACGAAGGGGCTGTCGTCTCGGAATTCTCCACCCGGAGCCGCGACGACCTAGACATCTTCACCGATCTCAGGATCGAGCGGGCCACCCGGCTGGCCGATGGATGAATGGTGCTCTGCCGACGGCCGGTCGACCCGCTGCACAGTGATCGTATAGTAAGGCCGCGGCACAAGCAGCCGACGGCGGATTACCTCGTCGGAGGCCCCTGCCCGGCCGACCCTGATGCCCGCATCGTCGCGCGGTGCCAGGGCCATCTCCCTCGTGCGGTGCTTGACCGTCCCTGCATCGAATGACATCATTTGTTCAGTGAGTGATCATTTGATCAACATGCGGGGAGCGGCGGACTTGCACGCGGACGGCACCAAGCTCGCGGAGCAGGCCGACGGCGGGTTGCGGGAGTCGCTGTACCGGCGGATGCTGCTCATACGCCGGTTCGAAGAGCGTGTCTACCGGCTGTTTCTTGAGGGCGAGATCCCGGGAACGCTGCACCAGTACCAGGGCCAGGAGGCGGTGGCGGTTGGCGTGTGCGATGCGCTGACGCGTGATGACTGGATCACGTCCACGCATCGCCCGCACGGACATGCACTGGCCAAGGGTGTGAGCGCCCGTTCGGCCATGGCCGAGTTGTACGGCAAGCGCACCGGCTGCTGCGGCGGCAAGGGCGGCTCGATGCACCTGGGGGATCCGGACGTGGGCATGCTGCCCGCGATCGCGATCGTTGGCGGGGGCAACACGGTGGTGACCGGCTTGGGACTTGCCATGAAGCTTCGCCGCCGCGACCAGGTTGCGGTCTGCTTCTTCGGCGAGGGTGCGACGAACGAGGGCGCGTTTCACGAGGGGATCAACTTTGCCGCGGTCGAGCGGCTGCCGGTCGTGCTGGTCTGCGAGAACAACTTGTACGGCGCGTCCACGCGGTACAGCCGGGTGGCGCTCGTCCCCGACGTCGCCGAGCGCGCGAAGGCATACGGCGTGCCCGCACGGATCGTCGACGGCATGGACGTGCTGGCCGTGCGTGCGGCGGCACGCGACGCCGTGGCGGCGGCCAGGGCCGGGGCCGGGCCCACGTTGCTGGAATGCAAGACCTACCGGTTCACCGGGCACAGCCGCAGTGACGCGCGCGGGTACCGGACCCGCGAGGAGGAAGCCCGGTGGGCGGCGCGAGATCCGCTGCTCGTCCTCGGCGCGAGCCTGAACGAGGCCACGCGGGGACATCTTGAAGCAGAGGTAAAGGGCGAACTCGATGACGCGGTCGAGTTCGCGCGCGATTCACCATTTCCCGAGCCTGGCGACGCGACGGCGAGTGTCTATGCCTGAGGCGGTGGCAGCGGCCCGGCGGCTGACGATCGGCGAGGCGCTGCGAGAAGCGATCGCGGAGGAGATGCGCCGCGACCCGGATGTGTTCCTGCTGGGCGAGGACATCGGCGTTGAAGGCGGTTTCGGCGGCGCGTTCGGCGTTTACCTGGGCCTCGTCGAGGAATTCGGGCACGAGCGGATCATCGATACGCCAATCAGCGAGAAAGTGATCGCTGGCGCGGCGGTGGGCGCCGCGGTGCTCGGAATGCGCCCGGTGGCCGACGTGCAGTACGCGGACTTCCTGTTCGAGTGCATGGATGAGCTGGTCAACCAGGCGGCGAAGCTTCGCTACATGTCCGGCGGGAAGATCCGGGTGCCGATGGTGATGCGGGCGCCGGTCGGGGCGACCACCCGGGGAGCGCAGCACGGCCAGTGCCCGGAGAGCTACTTCGTCCATGTGCCAGGTCTCAAGGTGGTCGCGCCGTCGGATGCCTACCATGCCAAGGGCATCCTGAAGAGCGCCATCCGCGACGACAACCCGGTGCTGGTGTTCGAGCACAAACTGCTGTACGGCAGCAAGGGGCGGGAGGCGGCGGGCGGTCTTGACCTGACCGCCGAGGTACCGGCGGAGGAGTACCTGGTGCCGATCGGTAAGGCGGTGATCAAACGGCCCGGCGCCGATGTCACGCTGGTGGCGACCCATGTGTCGCTGTACCGTTCCCTGGCGGCGGCCGACCTGCTGGCCCGAGACGGCATCGAATGCGAGGTCATCGATCCGCTCACCCTGCTGCCGCTCGACGGCGAGACGATCTTCGGATCGGTGCGCAGGACCGGCCGCCTGGTCGTCGTGCATGAGGACAGCCTGACCGGCGGCTGGGGGGCGGAGATCGCGGCCCGCGCCGCCGACGAATGCCTCTCCTACCTCGAGGGACCTATCAAGCGGGTGGCTTCGAAGGATGCCCCGGTGCCCGCCGCGCCGGTCCTTGAACAGGCCGTGCTGCCGCAGGTGGCCGATATCGTCGCGGCCGTCAGGGAGGCGGTGGCGTAGATGGCGACCCCGGTCCGCATGCCGGCGCTGGCGCAGACCAGTGACGAGCTGCGGCTGACGGCCTGGCTGAAGACGGAAGGCGATCAGGTCGCCGAGGGGGAGCCGCTGTTCGAGGTGGAGACAGACAAGGCCGAGCTGGAAGTCGAAGCCACCGCCGCAGGAACGCTGCTGCGCCGCCTGGCCGGGCCGGGGGAGGCGGTGAGCGCCGGGACGGTGGTCGCCTGGATCGGCCATCCTGGTGAGGACATCCCGCAGGCCGTCCCGGCAGCGCCGGGGGCCGTGGCCGGGCCGGGCGGTGCGCAGGCCACCGTCTCGTCACAGGACAGCGTCTCGCCGCCGGGTTCCTCCCCGCGGCTGCCCGCCACCCCGGCCGCCCGCGTGCTCGCCCGTGAGCACGGTATCGACCTGGCGCGGGTCACGGGATCTGGTCCCGGCGGGCGGATCGAGCGCCGGGACGTGCTTTCCGCGATGGACGGCGCTGGCCCGCGGCCTGCGGACGGCGGTACCACCGACGTGGTGCCCCCGCACCGGCGGGCGATCGCGGCCCGCTTGTCCCGCGCCGCCACCGTGCCTCAGTTCACCGTGTCACGGACCGTCGACGCGCGGCCGGCCCTGGCTCGCGCGGCGGGCCTTGACGGGGTAACGCTGACCCACGTGCTGTTGCAGGCGACGGCCGCGGCGCTGCGGGCGGTGCCGCACGTGAACCGCGTCTGGCTCGACGACGGACCACGCTTCCTGCGCCTGGCGCACTGCCACGTGGGCCTGGCGATCGCCACCGACGACAACCTGATCGTGGCGAGCATCCCGGAACCCGACCAGCTCGGCCTCGAAGAACTCGCGGTCACGACGCGGCGGGCCGTGGCCGAAGGGCGCCGTGGCCGGCTGTTGGCCGGCTTCACCGCCCCGGTGGCGGTAACCCTGAGCAACCTGGGCATGTTCGGCGTCGACCGGTTCGAGGCAATCGTGGACCCGGACCAGACGGCGATCCTTGCGGTCGGCCGCGCCGTGGAGCGGCCGGCCGTCACCGCGGATGGCATCGCCGCGTTGCCGCAGCTGGACCTCGCGCTGACCGTCGACCACCGGACGGTGGACGGCGTGGCGGCGGCACGGTTCCTCGCCGCGGTCTGCGCCGAGCTGGAGCGCGGCTGAAGAGCCGATGGGATCGAACGGAGGCGGCGGACTCTCCCGGCTCACTGGCCCGCGTTCAGCGGGGCCGGTCGGCGAGCTCAAGCACCCGCCGCGCCACGCCGACCGAGGTCACCAGGGTGTGGACGAGTCCGGAGTTCAGCGCGCCGAGCACGGCGACCGACTTCGCCTCCTCCGACACCGCGGCGATCACGGCCGGGATCTTACGGAGATCCTCGCGGGTCAGGCCCACCACGCGGTTCTCGATCCACACGGCGACCGGCTCGCCTCGGACGTTGAAGAAACCGCCGAGGATGTCCCCGACGGCGCCGTCCTTGCGCATCCGCGCCATGTCCTTGGCCGCGATGCAACCAAGGCCGACGACCAGGGAATCGTCCGCCGCGTCACCCACGCCGACGATAGCGAGGTCTGCGCCGCGAGCGTGCGCGATGGTCCGGCCTATGTCGGCGTGCGTCAGGAAGGCGTTCCGCACATCCGCGCTCTCCGCGTAGGCGGGCGCATAGATCCCCTCGGCCTTGCCGCCCAGGGCGTCGGCGAACCGGGTGGCGATGTCGGTCGAGTTGAGGCCCTCGCCTACCTGGGCCGAGCCGCCGATCCCGCTGACCACGGTGCAGGGGCGCGGGCGCAGCCCGTCGGCCTGCTGGCTGACCGCTTTGGCGTTGCGCCCCATCCCGATCGCCAGCGTGCCGCCGTCGGGCAGGAGCCGGTCGACGAGCCCGGCCGCGGCCCGGCCGACCTGGGCGCGGATCGCCGACTCGTCGTGCTGGTCTGCCACCAGGATGGCTCCCGACAGGCCGAACCGGGAGGTGAGCTCGGTTTCCACCGGCATCGCGAGCGACGCGGGCAGGTTCACCGTGATCTCGACGACGCCCGTTTCCTTCGCCTGCCGCAGCAGGCGCCAGACCTTAGGCCGGGACAGGCCCAGCTGCTTGGCGATCTGGTCCTGAGTCATGTCGTCGAGGTAGTACATCGAGGCGACCCGCGCGAGCATTTCCATCGGCACCGGCTGCCTGCCTGGCGATCCTGGCGCGGTGCGGGCTGGCGGAGCGTCGGTCATATGGTGCCGGTCCCTTCCTGGGGCTTCGCTCCCAGCGCGTTCGGTGACGTAACCGAGCCGCCTGCTTCATCGCCGTGGTTGACGCCGGCGACGTCGCAGGTGAAACTGACCATATTCTCGCACGTTGGGCATTCGATCAGATCGGAGCTGGCCGTGAGCGGTAGCGAAGCCCCCCCGGCTTCCGTTCGGTCCGAATCTCCTACGGTCGTCTGTGCGGGGCTGATCATCGCCGACCTCTTCGTGCCGCCGCTGCCGAGCCTGCCCCGGCCCGGGGAGCTTGTGGTGTGCGACGGCTTCCTGCTTGACGCCGGCGGCTGCGCGGTCAACACCGCGGTGATCCTGGCTCACCTCGGCGTTCGCACCGGTCTGGTCGGCAAGGTGGGCGATGACGATTACGGGGGCTGGCTGCGGCGCAGCCTGGCGCGCAAGCGGGTCCTGGTTGACGGCGTCTCGACCGCGCGGCGGTCCGCCACGTCGCAGACCGTGATCTTGCCCATCGACGGCGAGGACCGGCGGTACATCCATGTTCCAGGGGCCAACGCCGAACTGGGGGTCGCGGACATCGCGGCCGCGCTGCCCGGTGCGCGCGTCCTGGCGATCGGCGGCTACCTCGCCCTGCCTGGGCTGGATCAGGAAGGGGTCGCGGAGCTGCTCGCCGGGGCACGCACGCGGGGGACCGCGACGCTGCTCGACATCGTCGTGGCCCGCGGCGCGGACGACCCGGTCAAGGCGCTCCGGCCGGTGCTACCGCACGTCGACTGCTTCCTGCCGAACCAGGATGAGGCGCACCTGGTCACCGGCCATGACAACCCGGTGGACCAGGCGCAAGCCCTGCTGGAATGGGGGTGCGCGTCGGTCGTCATCACCTGCGGCGCCGGGGGTGCCGTGTACGCGGACCCTGGTCGCGTGATCCGGGTCCGGCCGTTCCCGGTCGAGGCGGTCGACGGTTCCGGCGCCGGGGACGCCTTCAGCGCGGGGATTATCTTCGGCCTTATCCAAGGCTGGCCTCCTGAGCAGCGGCTCCGGTTCGCGGCCGCGCTCGGCGGCTCGGTGTGCCGCGGGCTGGGCTGCACGGGTACGGTCTTCGCCCGGGACGAAGCACTCGCCGCGGCCAGCCGCGTGCAACTGGCGGCCGTGTCCTGACCATCTGCCTTGACCGTCGTTAGCAGTCGTTAGCAAGGGAGTTCCTGATGCCGCTGGCCCCCGCTCCGGATATGCTCGCCGCCGCGCGCGCGGGCGGCTACGCCCTGGGCTACTTCGAGAGCTGGGACAGTTACTCTCTCGAGGCCGTGCTGGCGGCGGCCGAGGCCGAGAACGCCCCCGTCATCGTCGGTTTCGGTGCCACGATGCTGGCTGACGAGTGGCTTGACACGCGCGGCATTGACTTCCTGGGAGCGAGCGGCCGGGCCCTGCTCGAAGGCTGCAAGGTGCCGGTGTCCTTCCTGCTCAACGAGACCCACACGCTTGAGCAGGCGGTCAGGGGCGTGGACGCCGGATTCAACTTCGTGATGATCGACAGCCACCGGTGGCCGGTACCGGAGGCACGCGACGCCGTGGCCAAGCTGGTGGACGCCGCCCGCCCGGCCGGCGTTGCCGTCGAGGCGGAATTCGGCAGCCTGCCCGACTACCACGACGGCGCAGTCGATGACAGCCATGCCTCCATGACCAACCCCGGCGCGGCGGCCGAATTCGTGGCGGCCACGGGCGTGGACTGCCTCGCGGTCGCTGTCGGCAACGTGCACCTGCTGACGGCCTACCAGGCGGAGATCGACCTCGAGCGGCTTGCGGCCATCCGGGCCGCCGTCGACGTACCGCTGGCCGTCCACGGCGGGACGGGGTTCCCGCCGGACTCAGTCGCCGCGGCGATCAGCCTGGGCGTAGCGAAGTTCAACGTGGGCACCCGGCTGAAGCGCGTCTTCCTGGACGCGGTCCTGGAGCGAACGCGTTCGTGGTCCGGCGACGAGTCCGTGCACGACCTGGTCGGCTCGCACAAGCAAGCCGACTTCCTGGCCGCTGGCCAGTCGGCGATCACCGGGACCGTCCGCTTCATGCTACGGCTCTACGGCTCATCGGGCCGGGCATAACGCGGGTCCGCGCCAACCCGCATGCAGCCCTCCGACACGATGCCTATCCGCCGGAGCAGCGCCCACTTCCGCATCAAATGGAGGAACGAAATGACTGACGCGATCTCTGCCGCCGAGTACGCCGAGCGCCGTGCCCGTCTGAGCGAACACGTACGGACGCTGGGCGCCGCAGGCTACGTGGTCTGTGACCCGACCTACATCACCTACTTCACCGGATTCCGGTTCCTGTCGACCGAGCGTCCCACCGTGTATCTCCAGAATGCGGCAGGCGACGACGTGATCTTCGTCGCCGGGTTCGAGCTCGAACGCACACGGGCCGAAGCGGACTTCGAGCGCGTCGAGACCTACCCGGAGTACCCCGGTCTCGAGCACCCGATGCGGATTCTGGCCCGCGTCGCCGCCGACCTCGGCCTGCGCGGGACGATCGCGGCCGACCACGACGGCTATCCCGGGATCCTCGGTTACCTCGGCCCGAAGCTCAGCGAGGTGACCGGCGCCGAGATCATCGACATCGCCCCGCAGATCGAGACGATGCTCGCGCGCAAGAGCCCCGCCGAGGTGGAATTGCTCCGGGAGAGCGGCCGCTGGTGCTCGCACGCCCACCGGCTTCTCCAGGAATACAGCGTGCCCGGCAGCACGGAGGCCGAGGCCAGCCTGCGCGCACAGGGCGAGGCGACGCTGGCGATGCTGGCCGAACGCGGGCCGGATGGACGTCTGGGGTCAGGAGACGGAGTCAAGGCGGGCTACCGAGGCCAGATCGGCCACCGCAGCTCGTGGGCTCACGCCGTCGCGCACAACATCGGATTCCAGCCTGGCCAGGTACTCGTGAGCGAGACAGGCGCGCCCGTCTGGGGCTACCACGCAGAGCTGGAACGCACGATGGTGATCGGCGAGCCCACTGGCCGGATGCGCTGGCTCTTCGACCACATGCTCGCAGCGCGCAAGGCGGCGTTCGACGCGATCGTTCCCGGTGCCACCAGCGCCGACGTCGACGGTGCGGTGAACGCGTACTTCGAGGAGCACGGCCTCACAAGCTACTGGCGCCAGCACGTTGGACACGGTACCGGCCTCCGGGTACACGAGACGCCGTTCATCGACGTGGGAAACCCGGCGCCGCTGCTGCCCGGCATGGTGTTCACCGTCGAGCCGGGCCTCTACGACTCCGAGGTCGGCGGATTCCGGCATTCCGACACGGTCGCTGTGACCGAAGACGGATACGAGCTCCTCACCGACTACCCCGACGACCTCGAGAGCCTCGTCATCCCGGCGAACGGATAGCTCTTCACCCGACTCGTGATAAACACAACACCCATTGGCCAACGTGCTCCATGCCCTGACTGCCGCGGCAGACAACGCAACGGGCCGCCATGCCAGCCAGGACCACAATCGACACCCGGCTCGCGGTGACCCCCTCCTCCAGCCAAAAGCACGCCGAGGCGTCAAACGACCCCGGGTCATCCGGCACCCGAACGACCGGCACACTCCCCCGCAAGTACCGGGCCGGATACGGTGCACGCCGGGCCAGATCTGTTGCCTTCACTGTCTAGAGCGCTGGAGCGGCTGACCCGTTCGTCAGTCGCAGGCGCATCGGCCGCGCCCTCTTTATCCGGTTATCTCGGCCGCCCCGCCGTCGGATGACCGCTTCGGCTGTGTCCCGAAGTGGTCGTTATGGCACCGGATGGCCAGGGCTCTGGGCCAGATCCTGGCATGCCTGGCGCACCGGGGCGCCCGCCCGGCTGGCGGCGGCGCGGATGTATGCGACCGCCGCGAACAGGGCGTACTGCCAGAAGTCGTCGGCCTGCCACCAGGCGACCTCATCGAGCAGGTCCGGCTCGGTCCCGCCGTGGAGGGCTGCCGCGGCCAGCACTGCGTACTGGAGCTTCTTGTTTTGCCGGCCATGGAAAGTGTGATCGGGCAGGAACCGCTCGCGTAGTCCTTCCAGGGGTAGCAGGTCGGCGCGGCTGACCCCGCACCAGTCCAGCGCGTCGGCGGCGAGGTGAAGGAACACTTCGCCGGGGAAGGTGTTATCTCGCGGGTGCAGGGGCGCAAGTTCGCTCAGCAGCTCGAAGATGTCAGCGTCGCGGGCGAGCCCATCGAGCAGGGTCTGGCGGGCGGTGACGGCGTCCTCGGGGGCGGGCCGCTTCCTGGCAGGCATATCACGACGGTAGGGCAGAACCACCGATCGCCGGGGGCCTTACCGGCGGATGTCCGCCGCCAACCGGTACAGCGCAGTGACGCCGCCCATCTGCCACGCTGCGTCGTTGCCTTTTGAGCTGCGTGACGCACGTGAACCGCCGTTCGGCACGCCATTCCAAACGAGCGGCGAGAGAGGCTGCGTCGCACCGAATGTTCATTCTGCCGCTGCGGGGAGAGGCGTGCTCGCGTATGACCGCGAGGTGGCCGCCGGCGCCACCACGCGGCGTTAGCCGCTGGTGGTTTCGATGAGGGTGGCGAACTGCGGTGTGCCGCCGCTGGTGCTGTACCCGGCTGCCCACAGCCGCTGGCCCGCGGCGGTGCCTGCTACGGTGTCCAGGACGTTGGTGTAGGCGGATGGGTCGGTCGTCGGCACGATCTGCCAGGCTGTGCCGTTCCACTGCTCGGCAAGGGTCTGTGAGTCCTGTGTGGTCGGCAGCGTGCTCCCGACCGCCCAGACGTCCCCGGCTCCGAGCGCGGTCACCGCGCTGAGGGTGTCCTGGGTGCCGTTCGCGGTGACCGAGGGGCTCGGCACCAGCGTCCAGCTTGTCCCGTTCCACTGCTCGGTCACGGTCTGGTTGAGGTTCTGCTCACCGACGGCCCATACATCGTCGTTGTTGACCACGGTGACGGAGTTCAGGCTGCTGTCATACCCGCTGACCGGCTGGCTGACCTCTGTCCAGGTTGTCCCGTTCCATTGCTCGATGATGGGGGTTGGGTGGCGGCCGTCGCGGCCCACCGCCCAGACATCGTCGGAGGAGACGGCGGCGACGCCGGTGAGGTAGCCGTAATCGCTCAGCGCCGGGTCCGATACCACCCTCCAGGCCGAGCCGTTCCAGTTCTCGATCAGCGACCCGGACACGCCGACCCCGCCTGTGGTGTGGCCGACAGCCCAGATGTCGTCGGCTGAGACCGCCGCGATGCCGAGGAGTTCGCTGTCCGCGGGCTCGCCCGCGGGGGACGGCACGACTGACCACGAGGTGCCGTTCCAGTGCTCGATGAGGCTCTGGGTGCTCGTGGACGTCGTGATGCTGCCCACCGCCCAGATGTCGGTGCTGGACAGCGTGGCCGCCGCGTGCAGCCTGGTGTCGTCGGATGATGGCAGGGAGGCCGAAGTGGCGACTGACCAGGCGGTGCCGTTCCACTTCTCCACGAGCACATGGAACAGCACTCCGGTGGACCTCTGGAAGCCGACCGCCCAGGCGTCGCTCGCCGTGACGGCGGCGACGCCGTCGATCTCGTTGTAGTTCGCGCCCGGATTGGGGCTCGCCACGGTGCTGAAGCCGCCTGCGGCCTGGGCTGTCGTGCTGACCGCGAGCACGGCCACGCCCACGAGCGCGGCGGTCATGAGAGTCCTCACGTCTTTGATACGGATGCGCTGCCTCGCCGGTTCGGCAGAGCGCATAACTATGCCCGGCAGGACAGATGAACCGTGGGTTACCCGCAATGCACCCGTGGTGTACCCAGACCGACACCCATGGCTCGCCGCTTTCCGCCTCTGACTGCATATGAGCGGTTGTCCTATTCCCGCAGCCTGTCTCTCACGCTCGGTGCTCCTCCCATGCACACGACAGGGCAGACACACACCGGATCGCGTTCAGCCCGGACGCCGCCACTCTCGCCGCCGCCGACGCCAACGGCAGCACCCACCTATGCGACATGAGCTGGCTTGGTACCTGAACAGTGCGCCTAACAGCGCCGGCGCAGCTTTATGTCGCCGTATATCAGCCCGATCTGGCATCCGGTCAGCCGTCTGCTCGCTGCCAGTGTCATCACGCTCCATGATTACGTTTGGATGTCAGGATGCAAGCGATATCCGTTATGGACGGATTGGAGGTCGGCTGGCTGGCCGTCCGCGCCGCTCCAGAATGGGTCATTCTGTTGTGTCGGGCCTGGCGGACTCGTGGCTCACGTTGAAGCGCCGAATCGGCAGGATCTGTTGGGGCGGCGTATAGTCGCCGCCATCGGTGCGGCATGATCAACTGCAGCCGCCTGTCGCTATCCTTCAGAGCGAAGATCCTGAACGAGCCTGGGAACCTCGGTATCGGCGATCGTCCATACCTGACCTGGGTCAACTCGGTGATAATGGTGCGCAAGGACGACCCGCAGGCCGATGATGTCGCGCCAGGGGATGCTTGGATGCTGTGCGCGGAATTCCTCGCTGAGGGAATTCGCCGCCTCGCCGATGATCTCCAGAAGGCGCTCCACCGCTAGCCGCCGGATCCGGTCCTTGTCCCAGGCGTCTCTGCCAAGCTCGATGACCTCGCCGATTTCGCTAGCGGCATCCAGGATGTCGGCGACGCGCTCGTCATCCGGGCGGCTCACAGGTCAACCGACTCCGCGAGGATGGCCTGATCGCGGCTCTTCAGGCCCCCGGCCGAGACGACGTCAACGGAACGGCCGAGTAGCGTTTCGAGCTCGCGCGACATGCGGATCAGGTCGAACAGGGAGCTGTCTTCATCGAAATCAACGAGCAGGTCGATGTCGCTGTCGGGCCTGTCCTCACCACGCGCCGCGGAGCCGAAAAGGCGAACCCTGCTGGCGTGATGACGAGAGGCGATCGCCATCACCTGCTCGCGCCTGGACTCAACCAGCAGGCGCAGCGGCCCGGGTACTTGATCAGCCAACTCTCCACCTCGCGGTGACGGTTTCCCTTGTCGCATTCAGGATAACAACGGAACCCGCGGGTCGGCGGGGCCACGTGCTCGCGGTCGCGCGACAACGCCCAGCCTGGCCTGCTCGGGCAGCCGGACGATCACGTTCCTGATTCCCCCGGACTGCACCGCCGTGGCGATCTGCGGGCCTCTGCGGGACAGTCCGGGCACCGCCGCCGCGGCGAGGCAGCCAAGTACCAAGCCGTCGGTGAAGGACCGCTGGTTCGACTCGATGAGCCCGTAGACCAGGCTCGACAGCGCCACCGTGAAGAGCGCGAAGCCGACCCAGTCGGGCCGGCTGGCCTGGGCCGCGCGCGACTCGTCCACCTTTGGCAGCGCGATTGTAACGGCCTCGATGCTGATCGGTACGTTCACGAAGAAGATCCACCGCCAGGAGATGCCGGAGGTCAGCACCCCGCCGAGCAGCGGCCCGATGGCCGCCGCCAGGCCGGTCACCGCTCCCCACACCCCGAACGCGACGCCGCGGTCCTTGCCGCGGAAGGAGTCCGCCAACAACGCCAGCGATACCGCGAACATGATCGCCCCGCCGATTCCCTGCAAGGCGCGGGACAGCTGGAGCATCACCGTGCTGACGGCAAAGCCGCACAGTACCGACGCGAAGGTGAAAACCACCAGGCCGACCAGGTACAGCATGCCGTCGGTGTCATCCTGATGCTCGCGGGCGCTATCGGGATCCTGCTACCCATGAAGCGCTGGCCTGCAGACGCCACGTCAGGGGAAGATTGCGAGGCGAGTCAGGCGCAACGCCTGCCGCCACGCCAGGGAGGTATGTCGGGTGTCACAACCGGTCGTGCATTTTGAGGTCATAGGTAAAGATCCGGCTCGGCTGCGCAAGTACTTCGGCGAGCTCTTCGGCTGGGAATTCGACGTGCCCTCGCCGGTCGCGCGAGAGGTATCGGAACCGGATAGCTACGGCTTCCTGGACCTGGTCACCTCCGAAGACGGCACAGGCATCCGCGGTGGCGTCGGAGGCGGACAGGGTTACGAGAGCCACGCTGTCTTTTACGTCGGCGTCCCGGATGTCGAGCTGGCCTTGCAGCGCGCCGAAGAACTCGGGGGCACGCGGGTCATGGGTCCGGCCACATCACCGAACGGCCTCGTCATCGGTCACTTCACAGACCCCGAAGGCACTCTGATAGGCGTCGCCGGAGTCGCATGATGACCGCCCCCCGCCGTCCGCGGTTGCGGATCGGTTACCGAGATCGCGCCGTCCCGTAGTCACTCGTCACGGCCTCGTCCCAGCCGGGGACGATCTGGGCGGCAACGCCGGGCTGGCGCACAGCGACTCGCCGACGGTGCCCGGCCTCCACCGGCGAGCACGGTCCCGAAGACGACGACGAGCCGGCCCGAGGACGCGAGCGGCCGTCAGCCCGGCCGGACCTCGTGTACCGCGTTGACCGCATCAACGGCCGCGGACATGCCCAGCCCGAGCGTTGCTGCCGCCACCTCGCGGGTGACGACGTACCCGGCCGGTCCGACCGCAGGTTGCGCCCGGCCGCATCGCACGACTGCTGACTCGATCGGTGAGGCCGGGCTATTTGGCGGTGTACCCTGCGTCGACCGGGAGGGCCACGCCGGTGACGTAGCGGGCCTCGTCGGAGACCAGCCAGGCGATCGCGTTGCTGACGTCGACGGCTTCGATGAGCTGGACGTCCAGGAGGTTGCCCACATCGGCGCCGCTGGAGGCCGGAGCGCTGGCGAACAGCTTGGCCACCGCCTCGTTGATCACCATCGGCGTGTTCGCCCCGGCCGGGTGCACGGAGTTGACGCGGATGTTGTGCGGGGCCAGCCAGTGCGCCCAGGTACGCCCCAGGCCAACGATGGCGTGCTTGCTGGCGCAATACCCGTCCGATCCGCCGCGGCCGTCGCCCCCGCGGCCGACCAGGCCGAGCGTGGACCCGGTAAGGACGATCGCGCCGCCTCGGCCCTGCTCGATCATGACCGGGGCAGCGGCCTGGACGGTGTTCCAGACGCCGAACAGGTTGACCTCGACCTGGTCGCGGAACGCCTGCTCTTCGCTGGCGTCCTCGGACATCATCCCGATGCCCGCGTTGGCCACCACGATATCCACCGCGCCGAGCCGCGCGAGACCACTGGCCACAGCGGCCCGCAGGGCGGCAGCGTCGCGGACGTCGGCCTCGGCGGCAACAATGCGCCGACCCAGAGCCTCGACCTCCGATACGGTCCGGGCGAGGTCCGCCGGCGTCGCCAGCGGGTAGGCGACCGAATCGATCTGGCGGCAGATATCCACCGCGATCACGTCGGCGCCGTCCTGGGCCAGGCGCACCGCGTGGCTACGGCCCTGTCCCCTGGCCGCTCCTGTGATCAGGGCGACCTTGCCGTCGAGCCGTCCCGCCATAAGAATCTTGCCTTTCTTGTGCCCGGGCCCGCGGTTCTCGTTCATGGACGTCCGATTGGCTCCTGCGGAGTCGGTACCGGCCGAAGAACGCGGTCACAGCCTGAACGAGCTACCAGCACCTAACCTATGCGCAGTGCCAGCCTCCGGTCGCAGCTTCAAGAACGTTCACTCAGCCTGCTGAAATGGCATAGGTGAACGTCCGGTTCTGTTGCGAGGACGGTGGTTCCGCCCATCAGGAACACGATGCCGACCGGGACGTGCGGTCCTAGCGGTCATCGTGCCTCCTGGAAGACGACCCTTCCGGACACGCCGGCCTGGACGGCCAGTTCCCGGCCGCACTCCTGGCAGAGGGTCCAGCTCCGGCGCGCGGCCTCGGCCACGACATCACCGGCGGTGAAGCCGCTGCGGGCCATCCGGTGCCCGCACCCGGTGATCACTTCAACACCCCAATAGCCGGGCGGCACGGGAATCTGCGGCCCCCTGGCGATCTCGGCCGCGACCAGGCCGGGATCTGCCCGGCGCCGACGATCCACCGCGCGGGGTCGGCCTGCGTAATGACCATTTCGGGATTACCTGCTCTCGCTCATTTTTATANNGAAATGCGGTCGGCCGTTTTCCGCGGAATGGCCGAGCGAAGACTGCTGCGGTTGCGGGCCGGACGCGGCGCCTCAGCAGCCTCGGGGGCGAAGATCGAGCCACCGCCCGGCAACGTCCAGCACGCCTTGAGGCGCGCGCGGCGTGCGCGCTACCGCAGTGGTTGTCCGGCGCCCTCACGGCGCACCCGACTGGTGGGGTCGGCTCAGTGGCCGTGAAGGATTGTGGGTGGACACCGCGTGCACGGCGACCTGCGCCGGGCGTGCTCGGCCACCGTTAGCAGGTCACGGCCGCAGGGCATAGGTAGGTTCTAGCGCGATGACGCCATCGTTTCGGCGAGTTGTTGCCGGGCCGCCAGGTCGCTCGAATAGACTCCTTGCGTTTGGGTTTCGGCACCGGCTGCGGGCCGAGGAGGGAGACCCCTGTGGACGACACCCGCCAGCTGCAGGTCAGCCGCATCATCGACGCTCCCCCCCGAGCAAATCTTCGCCGTGCTAGCCGACCCGGCCCGCCACCGCGAACTCGACGGCGCCGGCATGCTGCGCGGCCTGGACTCCGGTGACGCCCCGATCACCGCCGCCGACCAGGCGTTCGTGATGAACATGAACCAAGACGGCATCGGCGACTACCAGATGCGCAGCGAGATCGTGACCTACGAAGCCGGCCGCCGGATCGGCTGGGCGCCGGCCACTTATCCGCCGGGGGCGCTAGCCCACATCATCGGCGAGCTCGACCCGAGCGGCCATATCTACGCCTGGGAGCTGGAACCCGCAGGGGACGGCCGGACCAAGGTCACCCACACCTACGACTGGAGCGGCGTCCGCGACCAGAATGCCCTGGGCCTGTACCCGCGGGTGTCAAAGGAACAGATGGAGGGCAGCTTGGACCGGGTGGCGGCGGTCGTCGCCTGACCGCGGCGCTCGCCCGCTCGGCCCCGCCGCCCACGTCCGCGGCAAGCTCCGCTAGCGCAGCACTGCAACGCCGACGGTATCGGATGACGTTCGCTCTGTGCCGCCCCGCCGCAGGAGCCAACGAGCGCGCCAGGCAGCTGAATAGCGGCTCGACAGCGGCTGCCGTTCCGCAGGTAGGAGCTTGGCATCGGCTTGTAGCCCTTCTCGCTCGGGTGACTGGAGAACCGCCGGATGGTCGCCTTCATACAGGTCCGGCGCGAAGGCCCGGCTGGAGACCAGCCGCGCCGTGGCCAGCGGGCCGAGCCCGGGGTGGCCGAGGTCCACGCCGGTGACGCTGACCTGGGCTGGGGGCTGGAAGCTCGACGGCGACGGCATGTTGTCGGCCGGGATCGTCGTCTTGATCTCGGTCAGCACCAATCCCCCGGCGGTGGCGCCGACGTCGGGCAGCCGGGCGATGGCCGCCGCCGCGGACGCCTCCAGCGGGCCCTGGCTGGGGCTGCCGAGGACGTCGGAGTGCTGGACGTAGGGCTCGGGAGTGATCTGTCCCAGGCCGGACGCGGGCCGGGTCGCCGTGGTGACCGTGATGTCGGTCCCCACCCCTTACAGCGACCCCAGCACCTTGCCCCTGCGCTCTGCGCATCCCCGAGGACAGCGCGGTCACGGTGATCACCAGGGCGACTCCCACGGCGAGCCCGCCGCGATCACCACGGCCTGCCGCATCCGGTCCCGCAGTTCCCGGCGCAGGTAGGTAAGGAAGAACATCAGATGGAAACCGTGCCCAGGCCCAGCTGGTCCAGCGCCGCGGCCATCTCGGCGTCCCCGTCGTCGGCGCGCTTGCGCATGGCCTCGTGCAGGCTGACCAGCGCGGTCAGGAACTGGGCGTGGGTGAACCCGCGAGCCCCCGCCGCGCCGCGAAAGCGGTGCGCGACGGCGGCCGGGACCCGGCGCAGCATGATGTCCTCGTACTCCCGGCCCCCGCCGCTCTCGCTCTCGGCGGACCAGAAGACATTCTGGCCCGGCGGCAACGGCGGCCCTGAGGGGAAAGAGGTGTGGAACGCCTCGTTGTCAGGCATAAGCTTCTCTCGTGTAGATATCAACGCTATCTTGATAGCGTACGCATTCTACGCTATCAACTGACACGGTANNAAGCGGGCCGGGCCGACGATCTATGAGCTCAATTCGCGCGGCAAGCGGCGGTCGGCGCGGGAGATTCCGCGGCTGGCGGCGGCGGGGGTCGGGATCTGCTGGCGGGCGGGTCGGCGGGAGCTGATCACGCTGGGGGTGCTCGAGCTGCTGTCAGGGGTGGGGGTGGCGGCCGAGGTGGTGGTGGGACGGCAGGTGCTGCAGGCGTTCTTGCTGACCGGGGGTGCGGTGGGCAGCGGGGGGTCGTCAGGATCGGGCGGCGGATGGAACAGCGTGTGGCCGAGCGCGGCGCTGCTCGGGGTCATCACCGCGGTGCTCGGCGTGGTCGCGGCGGTGCAGCGCGAGCAGCAGCGACTGCTGGCCGAGCTCACCTCGCAGTACGCGCAAGGCCGGATCCTCGACGTGACGTGCGCGGTCGAGCTGGCCGCATTCGACGAGCCAGACTTCCACGACCAGGTGGCGCGAGCGCAGGCCGGGACGATGCACGCGCCGCAGATGGTGTTCGGGCTGCAGGGGCTCGGGCGTTCGGTGACCGGGACGATCGGCGCGGCGGCCGCGCTGTTCGCGGTGGCGCCGCTGCTGGTCCCTTTGGCGCTGGTGGCGATGGTTCCCGGCTGGCTGGCCAGCGGTCGCCGGGGGCGCGCGTTCTACGTATTCGGCGCCATCAATACCCCGCGCGACCGCGAGCGCAGCTACCTGGCCAGCCTGCTAACCGGGCGTGGCCCGGCGAAGGAGGTCCGGGCGTACGGCCTGGCCGACTTCCTGCGGGCCCGGCATGATCGGCTGGCCGACGAGCGGATCGCCGAGCTGCGGCGCATCTCGTCCGGGCAGCTGCGCGGAGCGGCGATCGCCGACCTGGTCAGCGCGGCCACGATCGCCGCGGCGATCGCCACCATCATGTGGCTGGCCTTCTCGGGCCGCCTGGCGCTGGCAGCGGCCGGCGCGGGAGCGGGGGCGCTCATGCTGCTGGGGCAGCGGCTGTCGTTCGCCGCGCTGAGCGCCGGGATGCTCCAGGAATCGGCGATGTTCGTCGATGACTTCCTCGCGTTCACCGAGGGTTCGCCGACGTTGGCTGGCTCGGGCGAGCCGGCGGCGGCAGTGGGTGAGGACGGCCCGTTCGGACCAATAAGTGCGGAGGGAGTTACGTTCAGTTACCCGGGGTCCGGCCGGGTCGCGCTGCGGGACGTGTCCCTCCGGGTCGAGCCGGGCGAGATCGTCGCGCTGGTGGGGCCGAACGGGTCGGGCAAGACCACACTGGCCAAGGTGCTGGCCGGGCTGTACCTGCCGAGCGAGGGGCGGGTGTGCTGGGACGGACGGGACACGCGGGACGTGGATCGCCGGGAGTTGCTTGGGCGGACGGCGATCGTATTCCAGGACTTCATGCAGTACGACCTGTCAGCGCGGGACAACATCGCGCTGGGGAGGCATGAGCGCGCTTCCGATACGGCCGGGATCGTGCGAGCCGCGGAGCAGGCGGGGGCGGACGCGGACATTTCCGCGTTGCCTGAGGGGTACGAGACGCTGCTGGGACCGGCGTTCATCGACGGAACGGACCTGTCGACCGGCCAGTGGCAGCGGGTGGCGCTGGCGCGGGCGTTCTTCCGGGACGCGCCGGTGGTGATCCTGGATGAGCCGACGGCGGCGCTGGACGCGAAGGCCGAGCACGAGCTGTTCACGCGGATCCGGGAGCTGTTCGCCGGGCGTTCGGTGCTGCTGATCTCGCACCGGTTCTCTACGGTGCGTTCGGCCGACCGGATTTACGTGTTGCGTGAAGGGTCGGTGGTGGAGTCGGGGACGCATTCGGAGTTGCTGGCCCTGAGAGGCACGTACGCGGAGCTTTTCACCCTGCAGGCGTCGCCGTACCAGTAGCTGATCGTCCGCAGGCGTGGAGCAGGATGCTGCGCCGCCCGGTCGCCATCGGCCCCAGAGCAGGGACAAGGAACGGCGCCACCACGCTGCCACACTGACCTTCGGGCGCACCGAAGTGAGTCACCCCCGCGCACAGGGCGGCGCGCACTCCGGCACTCCCCGCGCACACCGCCGTGAGGCAGTACCGAAGTCCGGTGTCGATCCATGCTTGTCCGCCGCGCAGCGGGCTGCCAGAAGCCGTTCCCGCCGTGCCGGAGTTCTGCGATGCCGCGCTCGCGGTCAATCCTCACCAGGTCGGCAACGCTGCCCGGGCCGCTCGCTGGCCGTCACGGCGCCCGGCAC
Organism: Actinomycetota bacterium; assembly: GCA_003136255.1. GTDB lineage: Bacteria > Actinomycetota > Actinomycetes > Streptosporangiales > Streptosporangiaceae > Palsa-504. The sequence continues at coordinate 33,120 of PLDT01000226.1, forward strand.
GGCACCTACCGCGTCGTCAACCGGATCGCCGAGAACGGCAGCATTGTCACGTCCTCGACGTCGGCTACCGCCCGGAGATTTCCCGCCACCTGCAACGCTGACGATCAGCGCTCGGCCCCGGCATCGAGGTTGATACTGCCAGATGCGTACCTCAAATCACGGCAACCATCATCGCATCAGGTCGCTTCCGGCCAGGTCAGCCGCACTGAAGAACGCTGCTGGCGGGCTGGACTCATAATCCGCCGATCGTGAGGTGTGTACGGTCGCGCCGGAACCCTTGATCTGTGCGCTCATCGCCATATATGTTCACGGCCGCGCCGGAGGACAGAGTCGGCAGTTATGTACGAATTGCAACTGACAGGTCGCAGGTTGTTCATTACATTCTGTTATCGTCGGCCGCCGCCGTCCAATCGCAAATGGATCATCGGCAAGGTCACGAACTCGACATCTGCGGCACGCCGTGAGCCGTATCGCGGGCCAGCGTTTCGATCACGCTCGGCAATTGCAGCTGGTCGAAGGTGAGTGCGCAAGAGGAGAAGATCTGTTCACAGCCGTGTGAGGCCTTCCGAGGCTGTCACCCACTGCGCAACGGATCGGCAGGACTCGGTCAAGACCGGATTCGCAGCCGCATCACCCACCGCCACTTCGCTATCTTCCGGTCCCGCTCGAAGCCGAACTCCTCGAACAGGTCGGCCGGGCCGGTATGGAAATAGGCGCCGCGTTGCGGGGGGCGCCCCTCGGCTTGCTCGGGGTAGGCTTCGACGAGCCCGCCTCCAGCATCGTGGATGGCGGCCAGCGCGGCGCCGAGAGCCGCCCGCGCGACCCCGCTGCGCCGGTGCCCGCTTCCGGTGAAGATGCAACCGATCCGCCAGTCGGGCATCTCGCCCAGGTCCTTGGCATAGGTTTTCGGGTTGTTGATGTTCGGTAGCTCGACGGGCGGCCCGTACTGGCACCAGCCGGCGCATTCATCGCCGTCGTAAACGAGAANNAAACGGTATGGCCCTTGCCGACGCCCTCTGGGTGGAAACCCATGCACCAGCAGCCGCCCCAGACCCCGTTGTTAGCCTCCACCAGGCGGGCAAAGTCGTCCCAGGTGTCAGGACTGAGCGGCCGCGTCACATAGGGCCTGACCGGTGTCATCCATCCATTATGTCCGGCAGCAGCCTCGCAATGGCACCCGTTGTGCGGGCGCACATGCGACCGTGGCTGGCGTCGGAGTAAAGCCGCTACATCACCTGATCTGCATCGCTGTCCCCCGGCGAGAAGATGACGCCAGCGCACGCCGAATCGGCAGTTCTGTCCGTTTGCCGGCGACCCTGCTGTCCGCTGCGTGAGTCACTTCGTGTAACGCAGAGGCTGGTGCGCTGGGCAGCCAGACGCATGCAAGATGGCCTCGGCCGGGCCCCGCAGATCATCTCCTGGCTCCCACCTTGGCTCCCAGAAAACGGCTCTCACCGGCACTGGCAGCTTCTAGGACTTGCTAAAGGGGCCTGACCTGCGAAGACTTCCGCGCAGAACCAGGGGCCGGAGAGCCGTCGCGACGTATGTGATGCAGGGAGTCAAAGATCATTTTCAAGATCAAAACAGGCCTCTGACCTGCGAAAACGTGGAGCTAAGGGGATT
>PLDT01000165.1:0-6997 GCA_003136255.1 Actinomycetota bacterium
TCCGGCGGCGAGTGGATCTCCTCCATGGAGCTGGAGAACGTCCTGATGGCCCACCCCGACGTGGCCGAGGCCGCGGTGATCGGGGTCGCCGACGACAAGTGGGGCGAGCGGCCGCTCGCGGCGGTCGTGCTGCGGCCCGGCGCCGAGGTCACGGCGGACAAGCTCCGGGCCTTCATGGCCGAGCAGATCCCGCGCTGGCAACTGCCCGAACGCTGGTGTTTCATCGACGAGGTGCCCAAGACCAGCGTGGGCAAGTTCTCCAAGCGGACGATGCGCGACGCCTACGCCGGCGGCGACTACAAGGTCATCGAGGTGCCCTGACCTGCTGGCCGTCCAGGCCGGGCCGGCCCGAAGCCGGACCGAAGCCGCACCGGTGAGAACGCTTTGCCGGGCGGGGTCACTCCCGGTACGCTATGGCCCACCGCACCTGGTGCGGATGGAGGATTCGCCTAGTCCGGTCTATGGCGCCGCACTGCTAATGCGGTTGGGCTTCACGGCCCTCCGGGGTTCAAATCCCCGATCCTCCGCAGCAAATTCCTCCGGCCAGGCCTACCGGGCCTACCGGGGGTCCCGGAGTCGGTGATCCAGGTCGCGCTACGCTTTTATTGCGGCGTGCTCATGGAAGTCACCGGAACTCGAGGAGATGCCATGGCTGAGCAAGAATATGTGGTCGTCTACGCGGCGGCGTACCCGACTGTCGCGGCTGCGCGGGCCGTGCTGGACACCATCGAGCACCTGCACGGGAGCGAGGTGAAGGGCACGTACGACGCGGCCGTGATCGACAAGGAGAACGGCAAGCCGCACGTGGTCAAGCGGATGGACCGCCCGCTCACCCATATCATCCCCGAGTGGTTCGGCGGCGGGCCGCTGAACCGCAAGGAGCTGAATGACGCGGCCGAGGAACTCGTTGCTGACGAGGCAGGGCTGATCGTGGTCGGCGAGGCGACCATCGAACCAGCACTCGACAAGGTGTTCACTGGCAACGCCAAGGTCGTCAAGCGCGAGATAGGGGCAACGATCGACCAGATCACCAGCGAGCTGCAAGAAGCGTTCAAAGGCTGACCGGCCGCGCACCGAGATCTGCGCAGTACGCCTGGGCCAGTAACGGGCTCCAGGGTTTAGTGTGACGTACCAGCGCTGTGTTGCGCCTGTGCCTGCGGGTGACCTTGCTGGCGATATTGCTCTTCGCTAACGCATTTCCCTAGACTTGAGCGTGGCTCAGCGGCCGGACGAGGAGGACGTATGCCAGTCGACTGGGTGGTCGTGGGCCTGGATAACGGCGGCACGACGAACAACGGCACGGTTCTCGACTCCGAGGGCCGGTTCCTCCTCGAGGAGATGGCGGAAGTTCCCAGCAACGTCAGAGAGGGCCCGGACAAGGCCATCGCGTCCCTGATCGATGCGGTGGAGCGGGTGCTCGGGCTGACCGGCGTGCCGCTCGCGGCGGTCCGCGCGATCGGGCTGGACACGCCCGGCCCCGCCAGCGCGGAGGGCGTCATCTCGTCGAAGGGCGCGACGAACTTCGGCGACGCCGGCTGGGGCGGCTTCGATATCCGGGGCGCGCTGGCCGAGCGCGTCGGGCTGCCGGTCATCTACAACAACGACGGGAACGCGGCCGCGCTGTACGCGCACCACGTGCGGTTCGGCGTGCAGTCGGCGCGGCACAGCTCAGTGTCCGCGATCGTGGGCACCGGCCTGGGCGGCGGCCTGATCGAGGCCGGCCGGGTGATCAAGGGCGCGGCCGGGATGGCCGGCGAACTCGGCCATGTCCCGATCCCGCTGGACGGCCTGCTGGACCCGGGTCAGCCGGCGCCCGGCTGTAACTGCGGCCAGTGGGGGGACGCGGAGAGCGTGGCCTCGCTCACCGGGATCCAGAAGAACCTGCTGCCGTACTGGCTGACCAAGTACGAAGGTCACCCGGTGGCCAGCCTGTCCCTGGGCGAGGCGGCCAAGCGGATCCGGCACTACGGCGAGGAGGGCGACGCCCTGGCCCTGGCCATCTTCCGCCAGCAGGCGATGGCCCTGGGCCGGCTGTTCACCATCGCCGCGAACTTCTTCGATCCCGGCGCTTACTTCCTGGGCGGCGGCGTGGTGGAGGCCGCACCGCACTTCCGCGACTGGTTCCTGGCTCAGGTCCGGGCCAACACCGTGCTGCGCGAGGAGCAGGCCCGGGCCGCGGAAATATCCTTGGTGCCCGACCTCGACATGGCCGGCGCCCGCGGGTCCGCCATCGCGGCTCGCGACTGGCTCACCGGGGTCCAGACGACCGTGTAGCCGGGCTAGTCGTCCGGGTGGTCCGGGTCGTCGCGCCGGTTGGTCTGGTCGAGCCATCCGGTCAGGACCTGCGCGAGCTGGGTGGCGACCTCGCGGGTCAGGACCGGCGCGAGCTGGGTGGCGAGCTCGCGGCTCAGGACCCGAGCCATCTGCTCGAGGGGGACGTCGGGCTGAGGCGGCGGGGGGGCCTTCGGTTCGTCTTCTTCTTTGAAGATCAGACCGCACACCTCAAGGTAAAGCTGCTCGGGATACGGGATGAACTTGACGTTCCGCAGCGCCTGGTCCTGTCCGGCCGACTCTACGATGAACTCGCCGTAGCCGAGTAGCCGGCCCCAGGTGGACCGCTGGAAGCTCATGTCCGTCACCTTGGTGAGCGGCAGCATGCCCACCTTGCGGACGACGAAGCCCTGAGCCAGGATGAGCCGCTGCGACGTGACCACGAAGTAGTCGACGGACCAGGTCCAGACCTTGAACGCGAACCACAACAGCAGGACCACCCACGCGAGCCAGATCACGAGGATGGCCGTGCCGTTGCCGCCGGCGACCGAGTTGCTCAGCCAGCCAGCGATGGCTAGCCCGAGCAGAACAAGGGCGATGGGCCCGATGAGCACCGCCGGATGCTCATGAACGCTGATGACCTGACGCTCGTGGGGCAGGAGGTACTTGTTGACCGAGGCCGGGACCGTGTCGGTGTTCGGGGCCAGCCTCATCCTGCGCCCTACCTAAAGCGAACTGAAGAAGCTGGACAGACCGTGGGCCAGAGAGGTCAGGAAGCTCCCGATGTTGTGCACGACATGCGCCGCCCCCGTAGGATCCTCGATAATCCACCAGACCACAAAGGCTAGAGCTAGCCATCCGAGGATGCTTTTCAGACTCACGTTGCCTCCTGTAGGCGCCCAGAACCGTCCTGTCAGGTCAGAGAACCAATGCTAGCGTGAACCGAAATTCCGGCCAACGCTAACGGATTGAAGCTACCGTGTCGGCATCAGTATGCCCCGTCCCCCGCTCCAGTATGCCTGATCGGAGTCAGTCGTGCACAGCGGGCCGGCAATCCGACCCCGGTGCAGCTCAGACGGACCTTCCCCGGCCGGCCTGATCGGGCATTCTGCCGCCGGGCCGGGCGGCTATCTGACAGCATTCCTCCGTGCAGAGCATGCTGGTGCAGTGAGATGTCAGGCGTGGCTGAGACGGACTTCGCCGTCATCGTCTACCGGGAAGAAGACCAGTGGGAAGCCGACGCGCTGCCCGCTGCGCTCACCGTCGATCTGGACGGCCTCGTGGCCGCGCTGCGCCAGCAGCCGAGCATGGGCGGCACCATCGGCTTCGCGGGCGTCGGCGACGACTTCTGGCTGGCGGTCAGGATCGTCGGCGAGGACGTATCGCTGTTCCTGTCCGACCTCACCGCGGCGGTGGACTATCCGCTGGCCCGCCAGGTGCTCGAGGCTCTCGACATCCCGGTGCCGTCGGACGACGAGCTTGATCAGGTGCTCCCGGCGGGCGATCTGTCCATCTTCGCTGATCTCGGGCTGGAGGAGATGGAACTCGGCGCGGTCGCGGCGGATCTCGACCTCTACCCCGAGGACGCCGTGGCCGGCATCGCCGAACGTCTGCGGTTCGGGGAAGCGGTGGAACAGGCCCTGGATCGTGCGCTCGGCCCGTGACCGGTTATATCGCGGGCTTCGAGCCCGCGATGCGGCTCGCGCTGGCCGAGGCGGTCCAGGCCGGGCCGGAGCTGGCCGGGACCGCCCACGAGCTGGCCGGGACCGCCCAGGAGGACGTGCCGGTGGGGGCCGTGATCCTCGATGAGGCGGGCACGGTCCTGGCGCGGGCGCGCAACCGCCGGGAGGCGGACCGTGACCCCACCGCGCACGCCGAGATGATCGCGATCCGGCAGGCCGCCCGGGCCCTGGGGCGCTGGCGCCTGACCGGGCTGACCCTGGTCGTGACCCTGGAGCCGTGCACCATGTGCGCGGGCGCGGTGACCCTGGCCCGGCTCAGCCGGCTGGTCTACGGAGCCGAGGACCCGAAGGCCGGCGCGGTGGGCTCGCTCTGGGACGTGGTCAGGGACCGGCGCCTGAACCACCGGCCGGAAGTCATCGGCGGCGTCCTGGCGCAGGAGTGCGGCGCCGTGCTGCGCGAGTTCTTCGCGGTCCGCCGGCCGCACGGCGGGTAGCATCTCCCGGCCGCACGGCGGGTAGCATCTCCCCGCCGGGCCCCGGTTCGGGTAGGCTCACCCACGGTGGAGTCGCCTAGTGGCCGAGGGCGCACGCCTCGAAAGCGTGTGAGGGGGCAACCCCTCCGTGGGTTCAAATCCCACCTCCACCGCCGAGCGGGGCCGAGCGTACGTTCAGCGTGCTCGGCGGGGGAACTCAATGTCACATCTCGGACGTTCGCACAAGTGATCATGCGGCAGTGCGCGGGTATGGCCTGTGCCGGGTCAGGCGAACCACCCCCACTGGCCAGAATCCGGCGAGGAGCTCCGAGTGTTCGGTCCGCAAGGAACCGGGTTCTTCCTGCTTCTGGTGGTGGTCTTCGCTGCGCTGATCTTCTGGGTGGCCTTGGCCAAACAGGTCGTGTTCAGGGTGCTGGCGGCGTGCCTGGCGTTCGTTCCGGCCATGGCCTTCGGAATTGCCTCGGTCAACAAGTTTTACGACTATTACCAGACCTGGGGCGGAGCGATCAGCGATCTCACCGGCCAGGGCGCGAGCAGCATTCCCAAGTACACGGTGGCCGGCGCCGGATCCAACAAGCAGTTCGACAAGGACATCGGCCGGGTCACCAGCACCGCCGAAGAAGCCCAGGTCGGCTACCTGTTCCAGACGACGATCGTGGCCAGCCATCTGTCCCGCGACGTGTACGTCTACCTCCCGCCGCAGTACTTCCAGAAGGCCTATGCCCACTACAGGTTCCCGGCCATCGAACTGCTGCACGGCTCGCCGGGTAACCCGAGCGCCTGGCTGACCGTGCTGGACGTGATCCCGACCTTCCTCAACCTGCTCGAGGCCGATCCGTCGGATGCCGCGGTCCTGGTCATGCCCGACACCGACGGCGGCCAGCAGTACGGGCTGCAGTGCCTCAACAACCCGGGCGGCATCCAGGACATGACCTTCGTCGCGGAGGATGTGCCGGACTACATCTCGCGACTCGTGCGTGTCCAGGCACCCGGCCCGGCCTGGGGCGTGGCCGGCTATTCAGAGGGCGGGTACTGCGCGGCCAACATCGCGATGCAGGAGCCGGCCCGCTTCGGGGTCGCGGGCGTCATGTCCGGGTACTTCGTCCCCATCGATAGCCAGGTGCCCAAGGGCAACAAGCCCGGCGGGAAGCCGTACACGGTCAACGTATTCGCAGGGCACCCGGCGCTCGGGTTGGTCAACTCGCCCAAGGCGTACATCGCCGAGGTGCCGATCACCGTCCGGCTGCCCGCCTTCTGGCTCGCGGCGGGAGCCCTGGACAAGCAAGACGTCAGCGCGGCAGCGAACTTCCGGCAACTGCTGCAGACCCGGCTGCTGCTGCAGCGGCAGCCGACGGACGTGCCGTACATGATCGTTCCGGGCGGCGGCCATCAGGGCAGCGTGTGGCGCGCGGCCCTCGGCCCGATGCTCGCGTGGATGACCCCGCAGCTAGCCGTGCAGGCCACGAAGGCGGATGCCGCGGCCGCGGCAGCCGCGGCGGCCGCCAGGGCGGCCGCGCAGCGCAAGGCCCACCCGGCCAAGCCGCCGCCTTCGTCTGCGCACAAGAAGTAAGCCGCGGTGTTACCGAACCGATATCGGCGTTACCGAACCGATATCGGTATGACAAACTGCGTAATTGCCGCCGAACCGGCCAGGTAGCTTCCGGTTAAATCACCCTTAATAGGCTACTTCCGCAGAAGTCCGATCTCGGATTTGTTACCGAACGTGTCGGCATGTCGTGGCTCTGACCTGGGAATCTTCAATTAGTTTTACGCAAACCGGACTGTCTTGGCCCCCGCCCTATTACGTTCCGTGACGGCTTGCGCCACGGTAAACCGGCGTTCTTTCGCGCGCGTCTGGTAGCTGAAAGGGCGGGGCATCGCTGCGCGATGTGGCCGCCGCGGGGGTAACGCCTGACATTGGTCAGGCATACGGAGGCACATTATGGCTGGCGGTGCGGTAAAGGATGCCCGGATTCAGCCACAAGGCTTGCCGCTCAATGCCTTCTCGGCGACCAGCGCGCTGCAGACGGCCGGGATCCTGGCCGTTATCGGGCAGGCGGCCGCCCGGCTGACCCCGGGCCGAGGTAATTCCAGGCGGGCCCAGGGACGGCACGCCGCCTCCGCTCGCCACCGCAAGCCGCGGCCCCGCCATGGGCAGCGCTGACCCGCTGACCCGTCCATAAGCCCAGATGTGTCCCGTCAAAGTCTTGACGGACCGTCGTGGCACGAGATCATGGGGGTAATACCTTCGGCTCTAGACCCCGGCCGTCTGTGTGCGACATCTGCGCGCCAGGACATAACTCGAAGGAGTCGGGGTCATGACACATCACCACAGGCGCGGCGCGAATGGTGCGAGCGGCACCNNACCGCGACCATCCCGGTCGGCAGCGAGTCGGATGCGGTCGTGGCCAACCCGCGGACCGGCTGCGTCTACGTCGCCAACCAACTGGATAACACCGTGTCGGTGATCAACGGCCAGACCAACACGGTCACCGCGACCATCCCGGTCGGCAACCCGCAAGGGATGGCGGTCAACTCGCTGACCGGCGA
>PLDT01000066.1:0-7042 GCA_003136255.1 Actinomycetota bacterium
TGCTGGATCATCCCCGGACGCTGCGGGGGAGCCGGGCAGGACCCAGTGAGCACTCCAAAATAACGTGTGTTGGCGGTGTGTCCGAGGTCGGCGCTGCGCTAGTGCCGCATCAGGCAACGTTCGCCCGGTTGACGATGCGGCGGAGTCGTTCGTCGTAGGAGTGGTTATTGCGCCAGATGATGTACCGGCGGATCATGCTGGCCTGCTCCTTGTGGCTGGCGTGGTCGGTGCCGTCGAGCGTGAAGTACCGCAGCGCTGTGAATTGCGCCTCGATGCGGTTTAACCAGGACGAATTGGTCGGGGTGTACGCGATCTCGACGTTGTTTGCCATGGCCCAGGTCCCGACCCGGGTGTCTTTGCGCGTGGTCAGGTGCGGGCTGAAGTTATCGCAGATGATCGCGATCCTGGTAGTGAGCGGGTAGAGCGAGCGCAGGTACCGGCAGAACTCCAGGAACCGGGCCCGGATCTTGCGCGGCTTGATGTGCCCGTACAGCTTGTCCTCGCCTAGCTCGCAGGCGGCGAACAGGTGCCGCACCCCGGCCGTGCGGGTGTAAGTCGCGCGCATGCGGGGCCGCGGCGCCCGGCCCGGCTCTTTGCCCTTGCCGCTGACCGCGGCCCACTGCCGCCCGGGCCTGGGCTGCAGGTTCAGCGGCCCGAATTCGTCAACGCAGAACACGATCTCCGGGTCGCCAGCCTGCGGCGCAGCCTCGCGGTCGGCGATCGCGTACAGCTGCTCGACCCGCGCCTTCTTCTCCGCGTACCGCGGGTCCTTCGGCGCCTTCCACGTTTTCAGGCGTTGAAAGGTGACGCCCTCCTGGCGGAGCAGGACCCGCAGGCCCTCGTGGCTGATGTCATCGACCACCCCCTCAGCCACCAGGAAATCGGCCAGCTTGGCCAGGCTCCAGGCGGAAAACGGCAAGTCATGCTCGGCCGGCTTGGACTTGGCGATCTTCTTGATCTCCCGCCGCTGGCCCAGCGTGAACTTCGGCGGACGGCCGCCCTTGTACTTCGGATAAAGGGAACTGAACCCGTCGGCGTTGAAGTTGCGGATCACATCGCGCACCCGGTCCTCGCTGGTGAACGCGACCTTCGCGATCGCCGCCGCGTCCATGCCCTGGGCGGACAGCAGCACCATCTGCGCCCGNNGCCGCCAGGTCACCACCGACCCGGCGCCACGGCGGATGATCCGGACCAGCCGCCGGCCCTCGTCATCATCGATCTCACGCACCCGCAGCCGTTCCGTCACCGGCCCAGTGTCAGGGGATCAGCTACCGCCGCGCCAGTGCCCTGTCACTCCCGCGTGGTCCACGGCATCTCACCCACGATGTTGGCGGCAATCAGCGTGCCGCCGCCCTCGGGATCCCAGGCCATGACCGTGCCCGCGCGGGCCAGCGCCACCACAGCGGTCACCGACGCGGCACTGGCAGGAACCACGTGCCGCTGATCATCCTCAGTGATGATCATGACCTCGAATTGCTCCTGCCTGCCCGCTGTTCCCGGGACCCAGTTGGCATTAACGATCTTGACCCGACGTGTCTGCTCGCTCGCACCTGGCATGGCACCCAGTAAGGCAGACCAGCACCTGCCACGTCCACCCCCGCGCAGGTGCCAGCACGCGCGAAAGGCCCAAACCGCCGGGCCGCCATCCAGCAGGGCAAACCTAGCCTGCTAAGGCACTAGATAGCCCGCTACCCTCCATGAGCCTGCTATTGAGGGTATTTGTCTCTTATGCGGCTTTTCTCCCTTGCGTCCACGGTCTGGCTGCCTGGTTGATGGTCCGTTCTACCTGTTCTTGCAGGTACAGCGGTCCATCAACCATGCTCGGCCAGGCGGCTCCAGGGTGGCCCAGCAGGATTATTCAGGATAAAACGGACTCGTGCCGCGACGCGCCGGAAACTCAGGTTGTTTCGGGATGTCTACCGGAGCCCAGCGAAGCCCCCAGCAACGCGAGACGAGGCGCAAACGGCGAGCCGCCTGTGACAAATCCGGGCAGTCGGCGCTGAGCAATGTATGAGCAGCAGGGTCGACGTCATGCGCGGATCACAACCCAGGCGTGGTTTCGGGCAAGGCTCTGGCGTCGACCCTGCTCTCCATCCCGACGAGCCGGGACCTTATCCGTGGCCGTCAGATAACACCCTTGAGTTCGGCGCTCTGCCCACCGCGGTGGCGTGCGCCCGGCTGCACGCCAGGAACCTGCTCTGGGAGTGGGGCTTGGACTGGCTCGCCCCGGACGCTGAGCTCCTGGTCGGCGAGCTCATGGCCAACGCCGTAACGGCCACGGTGGTACGCGACGAGGCGGCCGTGCGCCTGCGGTTGTCAAGCGACGGGACACGAGTCCNNTGGAGGCCCTGAGCGCACGCTGGGACTGGTATCTCACCAAGGAACCCAACGGCAAGGTGATCTGGTGCGAGATAGCGGCGTTATCGCCCGGACCCGAATACGCCCTGCCCCAGCCGCGACACACTACCGGGGGGCCCGCCTGGAGAGGGCGATAGCGGCGATGGCGATCCAGAGGAGTTCCAGGCCGAGGAAGACGCGCTCGTAGAGGCCGTCGGGGGCGTGGTGATGCTTGAGGGCGCCCCCGAGCAGCAGGTAAGCGATGGCGGCGGCGATCGAGATGGCGAGCAGGACGGGGGCGGCGGGACGCCAGGTCGGGTCGGACATCAGGCTGGCGGAGATCAGGATGGCGCCGATCGCGATGGCGGTGAACGCGATGAAGGCCAGGATCAGGTGGACGACGCCGCTGCCGTGCTGCGGGGTGCCCTCGACGTCGTCGGCGAAGAACGCGAGCAGGCCAGAGCAGATCGCCCAGGTGACCAGCAGCGCCAGTCCGCTGCGGGTGCGGCCGTCGGGGCGCAGGACCTGGGACAGGGCGCTGGCGATGGCCAGGGACAGGGCGCAGCGCAGCAGGAAGTTCGCGTCCATCACCCAGAACCACGGGCCGCGGCCGTAGTCGCTTTCCGCGTTGTAGATCAAGCTGTACCCGGGCCGCAGGAACGCCAGCAGGATGTCGATGGCCACGTACCCGGCGACCCCGGCGACCGCGAGCCGGGCCAGTGGCTTCGCGCGGGACGGGACGGGGCGAGGGCGCTGCCGCGGCGGCGAGACGGCGGCAGTCATCGAGACCCCTGGCGGGACGGATCACGGCAGGGACCGCGGGTCCGCAGCTGAGGGTGTACCCGCGAGATCGGCGGGGGAGAAGCGCAACCTGGTTGCATATCTTTAGTATGGTGAAGTCATGGCCGCGGAGTCAACTCCCACGTATCGGTTCGGCGACCTGCTCGCGCTGACCAGGCAGAGCTGGGTCGGTCAGATGACCCTCCGCCTGGAACAGCTCGGTTACGCCGACTACCGCCGCAGCGACGCGGGCGCGTTGCGGATGCTGTGGCGGGACCCGCTGCCGGTCGGCCGGCTCGGCGCGGGCCTGGGCGTGACCCGGCAGGCGGCCAGGAAGGTCGCCGACGGCCTCGAGCAGCGGGGCTACGCCACGACCGGACGAGACTCGCGCGACACCCGCCAGCTGAACGTCACCCTCACCCAGCTCGGCCGTGACTACGCCCGCGCCATCACCGCGGTCATCGAGGAACTCAACCGCGAGGTCGCCGCGCGGGTCAGCCCGTCCCAGCTCGCCGCGGCGGACGCCGTACTGCGCTCCGCCCTGTTCGATGACAGCGCCAGGCAGCGAGCCAGCCGGCTGCCTCCACCTCCGAGTCAGCCTCCCGCCGACGGCACGTCTTAGCCGGTGAGCGGGCGAACAGGATAGCCATCGCTATGTCGTCCGCAGCAGTGCGGCCTGATCGACTTCAGGCGCTTCGGTCGTTACGTTCTGACCACGACAACGGACCCGGGCTATTTTTCCACTCGGAAATCGACGAGCAGGTAGCCGGTCGGAGAGACGACGTTCCGGGTCAATTTGAGTCGATGCGGCGCCGGATTGACGAACAGCCTGCGGCCACTAGCGGCCAGAGCAGGCGCAATCACCAGCCGAAGCTCATCGACCAGACCGCGCTCGAGCAGCGATTGGGTCAGGGTTACGCTCCCGTGGATGCCGATGTCACCCCCGGGCTGGCTTTTCAGATCCATGAGGAAACCGTCAAGTGGGTCTTTGACGACGGTCGTATTCGCCCAGGGGCGGTTGGGTTCCGTCGAGGTGACGACGTACTTGCGGACGCCGTTGATGAAGCTCGAGAACGGCTCGATCTCTTTACCCGGCCAGAACGCCGCCCACTCCTCGTAGGTGCCGCGGCCGAGGATTACGGCATCCTGATCGGCTATGACCCGCCGGAGGTTCTCTCGCATTACCTCGTCAAAATGGAGGATGAAGTTGTCCGGACCCTCGGCCACGCCATCAACGGACAGAAGTTCATAAAGAACGATCTTGCGCATTGACGCTCCTCCGGGTATGTCGTGCCCGTCCTCGCCTTTGCCGGGGACCGCCGGAGGCGAGTTCGAGCACGCGGTCGCCGATCACCGTGACCCCCGGGCGGGGCTCGCGCTGGTAGTACCAGGCCTTCCGGCGGCGCATCAGCGCCTCGCCGTGCTCGGCCCAGGTGAAGTCCCGCCTGCGCAGGATCTTCCGGAATACCGCGTCAACCGTGTCCGGGTAGCTGGCGGCGAGGCGCTGCAACGGCAGCGGCGCGATGGTCTGCGACCGCAGGTATCCGCGCAGCACGTCCGCGTATCGCCGGTCGGCCGCGAGCGCCGGATTGCCGAACAAGCCGCGGAGCATCCCGTACTCGGGATAGAAGTTGAGCCCGTCTATCTCGTCGTAGATGATGCCGACGGTGTCGGCGCTGGCCAGTGCGGGCGGGAACTCGAAGACGGGCACATCCAGGCCGGGGAGGTTCGGGGGCCGGCGCTGGCCGGGCTGCCGGGCGAGCGCGGCTTCCTGCTGGTGCCGGTAGTAGGCGTTGAGCCGTTCCTCCGCTTCGGCGGGCGGAAGGACCAGGTCGTCGCCGCCGAAGAACTCCACGAACGCCGCCCGGTCCTCTCGCATCTGCTCCCAGCCTTGCTCGATCTTCTCTGGGTTGCGGAAGACCAGTTCGGGCTGTCTGGTCGCCGCTTGCATAACGGCCCGTGCGATCTGTGCGGCACCGGACTTGGGGTAGGGGGACATCATCCCGGAGAGCAGCCATACCCCGGGGACCGGGCGGATGGGCACGAGGCGCGCGTACAAGAATCCGTCCCTGGGCAGCCGTTGGAAGACAGCCCGGCCCATGTTGGAGTACGTCCGGTACTCGAGGTCATCGATCAAGTTCAGCAGGATGATCGCGTCGCCGTCCCTGCTCCGGATCTCGAAGATCCCCTCCACCGGGTCGCGCCAGCCGAGCAGCATCTCCCGGTCCGCCGCATCCAGGTCCGGTCGGCTGGCCACGAATCGGTCCACCACCGTCTTGTCGTCTGGCAGGCGGTATTGCAATGCGAATCGGTCGATGATGCCGATCGCATCGGCTTCCTCGAACTCCTCGATGCCGGCCTTGAGCATGGCCGCGCCCAGCGACCGCTTCATGCGCGGGCTGCACGCGAACTCGACCAGGTCCCGCTTCAGTGCCGTGCTGCGTGCGACAAGGACACCGAGCCCCTCCTCCGACCAGTGCGCCATGGTGTCCACAGCGGGACCCTACTGCCATCCCGAGAGGCACGCGATCCATCCTGCATTCCTCGGCTCTTGGGTCATCGACCCGGCCACCGCCGCGCACGCAGGTAGATCGCAACCCTAGCCCCGCGATTCTGAATCCCGTCTTCCCGGGGGCTGGCACAACGGTCCGTTCGGCCCGAAGATCTCGGGTCGGACCACGGCCTCGAACTCTTCCTCGGTCAGGTACCGGCCGGCGCCCCCAGAGCAGGCCGTCGCGAGCTGCTCGAGCGCCGATCGCAGCAGCGGCCGGAGCGGGACGGGCGGGTCGGCGGCGCCCCAGCGCCTGACCGCGACCTGCGCCGCGGCGGTGACGGCGGCGGCCAGGACCTGCGGGTACATGTCCTGATCGGCATCGGTCCCGGTCCGGTCCGCGATCGCCGCGGCCAGGGCCTGCTGCATCTCGGAGCTGATCTTCAGGTACTCGCCGCGGATGGCCGGTGAATTAAGGACCAGCTTGAGCCCGGCCAGCCACTCCCGGTCCGGCGCCTGGTCGGTGCCGTCGTAGTGCGCCAGCATCGCGTTGACCAGGGCCTCCCACAGTGGCTCGCGGGCCGGCCGGGCCAGCAGCTCCGCGCCGATGCTCCGGGCGCGGTCGGTCCCCAGGGCGCAGATCGCCTCGTACTTGCTCGAGAAGTAGTTGCCGAACGTCCGTACCGACACGTCCGCCTCACCCGTGATGTCCTCGATGGTGACGTTCTCCAGGCCCCGTTCCACCGCCAGCCGGATGGCGGCCGAGCTCAGCGCACGCCGGACGGCGAGCTTCTTGCGCTCCCGCAGCCCGCCGCGGCCACGCCCGATACCCACGGATCCAGCCTACACTTTCATGCCGATGAGGAAAACTTGCATGATCGGCAAGAATTTAGAGATATAGTCACCGAACGGTCCGAATGACCGACAGCTCATGGACGTCAAAGGCGTGCGCTACCGTCGCCGACCCGCGCCGTTCGGCCACTGCCCGCTTCGTCGGGGCCCGGCCCGGCCTGGTCCTGGCTGCCGTCCGGATAGTCGCGCTGCTCCTGGGCGGCGAGGAAGTCCCTGAACGCCTTGGAGACCTTATCGTGCGAGAAGCGCAGGGAGCCGAAGTCCGGGTCGACGGCGATCCACTCGCACGGGTGCTCCAGCTCGCACTCGGGGACACCGACGGCAAACTCCAGGCTGGTGACGGCCAGCCTGACGAGCCTGTCCGGGTCGGCTTTGATGTTTCTGGTGTTGCCTGCGGCCTGGGGTTCGCGCTGGCAGTGGTGCGCGATCGCCGCGTAGGCACAGGCCAGGTTGTACGCGGCCTGCCAGGATCGGGTGCTGCACTGCCAGGGCTGGCGGCGGGTGCGCAAGCTCTTGGTCAGCTGCGGCGGCCTCTGGCCCGCCGTCTGGTCCGGCCCGAGGCGCAAGACCTGCCCGATATCC
>PLDT01000309.1:0-8982 GCA_003136255.1 Actinomycetota bacterium
CACCTGGTGCGAGGACACGTCGGACAGGAACTTGGAGTAGGTCAAGCTGGTCGAGGTCGACCGGGTGGGCAGCACGAAGAACAGGATGAAGATGGCCAGGATCGCGATCGGCCAGACCCAGTTCCGCCACGTCGGCGGCGGCGGCGGGGCGGATCCCGACGGCTTGTCGCCAGGTGGCGGCGGCTTTGCTTGCTTACTCATGTCAGCTCCTTGTGATGCCCAGTATGCCGGTAATGCGCCACCGGGTGATCACCAGATGGTCCGTTCGGCTGACGCCATGCGCGCATACGCGCACGTTACATCGTGGCGTCGGATCATCCCGGGCGGGGCTCCCCGGGTTGCGTGGGTTTCGCTGGTTTCGGCGGCTGGGCGCTGAACCCGCCCCGCCGCTCATACGTTTTACTCAGCAGGATCCCGGTATAGCCCAAGACTTCGGGGTTCTAATTATTTGCGCCGGTAGCGGCGGTGCTGCCACAATCGGGGCCAATCCCTCGGAGTACGGGGCTCTGGGGTTTCAGCCCGGGTTGGGCGGCATGCGGAAGGTACGGCGAGCCGCTGGCGTTAACCGGACAACGGGTTGGAGTGGCACGTGATCGTTCGTCAACTGAACCGCGCCAGCGTCGGCGCGGCAGTGCCAGCTGACCGCGCCAGCGTCGGCGCGGCATGCAAGACGGGGGAAGTGATGTGGCCGTGATGACCGCCGAGCGGATCCAAGAGCACCATGGGGCTGAGCCCCTTCAGCTTGAACTGTCCTGCGCGACAGACGGGGACGGAAACCAGATCATCAGCGTGACCGGCGAGCTGGACATCGCCACCGCCGAGCAGGCCTACGCCTATATCAGCGACGTCATCGACGCCTGGCCCGCGCCGGTCCGGGTGGACCTGTCCGGGCTGACCTTCTGCGACGCTTCGGGGCTGGGCGCCCTGGCCCGGATCGCCCGGCACGCCCGGCAGGCCGGGCGCCAGCTCCGGCTCACCGCGACGCGCCCGTCGCTGCTCAAGATCATGCGGATCACCGGGCTGGACCAGGCTTACCCCGAGCTGGCCGTGTACTGACGGTAATCACACCTTCGCCCGGCAGATAACTGGTCCGTGACCATAGAGGATGATGCCTGCTCGCGTTAAGTTTGGAGTGCTTCCGGCGTTGAATCTGAACATAACCGCGAGGAAGGAACGCACCCCATGGCCGAAGAAGTTCAAGGGCAGGCTGACGAATCGGCGGAGTCTTCAGAGGCGACCATTGCCGTGCACTGGCGCGAGGAGGGTTACTACGCGCCGCCGCCGAAGTTCATCGGCCAGGCGAACGCGTCCGACCCGGCTATCGTCACCCGGTTCGCCGAAGAGAACTTCCCCGAATGCTTCCGGGAATACGCGGACCTGCTGTCCTGGGACGAGTACTGGCACACCACCCTGGACACCAGCGACCCGCCGTTCTGGAAGTGGTTTGTCGGCGGCAAGCTGAACGCCAGCTACAACTGCGTTGACCGGCACCTGGCCAAGCACAAGAACAAGGCGGCGCTGATCTGGGTTCCGGAACCCGAGGACGCGGCCCACGTTGTGGTCACCTACCAGGAGCTTTACCGCCAGGTCAACGAGTTCGCGGCGGTGCTGCAGGCGGCCGGGGTCAAGGCCGGCGACCGGATCACGCTGCACATGCCGATGGTGCCTGAGTTGCCGGTCACGATGCTGGCCTGCGCCCGGCTCGGCGCGATCCACTCCCAGGTGTTCGGCGGGTTCAGCGGGGCCGCCTGCGGGCACCGCATCGCCGACTCGACCAGCAAGATCCTGATCACGATGGACAGCTACTACCGCAGTGGCGTCGTCCAAGACCACAAGGTCAAGGCCGACGAGGCGGTCGAGGCGGCCCGCAAGGAAGGCACCGAGGTCGAGAAGGTGCTGGTCTGGCGGCGTTTCCCGGGCGAGTACTCGTCCGGGACGCCGATGGTCGAGGGCCGGGACTTCTTCGTCGACGAGCTCCTCGCCGACCACCGCGGGGCGGTCGTCGCGCCGGTCTCCATGCCGGCCGAGGCGCCGCTGTTCCTGATGTACACCAGCGGCACCACCGGGCGCCCCAAGGGCTGCCAGCACTCCACCGGCGGCTACTTGTCCTACGTCGCTGGCACGTCCAAGTACTACCAGGACATCCACCCGGACGACACGTACTGGTGCATGGCCGACATCGGCTGGATCACCGGCCACTCCTACATCGTCTACGGCCCGCTCTCGCTGGGCACCACCAGCGTGATCTACGAGGGCACGCCGAACTACCCGGACGCCGGGCGCCCCTGGCGGATCGCGGAGCGGCTCGGGGTGAATATCTTCCACACCTCCCCCACCGCGATCCGGATGCTGCGCAAGGTCGGCCCGGACGAGCCGGCCAAGTACAACTACCACTTCAAGCACATGACCACGGTCGGCGAGCCGATCGAACCCGAGGTCTGGCGCTGGTACTACAAGTCGGTCGGCAAGGAAGAGGCGGTCATCGTCGACACCTGGTGGCAGACGGAGACCGGCGGCTTCATCGGCACCGGGCTGCCCGCCCTGTACGCGATGAAGCCGGGCAGCTGCGGCCCGGCTGCCCTCGGCATCTACCTCGACATCTTCGACGAGAACGGCGAGGCGATCCCGCAGGGCAGCGGCAAGGCGGGCAACATCGTCGCCCGCAACCCGTGGCCCGGCATCTTCGAGACGATCTGGGGGCAGCCCGAGCGGTTCGTGTCCACGTACTTCGCCAAGTACAACAAGGACCCGGACAGCAAGGACTGGCACGACTGGCCCTACTTCGCCGGCGACGGCGCGGTCCAGGCCGAAGACGGCTACTTCCGGATCCTGGGCCGGGTCGACGACGTGATCAACGTGGCCGGGCACCGGCTCGGCACCAAGGAGCTCGAGTCCTCCGCCCTGGGCGTCCCGGAGGTCGCCGAGGCGGCCGCCGTTCCGGTCATCGACGACGTACGCGGCCGGGCCGTCGAGATGTACATCTCGCTCAAGCCCGGCATCGAGCCGAGCCCGGAGATCGAGGCCAAGGTGAAGAAGGCCATCGAGACCGACATCGGCAAGATCGCGCGGCCGCAGAACATCTGGATCGTGCCCGACATGCCGAAGACCAGGTCGGGCAAGATCATGCGCCGGGTCATCGCCGCGACGTCCAACTTCGCCGACGTCGGCGACATCACCACCCTGGCCAACCCGGAGATCGTGGAACAGATCCGGCATCAGGTGCAGAACGCCAAGCACGCCAAGGGCGAGGTGCCGCGCGAGCTGACCGAGGCCGAAGAGGCCGAGATCAAGTCGTTCGGCGCGGAGTAGGTCTTTCTTCGGGTGTGGCGGGCCGCCGTTTCCTACGGTGGCCCGCCACACGCTCTGGTTTTGGCCGAACGGTCCGTGGTTCTTCGCCGTCCGGCCTCGCGTGGGCGGCTCGGGGNNGGTTATGCGCCCGGCTGGTTATGCGCCCGGCTGGCCGACCTCGACGGTCAGGTCGTCGTGCCGGAAGGCCAGGTAGCCGCTGACCGCGGCCGAGTCGCCCTCGGCCTGCGGGTAGGACCAGACCGCGTCGGTGAGCTTGCGGTCGCCCGCGTGGACCGACCAGTACGAGGCCGTGCCCTTGTAGGCGCACACGGTATGCAAGTCGCTGGGCTCGAGCAGGTCCTGGCGGACGTCCTCGGCCGGGATGTAGAAGCGGTTCGGCAGGCCGGTCTCGGACAGCAGCAGCGGCCGGCTGGTCTCGGCCAGGAGCGTGCCGCCTTCGCGCAGGAGGACGCGGACGGGCCGTGAGCTCCGGCGCACGTCGACCCGGTGGTACGGGTCACGCAGGTGGCCCTCGACCCGCTCGTCCTCGTCGTACCACTCGTCCATGGCGCCCCAGTAGAAGCCGGCGTAGCCCTTCAGCCAGCTCGCCTCCTGGTTCGGCTCCGGATAGGACCAGATCGCGTTCTCCGCGGTCTGGTCGCCCGCGGCGACGGTCCAGTACGACGCGGTGCCCTTGAACGGGCAATAGGTGTGGTGCTCGGTGGGCTGAATCAGGTCGGCGCGGATGTCGTCGATCGGCACGTAGACCTGGGGCGGCAGCCCGGTCTCGTGCAACAGCACCGCGCGGGTGGTGTCGACCACGGTCTGGCGGCCGAAGGTGGCCCGCACCCGGCGGGGGAACTCGTGCATCAGCAGCTTGTGCGCCGGCCCTTCGATCCGGTAATTGACGGTCTCCGGCGCGCGCCCGGACAGCGGGCCACCCGAAAAGGTCAGCGACATCGTGGCTCTCCTTCAGTGGTGAGGGTTCCGGCTTGGCCAACCGCCTACGGCGCCGCGCCATTCCGGGGCCCCCGGCCCGCTCACGGGCGCGTGCCGGGCGGCTTGCGGGCGCTCCCCACGACGTGGATGTGGCACCCTAGTGTGCCTTTCCACCACGGTGCCACAGCCACGACGTTCCGGAGTCAGAGGTCGGCGGGGGTGGTGAGGCTGGTGAGGCGGGCGTGGCCGGGGGTGAGGCTGGGCCAGTCGCCGGGGAACTCCAGGACGGCGACGGCGGCGGTCGGGAGGCTGATTCCGGGGCGCGGGCCGTTGCTGGTGGCCGACGGGGCGGCCAGGCTGGTGGCCAGCTCGGAAAGGCCCGGGTTGTGCGCGATGAGCAGCGCGGTCCGGTACCGGGTGGGCAGCTCCTGGGCCAGGTAGAGCAGAGTCTGGGCGCTAGCGGCGTAGGCACGCGGCTCGAACCGGACGGCCGGCGACCCGCCCAGCTCGGGGGCCACCAGGTCCCAGGTCTGCCGGGTCCGGCACGCGTCCGAGACCACCGCCACGTCGGGCTGGTAGCCCTGCTCGTGCAGCCAGCGGCCGATCCGGGGAGCGTCGCGGCGGCCGCGCTTGGCCAGCGGCCGGTCGGCGTCGGGTACGTCCGGCCAGTCCGACTTGGCGTGCCGCAGCAAGATCAGCCGCCGCGTGGTGTCACTAGCCACGTGCTCAGCGCCCCAGCCTAGAGCCAGCCGGCGCGGATGCCGACCGGCTCGCCGGCCGGGGCCCGGTCGTGCGGGGGGGTGCCTAGGTCGCCGGCCCGGACCTGGTCCAGCAGGCGGCGGGTGGCGTCCACGATCTCGGGGGCGACGGCGCGCAGGCGGTCGGCGTCGTCGGGGCCGGCCGTCTCGGGCCCGAACCCGGCCGCGGCCAGCAGGCCGTCCAGGTCGGCCAGGCGTTCGCCCAGCCAGCCGAGCGGGTCGGCGGACAGCTCCCGGACGAAGACCCGGCTGGTCGGGTCCCAGTCGCGGAACACCGGGTGATGATGGGTGCGGTTGAAGCTGCCTGGGCGCCCGTCGACCGTCTCTAGCAGGTCGGCCCGCCAGATCGGCCGGCCGACCTCGATCGGCTGGGCCGAGTAGATCGACCCTTTCAGCGCGCCGCGCTCGAGGACCCGGAGCTCGACCCGGACCCCGTGCTCGGCGCCTTCCTGGCCCTTGGCCGGATGGGGATCCTTGAAGTACAGGTCGCCGACCACGACGCCGACTCGTTCGAAACCGAAGGCGTACAGCATGGTCCCCCTATCTCAGGTGTCCGGGTCTGGGCGGACGCGGAGGAAGTTGGTGGCGGTAGCCCGCATGACCGTCCGGCCGTCCTGGTTGACCGCCTCGATCATGGTCTTCAGGATGCCACGGTCCGGCTTGCTCAGCGACCGGCGCGCCTCCACCGCCGTAGCCCGGACACGGAGCGTGTCTCCCGGGCGGACCGGGTTGGGCCAGCGCATCTCGTCCAGCCCCGGGCTGCCCAGGCTCGCCTCGGCCGACAGGTAGTGATCCACGAGTTGCCGCATGACCAGAGCGGCCGTGTGCCAGCCGCTGGCGATCAGCCCGCCGAACGGGCCGCGGGCCGCCGCCTCGGGATCGACATGGAAGGGTTGCGGATCGAACTGGACAGCGAAAGAGATGATCTCAGCTTCGCTGACGCTGAAGCTTCCGCAGTCGTAGGAAGCCGCTGGTAGGTAGTCCTCGAAGTACCTCAAGCCGTGATCGGTCACTCCCGAATTATTCCAGTCCCGCCCGGGTTGCCCCGACAAGATCACAGATGCGTCACAGAAATAACTCAGTTTGCCTGCGAGGCCGAGTTGGTTGCTGCCATGCTTCCGCAGACGGCACAGACCGCCGGATGGCAGATACAACCCTCAGCATCACAGGCAGTAACAAGCCCCCCGAAAGGTCCCCTCAGGGGACGGACAGGCGGGCGCGAAAACTACTTGGAGAGTTCTGTGGATTCACCGCACTTGCACCGTCGGCCGAAGAAGATCCGGCGCACGGGCAGGCACACCCAGCCGTCACAGGTCGAGAAGGTGGCCGGGGTGGCCACCAAGGCCGCTCCCGCGGTGGCCATCGCGGGCGTGCTGGTTGCCGTGGCCCCGCAGGCGCAGGCCGCAGTTAGCCTTTCGGCCAAGGTCTCGACGGTCGCCGAGCAGGTCCACACCGACGCTGCGGTCCGGCACGACCAGCCGGCCACCCGCACCTACACCGTCCAGGCGGGCGACACGCTGTCCAGCATCGCGCAGCGCTTCTACGGCAAGTCGGCGGACTGGGCCTGGCTATGGCACGTGAACGAGTCCGTGGTCAGCAATCCGAACAGCATCTACGCGGGCGAGGTCCTGAAGATCCCGTCCGACCCGCCCGCGCACGCCGCGTCCTACTCGGCCAAGCACGCCAAGACCGCGACCAAGACCACGGCCACGCTGACCTCCTCGGCCTCCCGTCTGGGCGGTACGCTCGGCTGCAACGGCCTCGAGGACCTGTGGGAGGCGGCCGGCGGCTCGCACGCCGAGGCCTTCATGGCCGCCGAGATCGCCATGGCCGAATCGGGCGGCAACCAGTACGCGCTGAGCCCGACCGATGACTACGGCTACTGGCAGATCAACGCCTCGCACGGCCCGTCGATGGCCACCTTCAACGCGATGGGGAACGCCAAGGCCGCGATCGCCATCTCCGACGACGGGCACGACTGGGGCGCGTGGACCACCTACACCAGTGGCGCCTACGCGGGGCGCTGCTAATCAGGGGCCGCTGCTCATTAGCCGCCGCGTTTAGCGGGCCGGTTTACCGTCCGGCGCCCGCTGCCCGTAACTCGCCAGCTGGCCGGCCACGAGCGTGATCTCGTCGGCCGGTAGCAGGCGCGGGCCCGTGACCTGGCCCGTTGTTGACGGCACCGCGGCCAGGGCCCGCAGGTAGACCTCGCAGAGCCATTCCAGATAGCGGGTCCCGGTCAGGGCCGACCTCAGGTCGGGGCCGGTGGTCAGGGCACCGTGGTTGGCCATCAGGCACGCGGTCCGCTCGGTCAGCGCGGTGGCCACGTTGCGGGCCAGCTGCTCGCTCCCGTAGGTGGCGTACGGCGCGACCGGCACCGGGCCGCCGAACATGGCGACCTGGTAGTGGATGGCCGGGAGTTCGGTGGTCAGGGTGGACAGGGCCGTCGCGGCGACCGGGTGGGTGTGCACGATGGCTCCGGCCCCGGTGACGGCGTAGACCGCCAGGTGCAGCGGCATCTCGCTGGTCGGGCGCAGCGGCGCCTCGACCGGCGCGCCGTCCAGCCGGTGCACCCCGACGAGTCCGGCGGTCAGGTCGGCGTAGTCCAGCCCGCTGGGCGAGACCGCGATCAGGTCGCCGGACCGGACGCTCACGTTGCCTGACGTCCCCACGACCAGGCCGGCCGCGGCCAGCTCGCGGCAGGTCCGGACCACGTCGTCCCGCGCTTGTTCCAGCAGCATAGGTTCAACGGTATGGACCACCCTGACGTGCTCGCCTGGCGGGACGGGCATATCGAGGCGCTCGACCAGACCGCGCTGCCGCACCAGGTCCGCACGCTGCGGATCGGCACCGTGGACGAGCTGGTGCGCGCGATCACCAGCCTGGCCATCCGCGGCGCGCCGTTGCTGGGCGCGGCCGGCGCCCTGGGCGTGGCGCTGGCGGTCCGCCAGGGGTGCAACGAGGGCTGGGACGACACGCGGCTGGCGGCGGAGATCGGGCGGATCGCCGCCGCCCGGCCCACCGCGGTGAACCTCAGCCGCGAGGTGGCCGCGGTCGCCGCGCGAATCGGGGACGGCGACGCGGCGGTGCAGGCCGCGGCCCTGGCCGTGGTGGACTTCGCCGACACGACCAGCCACCAGATCAGCGAGCGGGGCGCCGCGTACCTGCTCCAGGCGTGCGGCGCCGGGCCGCTCCGCGTGCACACGCACTGCAACACCGGCGCCCTGGCCTGCCTGGGCTGGGGGACGGCGCTCGGGGTCATCCGCGCGCTGCACGTGGCGGGCGCGCTCAGCCACGTCATCGTGGACGAGACCCGGCCGCTGCTCCAAGGCGCCCGGCTGACCTGCTGGGAACTGGACCAGCTCGGCATCGAGCACCACCTGGTCTGCGACGGCGCGGCCCCGTTCCTGATCAGCCAGGGGCGCGCCGACGCGGTGGTGGTCGGCGCCGACCGGATCGCAGCCAACGGCGACGTGGCCAACAAGATCGGCACCTACAGCCTGGCCCTCGCGGCCCGCCAGGCGGGCATTCCGTTCGTGGTCGCGGCGCCCGAATCGACCATCGACCCGGCCACGCCGGCCGGCACGGCGATCCCGATCGAGCAGCGAGCCGACGAAGAGGTGACGGTCCCGGCCGCCCCGGCCGGGACCAAGGCGATCAACCTGGCCTTCGACATTACCCCGGCCGAGCTGGTCTCCGCGGTGGTCACGGAACAGCGGCTTGTCCTGCGCGGGCAGCCCCTTGTGCTGCGCCCGTTATTCTGCGCGCCTTTATTCTGGGCGCCTTTATTCTGGCGGGGGTCGCTCGAGGCTGAGCTGGCGTTGCCGGGGGGTGAAGCCGCAGGCCTGGTAGACGCGGATGGCCGCGTCGGCCGGGTCGGCCACGATGACGAACGTGCTGGTGCCCAGAACCTGGCGCCCGTACCGGCCCGCGGTCCAGACCAGGGTCCCGGCCAGGCCGCGACGGCGGGCCTGCGGGTCGGTCTCGACGTGCTGGT